>NZ_JBQKCL010000003.1:0-320580 GCF_052122375.1 Blautia sp. HCP3S3_H10_2
CTCGATAATCAACCATGGTTATCGACCTCCTATAAATGATAGTCACACATATGTGTGCCATCTTCATTATAGGACTAATCTATGTCCATGCACTATGCAGCGGAAAGCGTGCACTGAAACACCGGAAAGCATGCACTCGATGACCGTGCAGTGTGCACTGATTCATCGGTATTTACAGATAACAGTGGTTCAGTACAAAGCGGAGAGCGTCCGGTGCTTGTCGTTCAGGCAGACGATTATAACCAGAATGCTCCAACGATTATTGTTGCAGCGGTTACAAGTGTAATCAAGAAAAGATATTTGCCATCGCACATTATTCTTGGCGAGGAGTTTGGACTGAAGAAACCGTCAATGGTTCTTCTGGAGCAGATACGGACAGTCAATAGAGAGGATTTGCGTGAATACATAGGTACGGTAGATGACGATAAACTTTTCAGGCAGATAAACGCAACTTTGAAAAAGACTTTTGGACTTTGGGTTTACAAGCCGGAGGGGAAAGAAAATATTCGTTGTCTATGCCCGAAGTGCCTGAATGATTACATCCACAATCCGGACTATATTGTAAGGCGACTTGACCCATTTGCAAAGCGAAAAGACAGATGTGATAAGTGTGATGGGGATGGTTGGGATTATGTTGTTACCGACAGATATTCATCCAAGAAAGAAAAGAGGTGCAAGAATGTCTAATAGCAGTGTAAAGAAGCTGAGTTATAATGTACCTCTTTGGCATAAGCCTAATTTGTCGATTGAAGAAGCATCTATATATTCCAATATTGGAACAGGAAAACTTTATGAAATGACGGAAAAGCAAGATTGCCCGTTTGTACTTTGGATAGGAAGCCGCCGAATGATAAAGCGAAAAATTTTTGAGGAATATATTGCAAATCAGTATTCTATTTAATGAAAAAGTCAAATCTGCGATGAGCAAATTCGCATCGTTGGCTCAGCGTAGATTTTTAAGTATGCTGTAACCACGCAAAGGAGGTTACAGCATATGAACAACGAAAAAGATGAAACAATCTATAATGTCCCACTTTGGGAGAAAGTAATGCTTACAATTGATGAAGCCGCAGCTTATACAGGTGTTGGAAGCAGAAAAATCAGACAGCTTACCGATAATGAAAGATGTCCGTTCGTTTTATGGAATGGCTCAAAGCGACTTATCAAGAGAGAAGAATTTGTTGAATTTATAAAAAAGCAGTATTCGATATGAGGAGGTATTATTGTGAGTAATCCAGTAAAAAAAGAAAGATTAGAAGTACCGATATGGCATAAGCCGTATCTGACCATTGATGAAGCTACTGCCTATACCGGCATTGGCAGAGAAAAACTTCGTGAAATGACAAGGTTTGCTGACTGTCCATTTGTGTTATGGGTGGGAAAACGCCGAATGATAAAAAGAGAATTGTTTGATGAGTACATTGAAAAAATGTATGAGATTTAGGAGGTGGAACGATGAATGTGGATTTTGCAGATGAAGAAATGATTGCTTATCGGGAAAGCCTTATAGAAAAGAAAAAAGAGCAGCCATTTTGGAAAAAGAAATGTTTGTCGGTAAATGAAACAGCCGCTTATACAGGTATCGGAAGGGGAAAAATACGAGAGTTGATGAAAAGGAAAGACTGCAATTTTATGACGACAGACGGTTATCAGGTGTATGTCATCATCGACAAATTTGTGGAATTTTTAAATAGCAGGAATGAAATATAGGAGGAACAGCCGTGGCAAGACCAAAACGAAAAGATAAAACAAGGACAGTTCTTCGCACGGGAGAACTTCAAAGAAGTGATGGAAGTTATCAGTACAGTTGGACTGATGAAAACCATAAAAGAAGATATGTCTATTCAAAAACGCTTGAAGCACTCAGGATTAAAGAGGAAGCGATTGAGAAAGACAAAAGTGATGGCATAAAAGCGGAAGCACGATATGTTACACTCGATGATTTATATGAGTTGTGGAAAGACCTGAAGAGAGGATTGAAAAACAACACTTTTGAGAATTACAAATATATTTATGAAACCTTTGTACGTCGGCAAATCGGTTCTAAGAGAGTTTCAACATTTTTGAAATCAGATATTAAGAGATTTTATAATTATCTGGTTGATGAGCGAGGATTGAAGCCAGCAACGGTTGATGGTGTCCACAACATTCTTCATCAGATATTTGATATGGCGGTTGATGATAACTATATCAGAAACAATCCGACAAATAATGTTTTAAGGGAATTGAAAAAAGCTCATTGCTTCAAGACAGAGAAACGCAGGGGACTTACTCGACCTGAGCAGGAATTGTTTATGGATTATCTGAAGAACTCTAATACAGCAGTGTATTGGTATCCGGTGTTTGCAGTAATGCTTGGAACGGGGTTAAGAGTTGGAGAAGTTACTGGACTCAGATGGTGTGATATTGATTTGGAAGATGGGATTATAGATGTTAATCACACGTTGGTTTATTATGACCACAGAACTTCTGAAGGAAAAAAGGGCTGCTATTTCAATGTGAATACTCCAAAGACAGAAGCAGGAAATAGACAAGTTCCGATGCTCGATTTTGTTAAAGAAGCATTTGTTATGGAAAAAGAAAGACAAGAACTGCTAGGGGTTCACTGCGAAGCGACCATAGATGGATATACAGATTTTATATTTCTCAATCGCTTCGGACAGCCACAACATCAATCGACTTTGAATAAGGCAATCCGACGCATAATCCGTGATTGCAACGATGAGCAGTTTTTGAAAACAGAAAACCCAGAAGTGCTTTTACCACATTTTAGTTGTCATTCGCTCAGACATACATTTACAACAAGAATGTGTGAAGCAGGTGTAAATATAAAAGTTATTCAGGATACACTCGGACATAAGGATATAACAACAACCTTAAATATCTATACTGATGTAACAAAGGAACTAAAAAGAACCGAGTTTGATGGACTGGATAAATACTTTAATAATTCAATAGCGTAGGGAAAAGTGGCGTACTTTAAAATGAAAATTGGTACGCTGCTTTTTTTGGTCTGATTGACTTATTCAATAATAAAGATTATAATTTAGTAAGTAATCCGATTGAAGAACCCATTCTCTCAATCGGGATTTACATCAAATACATCAAATAATACAACTGCTTATGCGGAAAGTAATCAATTTTAAAGGTAAACAAGGCTTTTTATCTGGTTGAAAAAAGCGAAGTAGGGAGTTGCTCAGGAATATGAGTGGCTTCGGAATTGCGTCGGAGAAAGTCCCGACAATGAAGTCACAGGGCGCAGCAAAGAACGAAGCAAACAATGCAGCACAGGAAACAAAGACAGTTGAGAAGATTGATTTTTCCAAGGTAAAAGTTGAGCCGTTATTCGAAGAAATGGTTGATTTTGACACTTTCAGCAAGTCAGATTTCAGAGCTGTAAAGGTAAAAGCATGTGAAGCTGTTAAGAAATCCAAGAAGCTGTTACAGTTCACTCTGGATGACGGAACAGGCACAGATCGTACCATTTTAAGCGGTATTCACGCTTATTACGAGCCAGAAGAACTGGTTGGAAAAACACTGATCGCTATTACAAACCTGCCGCCAAGAGCTATGATGGGAATTGATTCTTGTGGAATGTTACTTAGTGCAATTCACGAAGAAGAAGGAGAAGAAAAACTTCATCTTCTGATGGTGGATGACCATATCCCGGCTGGAGCGAAGTTATACTAAAAATCAAAAAATGTGTTTGTAAAAGTTGCATACTACAACAGAAGTACAACAAATTTTTGTTGTATAATACGTGATAACACTTGATATTACGTTGTTGTGCTTATGAGTTGAACTTTATAAATGTACCGCAAGGACATTTTCCTAAGAGAGATTTTAGGAAAGTGTCCTTTTTTGTTGTAGTCGAAATCCAAATTGGAGTTAAAAATAATATTTTAAAGGAGAAGAAGCTATGACAAACACAGCGTTAAGAGCAGAGAATAGCAATTCTCGCACAATTACTTTCAAGAGCATGGAACACGAAAAATTTTATGAAGAATATCTGAAAAAATGCAGATATCAGGATGTTTACCATCGGGCTTTGGTTTATTGCCTGGGTATCGACAGAGACACAAGAAATAATGTAAATAAAATCTATAATTTTAAAACTGGATGTGTAAAAACGGAATGCCTGCAGGAAGGGTGGCAGACCAGTGGAAGTTTACGAATTGTCCGTATGGTATTTAACCTGTATTGTAATGGAACACCAAGCGTCGGAGAGTACGAAGCAGAAGAAGATCAGTTGAAAGAATGTCAGTGTTATACCGTAGAAAATCTGTTTTGCTGTGGATATGCCCGGTATTTCTGGGAAGCCATTAAAATCCGTTATCCAGAGTATTGCTTTTACAAAGACTGGGAGGATACATATGCTGAAAATTAGATTACAGGGTACTTTAAAGGACATTCAATGGTTTCGCCGTATTTTGGAAAAGCATAAGGAATTGGATGTCCTGGAAGTATCTGATGCTTATGCAAATAAAGGAACAAGTAAATATTTTCGTGTTTATGTAGAAGTAGAAGAAAAACAGTAAATCGGAGGAAAGTATATGTGTAAAGTAATTGCTATTGCAAATCAGAAGGGCGGAGTAGGCAAAACAACGACAACCATCAATCTGGGAGCCGGACTGACAAAGAATGGGAAAAAAGTAGTGCTGGTAGATGCAGATCCACAGGGACATCTGACAATGGGACTGGGATTTCCCAAAAATCTCAAAGTGACTTTAAAGAGTATGATGGAAAATATCATCATGGGGCTGGAGTTTGACCCAAAGGAAGCAGTTTTACACCATGAAGAAGGGATGGATCTGATTCCGTCCAATAAATTGCTTGCCGGAATGGATATGTCCTTATTTACTGTTGAGGATAGGGAAAAAGTACTGAAAGAGTATCTGGAACTGTTGAAAGATGAATATGATTATATTCTGATTGACTGTATGCCATCATTGGGAATGCTGACAATCAATGCGTTGAGTGCAGCGGACAGTGTATTGATTCCGGTACAGCCACAATATTATGCGGCAGATGGACTTATGGAATTATTGAAAGTGGTAAAAGGAATTCACCAGAGATTTAATCCGGAATTGCAGATAGAAGGTATTTTGTTCACAATGGATAATTGTCGTTACAACAATGCAAAGAGAAATAAGCAGGCAATCATAAGCACATATGGAGATGATATTAAGATTTTTGAGCAGACAATTCCAAGAACAGAAAGTCTTGCAGAAACAGCATCTGAGGGTGTAAGTATATTTGCTTATGATGGAAAAAGCAAAGGGGCAGACAGTTACAGGGAACTGGTTCAGGAGGTGTTGAAACATGCGTAGACCGAAAAAAGAGATTCAGCTTACCTCTTATGATGAGTTACTGGGATTGGAAGAAGCACCGGAAAAGAGTATGAACCAGGTTGTGGAAATAGAACTAGAAAAGCTCCATCCTTTTAAAAATCATCCATTTCATGTAAGCGATGATGAAAAAATGGATGAGACAGCAGAGAGTATTAAAAACTACGGTGTTTTAAATCCTGCACTGGTAAGACCCCGATCAGAAGGTGGATATGAACTGATTTCAGGTCACAGAAGAAAAAGAGGCTGTGAACTGTGTGGCAAAACAACTATGTCGGTCCTTGTCCGAAACTATACAGATGATGAAGCTGTCATAATTATGGTCGATTCCAACATTCAGCGTGAAAATATTCTGCCAAGTGAAAAGGCCCATGCCTATAAGATGAAATATGATGCTATGAAGCACCAGGGAAGTAAAGGCGAAAAATATACGGCAGATATGGTTGGCGAAACAGCCGGGGACAGTGGAAGAACTGTGCAGAGATATATCCGTTTGGCTTCATTATCAGATGGATTATTGGAATATGAGAAGAAATGGTTTCTGATGGAACATGAGGAGTATGGAACAAGAGCTGCCTATGTGATTCTCAGTGAGGAAGGTGCCGTAGTCATGAATGACTGTTACAATGGCTTTGATGAAGAAGCCAGACGGAACATCCATAACTTCATGCAGCAACAGGCAGAGCAGGCACAGGAACAGCAGAAACAACAGGAAATGCAGGCACAATCCCAGATCGGACAATCACAATCCGAAGAAACACAAAAGAAGAAACCAGAGCTGGCGAACTGGCAGAAGGTTATGGATAATGGAGAATATCTTCGCAGTGCGGAGATGACAGAAGAAGCCAATTACAACATGATTGATGGACTAATGAACAACACTCTGAAGAAACAAGATAAGAACGCTCCACGGAGATCGGTACTGAAACGACTCCGTAATCATCAAAAGAAGATAGCCAGTCAAGGTAAAGGACAGCCACAGCAACAGAAGGCGATGGAAGAAGAGATGGAAAGAAAGAAGAAGTAAAAAAATTTTGCCGGAATTTTTGATGGTAAAATATAAAAAATGGTTGATTTTTTCTCTCAAATATCATATCATAATATTAACAGGACTCCCCGCACCTCTCACGCAAGTGATGTGTCCCATGGGGAGATATTTTTATTTTTGGAGAAATAATGGTGAATACAAGTGAAACTAAAAATGAAAAGTTGAAAAATAATGAAGCAACTGTACAGGTAATGAAACAACCGAAAACCTTTGCTCAACAAGTTGAAATTATTAAAGAAAAGGGTTTTATTATAGATAATGATACAGAATGTATCGGATTTTTAAAACAGGCGAACTATTATAGATTATCTGCTTATTTCCTTCCGTTTAGAAAAAAGGAGGGGACGTATTTTTCAAATATAAACTTTCACAGAATTCAAAGAATCTATGAATTTGACAGTAGACTGCGTGGTGTATTATTTAATTATATAGAAAAAGTTGAATTATATTTAAGAACGCAATTAGCTTATTACAGTGGACATGTTCATGGGGCTTTAGGATATATGGATGGGGCTATTTACAATGATAGGCACAATCATGAAAAGTTCGTGAAACTGTTAAATGTATGTATAGAGGAAAATAAAAGTACATAAGTAGTTCAGCACCATAAAGAAAAGTATGGCGGAAATTTTCCTATATGGGTTATTGTTGAATTTTTTTCAATGGGAATGCTGTCTTACTTTTATGCAGATTTACAGTCTGGTGACCAGAAATATTTAGCAAAAGAATTATATGGTACATCAGTTGCCTGTTTAAAAAGCTGGTTACGTTGCATCACGGATTTGAAAAACCGCTGCGCACATTATTCAAGGTTGTATTATTGGTCATTTCCCGCATTACCTAAAATGCCAAGGGAATTAGAAATATCACCAAACAGAAAATTGTTTTCACAAATACTTGTATTAAAATTATTATATCCAGACAAAAAAGAATGGATTAACAAAGTCTTGATAGAATTAAAAGCTATTATAGAAGAATATGAGAATGATATATCATTGAGACATATAGGGTTTCCAGAAGATTGGTATGAGCAGTTAGAAAAATAGAGATATATTCTTAGAGTTGATCTAAGAGGTGCTTTTTTTCGTCTTAAGGAAAATGAGACTTCTATCGGCTTTTCCGATAAAAGTGCAGGAGGAAGAAAAACTAATAGAATAAGAAAAAATATAAAGGTGGAAGCAATAGTTTCCACTTTTTCCATTGAAAAAGTGGGGGAAATGTGTAGGGGATCAAAATTAAAAACTAATACCAAAAATTGAATATTTTTAAAAAAGTGGGAATAGGAGATGTTGTTATGCAGATTATCGTAGTTGTCTGTCAGCGAGGGTATAAGGCACCGAAATCTCCATCAAGATGAAAACTCATAAGTGGAACAGTAGCCAAAAAGCCGATACTGTTAAACATGAGTGGATCTTGCTCTGTAACTACGAATCCTCTCACATATACAAGAGGAGAGAGGAAAAATACAGGGGATAAATTATTGATATTTTAACTAGTATGTGATAGCATTAATGTAGACTGTAGGAAGGCAAGGATGATGCCCGAATCCAAATATTCCATTGGCCGGATTAAGAATGGTATATCCATTCTTTTTTTTTACTATGAAAGAGCATGTAACGGATGCCGAATACAGAATTACCAATAGATTTGCATATAAGTAGACTTTTGAATAGTGAAAAAGTGGATATTGAAGAACGAAAAGTGGACATTCAAAGCAAGAAAGTGGACATTGAAAGTGTACTTCTGATAAGGAAATCGATTTTCTCTTAAAACAATTATTCATATCCATAGTTTTTAGCCAGTCGGAAGAATTAAGAATAACAGAAGGAGATAAGCGATATGGAGAATAAATTGCAAAACGTCGGGCAGAATAGCATTATGGATAATTTTGTGAAGACAGACGACATTTTTAAAGACATGTGTGGAATTATCGAAACCTCACAGAAAGCTGCGCATCAGGCGGTCAATACTTTGCTTGTTCAGAGAAACTGGTTACTGGGATATCGAATTGCCAGTGAAGAAATGCAGGGAGAAGATCGTGCTAAATACGGTGCTGAGATTATAAAGAAGCTTGCAAAAGAATTATCGGCTGAATATGGAAAAGGATTTACGAAGACAAATTTATATAACTTTTATCTGTTTTATAAAAACTATCCAGAAATTTTCCACTCAGCGAGTGGAAAATCTGCGATACTTCTTTCATGGACACATTATCGTATTTTATTGCAAGTTAAAGATAAAGAAGCTCGTGATTGGTATGAAAAGGAAGCGGCAGAGCAGAACTGGAGTGTTAGAACTTTACAACGGAATATTTCATCCCAGTATTACTATCGCATGCTCAAAACGCAGAAAAAAGAGCTCGTAGAGAACGAAATGGAAGAATTGACTGCGTCATATCAAAATGATAAGCTGGAATTTATTAAAAATCCGGTGGTCGCAGAGTTCTTAGGATTTTCACAGGACACGAATTTTACAGAAAGTGATCTTGAAAAGAGTATTCTTTCCAACTTACAGAAATTTCTAATGGAATTGGGAAAAGGATATGCTTTTGTAGCAAGACAGCAGCATATTCATACAGAGAAACAGGATTATTATATTGACCTTGTGTTTTATAACTACATACTGAAATGTTTTGTACTCATCGACCTTAAGACAGAGAAGATCACACATCAGGACGTAGGTCAGATGGATATGTATATTCGTATGTATGATGAATTGAAACGAAGTGAGGGGGATAATCCTACGATAGGGATTGTATTGTGCGCAGACACAGATGATGATATTGCTCGCTACTCAGTGATGCATGGAAATGAGTAGCTCTTTGCGTCAAAATATAAGCTATACCTGCCGACAGAGGAAGAACTGAAAGCGGAAATTGAAACGCAGAAAGCAATGTTTTATCTTCAACAGCAGGAAAATCAGAATCAGGAAACGGAATAGATAAAGCTAAGTTGACGGCTTTGAGTAAATTACTATAATAAAAAATATTATTAACGAGGATCATGTAGAGTTACATGGTCCTTTTAAATTTGGTAAAAAGAAAAAATCATCGGAGCCTGTATTTTACACCCTCTCCTTTTGTATATATGAAGGCTATTGATGATCATGCAAATCCAATCAGGTGATCTGGACCATAGAGAATGACCAAAAAGATTCATGTATGCGAAAGGAGATGTTTATATGCCTAAAAATTAGAAAAGAAATTCCGGAACTGGAAAAAACTGGTGTAGACAGGAAGAAATTTGTCCGATATGAGGAAGGTGCAAAACTGTATTCGATTAAAAGGGTGATGGTGGCAGAGTGATTACGAAAACACAGAGTTTTATAGATACCTTATCTGCCGTCTGCCACCTGCCAGCGTATGAATAATAAAAAAGATTGCGAATAGATTGCGATTTGCAATCAAACGAAATATAATGAAGAAAAAAGAAGACGATATCTATGGCAAGAACAGCAAATGTATTTGTACGTGTTGAGCCTAAAGTGGAAGAACAGACAGAGCAGGTGCTTGATCGACTTGGTATTCCAATGTTCAATGCGGTAGGAATGTTTCTGAGACAGATTGCACTCCAGAGAGGAACTTCTTTTGATATGAAACTTCCGGCTTATGAGGAACCTGTTGCGTATGGTTCTCTTACAAAGGAACAGTTCGATGCAGAAATAGAAAAAGGCATGGAAGATATTAAAGCTGGCAGAGTGTATTCAGCAGATGAAGTTGAAGCAGAAATGAAACGGGAATTTTTTTCGCTATTTCTCAAAATTTGAGAATTAAAGATCTGCAATTCGATGAGTTTGATGTATATTTTTGAAAGTAAGCTCGTTATAATAAATGTAATCATTAAGTGATGAAAGAAAATTATTATGTAGAGTCATTCATGAAATGGTGACGGAAGGAGAAAAAAGATGTTAACAATATTATTTACAATTTGTATGATTTGGTTTATTGGCAAGTTTTTTATATTTGGACTTAAAGCATCCTGGGGAATTTTAAAATTACTTTGTACGGTGGTATTTTTTCCTGTGATATTGATCGGAATGGTTGTTGGTGGATTGCTTTATATAGCATTTCCAGTACTGATCATTGGTGGAATTATTGCACTTATAGTATCTAAAGCATAAATCGGATGAAGGAGCAGAAAACATGTATGATTTAGAAAAAGAAAAAAGAGAAGCAATTGGTGCTGGAAACAGAGCTCTGAATAGTCTGCGAACAGCCAGAGAGAACCTGAACAGTGCAAAAAACTGGGGACTGGTTGATATGTTTGGCGGTGGATTTTTTACTACGATGTTAAAACATTCCAAGATGGATCAGGCAAAGCGGAATATGGAGCAGGCGAAATATGATCTTCGTAATTTTAGTAAAGAATTAAATGATGTCAACATGGCATGTGATCTGAATATAGATACCGGAGATTTCCTTTCCTTTGCCGATTATTTCTTTGATGGATTTGTAGTGGACTGGATGGTACAGGACCGAATCAATACTGCAAGACGTCAGGTGGATGAGGCAATTCGGAGAACGGAATACATAATAAACCAGTTGCAACGCATGTAAACAAAAAAGGCAGTGAACCTACTTGCTTAACTTCTCTTTTTCCGCATTGAGCAGGTCGATATTAAGCCCCTGTTCGCTGGCCGTTTTATCAACCCAGAGATTTAAGGAGTCAACAGCAAGAGAGATTTCATCCAGCTTTTTGCTGATAAAAGCGAAATCTTTTATTTCATCATCACTAATCTTGCCGTCTCTGGCAATCTGGATCAGGCGTGCGGTGAGCGGGTTGATCTCATTCAGACTGGCAATTGTCTCAAGAATAATATCTGGCAGATCGGAAATTTCTACTTCCGGAACATATCGATGCCCAATTTCACATTTATGAGAGCAGAAATAATTGCAAAGATCCGGACGCTTATAGGCATCAGCCATCTGAATGATATCGTATGGGGTAGGCTCCTGCATTTCATATTCGAATTTTTCAATTTTAGAGTCGGAAACGGCAGTCATCTTTTCGCTGGCTTCGGATCTTGTAAGACCAGCCTCTTCTCTGCAAATCTGGTAAATCGTCTTATTTTCCCTGGTGGATTGCTTTCCCATGAGAATAACCTCCCTGTATATCACAAACATGAGGAATACTGGTGAGGAAGTCCGCATGTTGTATGTGTGTTGGGTGTATAAGTTTTATTATATCGGAAACGCAGGGAAACAACAAGAGATTGGGAGTGCGAAATTTATAAGTTATGAAGATTTCTATCTGACAACCGGAATAATTAAAGTCCTCTGGTGTTTCTGTTCACTGGAAGCATTCCGTGAGGTGTTTTCTGTGCATTATGAAGTGGTTGCTGTGCGCGGAGTAAACAGTAACCCTTTGGTTATTCGCGTTATGTTTTGGCGAAAAAATCATATTGCACAACTATAATGCTAGCACTTATAATAAGAATATAAAAGAAAGCGATTACGATGATTTCTATATAGCGACAGGAGATGTTATAACAATATCGATAATGAAGTCACAGAGGTTGCAAAGAACCAGGCTAAAAGGGATACTACATTCAGGCTGCATACAACATGACTATTGTGGAATGACCAAGAGCAGATAAAATGTGTCGAAAAAAACAGGAGAACTTCAAATGATAAAACAAATTGTAAGAGACATTTTCTTTTTAAGTCAGCCTTCAGAGCCGGCTACGAAAGCTGACATTCAGGTGGGAAAAGATTTACAGGATACGTTGCAGGCGAATCGGGAACGGTGCGTAGGAATGGCTGCGAACATGATCGGCGTGAAAAAGAACATTATTATCGTAAATATGGGCTTTGTGGATGTGGTAATGTTCAATCCGGTGATCATTTCCAAAAGCGGTATGTACGAGACAGAGGAAGGGTGCCTGTCACTGGATGGCGTAAGGCCGACCACCAGATATCAGGAAATCGAAGTAGAATATTATGATTTCAGCTGGAAAAAACAACGTCAGAAGCTGTCCGGCTGGACGGCGCAGATCGCTCAGCATGAGATTGACCACTTATCAGGAAAGATTATATAGCGATGGATCAAAATGAAATACAATGGGATAAATTGCTGAAAATAAAAACAACAGGCCGGGATGATTCCCATTCAGACCAATACCGTTTCCCTTATGAACCCACGCCCTATTGCGTGTTGGAAAGACTGGCAAACAGCGGATTGATCGGAAAGAAAAATACAGTCTTAGACTATGGAACAGGAAAAGGCAGAGTGTGTTTTTACCTGTCTTATCAGACCAGATGCCAGTCTGTTGGAATTGAATATGATGAGCGGATTTTCGCAGGAGCCAGAGAAAATCAGGAGCATGCAGTGTCAGGTGGCAGGGCATCCTTCGTTAAGACGAATGCAGAAACTTATGCAGTACCGGAAAATGTTGACCGGTGCTACTTTTTTAATCCTTTTTCCGTAGAAATTTTGCAAAAGGTGCTGGCAAGAATATACGATTCTTTTTATGACAACCCAAGGGAAATGCTTTTATTTTTCTATTACCCATCGGATGAATATATCAGTTATCTGATGACAGAAGAACAGCTGCTGTTTTCAGATGAGATTGATTGTATGGATTTGTTCGAAGGGGAGAATCGGAGGGAAAGGATATTGGTGTTTGAGGTGGTTTAGGGCGTGTAGATTGCAGGAATGATTTTTCAAACAGGCTCTAGGGGCGACGTGCGGTAAGTAACTTTAAAAGAGGCACTGTTTTCCCGGGTATTGACCTTTACATAGACAGGAAAGCAAATGTTCCTTGCTTTTCTTGTTTATTCCAGTTATACTAAGCAGACAATACTTATGATAAATGGAGGGGTTTAGATTTGAAGATTGCAGTAACCTATGAGAATGGAAATATTTTTCAACATTTTGGAAAGACTGAATTTTTCAAAATATACGAGATCGAGGAAAATAAAGTAGTTTCCAGTGAAGTGATCAGCTCTAATGGAAGCGGACATGGTGCCCTTGCAGGACTTCTTGCAGAGCAGGGAATCGACGTGTTGATCTGCGGTGGAATTGGCGGTGGTGCACAGTCCGCTCTTGCGCAGGCTGGGATTGAATTCTGTTCCGGTGCGCAGGGAGATGCAGATCAGGCGGTAGAGAAATATCTTGCCGGAGAGCTGGTATCTGGCGGAGTAAACTGTGACCACCATGGAGAAGGTCATACTTGCGGAAACCACGGAGAGGGTCACAGCTGCGGAGACCATGAAGAAGGCCATACTTGCGGAAGTCACGGAGAAAATCACGGCTGTGGAAGCCATGCAGAAGAGCATTCCTGTGGAAGCAGCTGTGGAGGCTGTGGTTCCCATAATACACTCACCGGACGTAATGTGGGAAAAACCTGCCGTACCCACTATAGAGGAACTTTTAACGACGGAACCCAGTTTGATTCCTCTTATGACCGCGGCGAACCATTGGAATTTATCTGCGGAGCAGGACAGATGATCAAGGGCTTTGACGCGGCTGTTGCAGATATGGAAGTAGGAGAGATCAAAGAGGTTCATCTGATGCCGGAGGAAGCCTACGGTCTGGCTGATCCCAATGCGATTTTTACCGTTGAGATCGCACAGCTTCCCGGCTCAGAAGATCTTACAGTAGGACAGCAGGTATACTTATCCAATCAGTATGGACAGCCATTCCCGGTGAAAGTAACTGCAAAGGATGAAAAAAATATTACGTTTGATGCCAATCATGAAATGGCAGGGAAAGAGCTGAATTTCAAAATCGAGCTGGTTGAAGTGAAGTAAAAAAGAAAATGTAAGTAAAAATTTTATTCCACAAGCCTGCCATTCATTCCTTATATCAGAATCTACATTTTACCTGTGATATGATCGGTACAGTTAGATGCAGATCAACAGCAGAACAAAAGATATGGAGATGATGGGATATGAGAAATGAATTATGGAAACGGCTGGCTGTCATGGGAGTTTTGGTTTCGGTAGCGGCAGTGCCAGTCGGGGAAAATGTAGTGAATGTGACGGTACAGGCCGCGGAAAGTGAGGAAGAGCAGCTCCTCTTTGACCAGGCAGTTGAGGATGCAATGATCATAGACCAGGACGAAATCCTTCCAGTGGTAAGCCTGGATAAAGGAGAACCGTATGCCGTTTACGACCAGGAGGGCAGAGTTCTTCTTTATACATTCCATAAGTATCCGGACAGCTATCCAGATGGCACCGAGGTAAAGCTGGAATGGGGAAATGTATGGGCATTTACAGGTGGCGAACTAGAAGACTGGTATCAGAAAAATAAGGATGGTGTAACAGACTGGCAGACGAGAATGAAAGAGTTGATAGGTCTGCGCCCGGATAATGAATCCGATTATTTTACTGCCATGTGGGCAAATCCGGAAGATGTATTCCGGCCTGCATATGTGTGGGATATCGGAACGGTAGAGATGACAGATTCTTTTTCAGATACAGTCAGTGAAGAATATAAGGCGTGGTTTGACGGGAATATTATTTCCAGCTATTTCGATGGAAAGTATCCATGGACCAGACTGGGCTATACCTATGACTGGGCAGATAATGGCACGGAATATGGACTGTCTGAATTTATCATCAAAAAGGACAGCACAGTGAAAGTGGCCTATACAGTTGATCTTGAAGAGATGGTGAAAAAACTGGACGACAATTCATGGAATCCTGAAATGCCTGAATCCTGAAAGAGAGAAACTTTGAAATGCTAGAGCCTGTTTGAAAAATCATTCCCGCAATCTGCACGCCCCACTTTGCGGTATATTTTGCCTTCTTTCAGTCGGCGTAGCCCGCTACGCCTCCATCAATCAGACAAAATCTCCCACAAATTGTGACGTACATCTTGCAGAAAGCCTTTTCCAAACACGCTCTAGAGCGTGTTTGAAAATGGCTTTAGAGTCCTAATATAAAAATACTCCCCTCCAGACTGACAAGTGATCGAAAACTTGTCATCCGGAAGGGAGTATTTTTTATGAAAGATTCAAGATAACTTATTTAATTATACTTCTGAAGCGTCAATTATACTTTGGGGATTTCAATTAAGCTTCTGGCAATTCAATTGCATTTCTGGCATTTATGCCCCAATTGTAAATTCATAGCTTCCAGCTTCCAGTGTATAAACTGCGCAGGTAGTTCCGTTGTGTGTTGTCATTTCTACAAATGTAGCACCTTTCGGAGCGGTAGTAGCATTTGCCTGCTCCTCGGAAATTGGAAGATAAAGAGTAGCAGTTGTGTTTGCAGGAACAGTAGCGGTGTAAGTTTCCATAACGCCGTCGTTTGCAGTCCATCCGCTGTAAATTGTTCCGTAGTTGGAATCATAGGAACCATTTGCATAGGTGAAGGTGCCGCCAACAGTTGGCTGTAATACAAAGCTCTTGTAACCTGCCTGTCCGTCTTCTCTTGTAATACCAAGCTGGTAAGCCATCATCCACTCGGAGATTGCGCCAAGAGAGAAGTGGTTGAAGGAGTTCATGGAGTTGTTTCCGTTGAAGCCACCCTCTACAGTGTAGGAATTCCAACGCTCCCATACGGAGGTTGCACCCTGGGTTACCGGATACAGCCAGGAAGCATAATCTGTCTGCTCAAACAGCTTGTAAGCTTCTTCTGTGTAACCATATTTTGTCAGTACAGGAACCAGGTTCGGAGTTCCGGAGAAACCAGAGGTAATGGTGTAACCGGCTGCTTTTACAGTTTCAACATAGTTTTCTACTGCTTTTGCTTCGTTTTCTTCATTAAATACACCATAGCGGAGAGGTGTTGCGTAAGCTGCCTCTGTATCGTAGTAGGTGATTTCCGGCTCTTCCAGTTCATTTCCATCCTGATCGGTAGTAGTTGTAGTGTAAAGTCTGCAGGTGTCTGCTTCTACATAGCAGTCGTTCCACTCTGCTTTTGCAAGGTCGTACTGTGCAGCGTATTTGTCGTGAAGCTCGGTATTTCCGATGATGTCTGCCATATCTCTTGCAAGGCCGATAAGATATACATAAACAGCATTGTTGATCAGGCCTGCATCTGTGGAATCAACAGACAGCCAGTCAGCCAGGATACCAGTTCTGCTGGTAAGGTGGGTAAACTCTTCACTCATATCGTAGCTGTCAAGGTAATCCAGATATCTGTCAATGGCATCCATGTTGTCTTCGATGATGGCAGTGTTGCCAGTCTGCATGTACATGTTATAAGGAATAACAGTAAGTGCTGCATCCCAGGAAACACCGGAGAAGCCCATTCCGCTGTATTCATCTTCCTGTGGCTCTGCTGTAGGAGCGTATACCGGAAGGGAACCATCCTTACGCTGGCATGCACGAAGGGATTTCAGCCAGTTTCTGTAGAAGTTGTAAACGTCTGCATTGTAGGAAGCTGCCATGGAGAATACCTGTGCATCACCAGTCCATCCAAGACGCTCATTTCTCTGCGGGCAGTCTGTCGGAAGGGAAAGGAAATTGCTTGTCTGCGAATTCTGTACGTTCTTAAACAGACGGTTTACGTTCTCATTGGAACTATCATAGGTTGCGGTCATATTTACAGAAGAAATAACCTCTGTCTTGATGTTTTCAGCCGGGAGCTCTTTCTTAAGTCCGCTGATCTCGATATAACGGTAACCGTGGAAGGTGAAATGAGGCTCAAATACCTGATCTCCCTCTCCTGCGATATAGAAGTCTGTACAAAGGGCTGCACGAAGGTTTTCTACCATCATGGTTCCAACAAGTCCGGCTTCCTGATATTCCGGAAGATCCGGATAAAGGATCTCTGCGTAGCGGACAGTTACGGTGCTGCCTGGATCTACATACTCAGCAGGAATGGTGATCTGCGGAACACCGATAACGTTCTCGCCCATATCGTAGATATAGGAACCGGAGCCTTCCTTGGACTCACCAAGAGCTTCTTTCACATCCAGTTCTTTTACGATGGAAGCCTCTTCATCGTAGCGTACCACGAAATCAAAATCATTCATTCTTGGCTCATGGACAACAGGAGTTTCCCAGTCTTCGGACTCTGTATAATCTGCAGTTGCCCAGCCGTCATATTCAGCTTCTGTCTGAGCATCATATCTTTCACCATTGTAGTGGGATTCGGATTTCACAGGACCTTCAGTGGAAACAGACCAGTCATCCTCATTTGTAACAATGGTATCTGTAGTGCCGTCTGTGTAAGTGATATCCATACGCGCCAGAACTGCCTGGTAAGGATCATAATAGTTGTAATCGCCAGTGGTGTAATTCAGTTCGCCGCTCCACCAGCCCTGTCCCATCTGAACGCCGATGGCATTGTCTCCGGACTGGAGCATATCGGTTACATCGTAAACCTGATAAGGCATGTAAGTAGAATATTCTTCATTTCCAGGATTGAAAAGGCCATTTCCTACTTTGTCGCCATTGATGTACATTTCATAAGTACCCTGTGCGCTGACATACATTCTTGCGCTGGCAACCTCTTTGTCCTCTGTGGAGAATTTGGTTCTTACCATAGGAGAAGCGCCGTCGGAAGGATCTGCGTAAACGAGGGTTCCGTTTTCCCCGCCTTCTACCGTGATCTTGTCCTCTTCGCTGTCAACGGTAACTCCGTCAAGTCCTTCGAAGATGCTGTAGGTTGTGCCGGTTGTTTTGTCAAAAAGAACCACACCATCGTCATTGTCTCCGTACATGTCTACTGCCAAACCGTTATAATAAGCGGTTTCCCCTGCATTGACTGCGAAGCCGATGGAGTTCAGGTTCGGGAAGGTATTGGAGTTGTGGTCACCGCCAAGTGGATTCAGCTGGCGTCCGGTGTCTACGTCCACGCCGTTCATGGAAGCACTTAACTGGTTGCACTGGTTGGTCCAGATACGCAGGGTAATCGGATCATTTACAGATTTTCCGTCAAATACTTCTGCTGGAATCGCAACGGTAACGTCTGGTTCGTCTGCTGGATTTTCTTCTTCCTGGGTGATAAGGGAAGGTGTGAGTCCTCGTCTGGATTCTACCATAACAGGCTCTCCATTCTCATCCAGTTCATTTACGGTTGCCGGCATACCGACTACATAAATGTTAAGCTTAGGATTCTCAGGATCAGAAACGTCCACTTCGTAGCGGAAATAATTCTCGTTTTCTTTATTCCATACGTTCATGGCTTTGTTCTGAGGTCGGAAATCGTTTGCCCCCAGGATGACAGAAGCTTTGGTGCTTCCTTCCGGAATGGTCACGTCCACATGCATGTCGAAGAGATCGGCAGCAGTAGCATCCAGGTTTTTCTTGGAGGAGCCGATCCATTTGGCATCGCCCCAGGAATCATAGGTGGTGTCCAGGAAAGAGGTTTCGAATGTGTTCAGGTCAGATTCCCATGTGTTGCCCTCTTCATCTGTGACAGCTACCTTCCACTGGTATTCAGTTTTTGGCTGAAGGGTATCTCCTTCATATTTGATATTTGTGGATTCTCCACTTTCCACAACGCCGCTGTCCCAGACGGTATTTCCGTCCATATCCATTACCGTTATCTGGTAAGCGCTTTGGCTTGCACCTGTTTTGCCAGATTCCATCTGCCAGGTGAAAACCGGTGTCTGGGTGTCTACGCCAATTGGGTTAGTAAGTCCGTCTGTGGTCAGTGCCACGATACTTTTGGAATCATCTTCAGCAGCCATGACAGGAAGTGCGCTGGCAATACCGGAGCCAGCCATCACAGCGGTCAAAGCGAAGGTGACGCTTTTTTGAACCAAGTTTCTTTTTTTCATAAAAACCCTCCGTTTAATTATTTTGTAAGTTCATTATAATAAACGGAGGGTATCTTTTTGATTTTAATTTGGTATACAATTTTTAGGTATGAACTGTAGATTGCAAGTGAGAGCGTGCCTGGTTTAGCCATTTTCATAAGCTTTTTGCATTTGGGCAGTAATGTAATTTACGGAGATGGAAGCACCGGCGATTTTCTGGGAAAGTCCGTCTTCCAGCGTCCATTCCACGTCGCCCTTCCAGCCCTGGTTGCAGTTGTTGGTGTACTGGCCTTTTTCCTGAAGGTTAAGGAAAATCTGCCATATATTGTCTGCGCTGCTTTCTTCAGTGGCAGAAGCATCCGCTGGTGCATACAGCTTATTGAAAATTTGTTTACATAATTCAATATGCTTACTTCCTGAATAAACCGCGGTACCATTTCCTTTGGAAATAACCGTATAAACTGGCTGCCCGACATCATTGGCAGGTAAAGGAAAAGCGCCGACTTCATCCTCGCCCATAGCTGTTGTTAAAGAGGGGTAAGTGAAATTGGCATTGAAAAGCATAGCAGCTTCCCCGTTAGTAAAGCGCTCTATTGCTTCTGAATTACCCATGGTCAGGGAATGCTCCAGAACATAGTTGTTTTTGAAAAGCAGCAGATACTGGTCCAGAACCTTATCCCAGGTGCCAGGATCTGTAAAATGGGTGGTTCCGTCTGCCAGCTGTGCGTTAAAATCAGGATTTTCGGCATAAACCTGACTGGCCGCAATCTGATAAAGGCAGAACTGCATGGTGTAAGAATCTTTGTTTCCTGCGACAATAGGTGTGATACCATTCTGCTTCAGTGTTTCACATACATCGAGAAATTCCTGCCAGTTCTGAGGAATGGAGAGTCCTAGCTTTTGGAAAACAGATTTATTGTAATAGGTGCATAAGATCATGGAGCCGTCATCCAGAGAATAAATATGCCCATTGTAAGTGAACGGATCCGTGTTGTTTTTATCTGTGCTTTGTATGACAGGAAGGTCGTCCAGGGGAACCAGATAATCAGCCGGTGCCAGCTTCTGGACCGCGTTTGGACCTGCCCAGTAGGACTGGATACGGAAGAAATCGGGCCCGTCACCCATGCTCAGTTTCGTATTAAGGGTGCTGTAATATTGTTCATCCGGGTAGGCTTCCACTGTGATCTCGATATCTGGAAAATCATCCAGAAGCTTCTCCTCCAGTGATTCTTTGTAACGCTGGGCGTAATCTCCGGTTCCGCTGACCATAAAGGTAATTTCTGTTTTCTCCTGGGAAACAGTATCGGCCGGGGTGGCGGCTAAGACACTGGATAAAGGGCTTAGAAGTAAGCTTGCGGTTATAGCTGCGGTCTGAAACAGGACAGATAATTTTTTCATAAAAAATCCTTTCACTACCAAATTGAAGAAAGTTGTGATAATATGGCTCTAAACAATTAAATCAGCGGAGACACTGATGTTATTATTTATAAAGTATAAAAGTTCTCCCGAAATTTGTAAACAACAGATTTGGATTAAAGGAGCCACATATGAAACTGAAAACTCGCTTTTTTCTTATTTTTTCCGCACTGGCTGTGGTGCCTATGCTGCTTTTTTCCTATATTGCGTACACAAATTATACAAGACTGTCCAATGCCAGGATTACAGAGACATCTTCTAATATTATGGAACAGGCAGTGGAAGAGACCACCTCTGTGCTGAAAGGGATGCAGCATATTCTGGAAATCGTCCAGTATACATCACCGAATGAGGAAACGCTGATACAGGAACTGCGCAAATTTACCGGTTCAGAAGAATCCTATACAGACCGGGATATTTATGAAGCAAACCAGAATATGAAATACACCTTTCAGGATTTCACTTTTTCCACAGAAAATGTAAATGGTATTTTTATTTTTACCCCATCTGGCGTTGTGCTGGGCCAAGGCTATGGAAACGGAGTGGATGTCTACAGTGATTATGATCCGAAAGGGGAAGAATGGTATGAAAACACTCTGGCATTAAAGGGGAAAATATATGTGGAGGGAACCAGAGAACGGGACTATCTGCTGAACGACACTCCTTCTGTGTCTTTTTCCATGTGTATCTATGATGTATATTCCAGAGACTTTCTGGGCGTGCTGTATGTGAACTGTGCGCCGGAAATTTTTTCGCTGGATCAGATAAATGTGCTTCCTGACTCCGCAGAATTCTGTGTGAGCAGAGATGGAGAAGTGATATACCAGAGCGGTTCTGCAGGGGAAAAGAAGCAAAAAATTGAATACGAAAGAGAAATTTCGGAAGATGGACTGACACTTACAGCTGTTTTTGACAAAGCAAGCCTGGATTCAGATTTCAGAATCACATTGCTTGAGATGATTTCGGTTCTGGCAGTATTTTTTATTATGTTTATTATTCTGGCCTATTTCCTGGCCCGTTATCTGACGGAACCGATCACAGCACTGAGCCGGATCATGGCACATCCAAGAGAAAAGCACCGGATCGTGGAATCTCCCTATCTGAACCGGACGGACGAGATCGGGACATTATATAATCAATACCGGACGATGCTGGAGGAGAATAACCGGTACATAAAATCTGAGTATGAGAATAAAATCGTCCTCATGGATACCCAGATGAAAGCATTGGAGTCCCAGATCAATGCCCATTTTCTTTATAATACGTTGGAGGCAATCAACAGTCTGGCAGAAATTGAAGGCTCCAGGGACATTTCCGTAATGGCACTGGCGCTGGGGGATATGTTCCGATATAGTATCAAGACCAAGGGTGCACTTGTACCTCTGGAAAAAGAACTGGCTCATGTGCAGAATTTTGTTGCCATTCAGCAGATCCGTTTCGATAATGGATTCTCATTTCAGCTGGATGTTCCGGAGAAGCTGCTTTCTTGCAGGATACTGAAACTGATTCTTCAGCCATTGGTGGAAAATGCCCTGTATCACGGACTGCTTCATTGCAATGCAGGGAGTACGATCTGGCTGTCAGCCCGGAAACAGGGGAAAGTAATCTGCTTTTCTGTAAAGGATGATGGAGTGGGAATTCCCCGGGAAAAGCTTGAAAATCTTCAGCAGATGCTGGCTGGGAAACCAAAGTTCCAGGAATTAAACCAGAGAGAAAACGGAAGTATCGGACTGAAAAATATTAATTCCCGTATCAGGCTGTATTATGGGGATGATTACGGATTAGAAATTACCAGTGAGCAGGACAAGGGAACTACTGTGCAGATACGGATCCCGGAGATTGAGGATGGGAAGTAATTGCGATAGATGGAAAAAGAGGTTGGAAATTGCCTGGTAATGTGCCGGAAAAAGGCCGATAAGTGCCGGACAGATAAACGATGAGAGCTGACAGGAAGGAAGAGAACAGGATGTATACTTATATTGTAATCGATGATGAACCGCTGATCCGTCGTGGAGCGGTGAAAAAACTGGAAAATTATCCAGATGTTACATGCGTTGCCCAGGCTTCCAATGGAAAAAGCGCGCTGGAACTGATTGAGGAAAAGAATCCGGATTTTATTATCACAGATATGAAAATGCCGATCATGGACGGAACCCAGCTTTTGCCGGTTCTGTCTACCCAATATCCGGAGAAATATATTATTGTGATCAGCGGATATAAAGATTTCGATTATGCCAAGGAGGCCCTTCGCGCCAATACACTGGATTACATAGTGAAGCCCTTCAGTCAGGAAACTCTTTGGAACGCTGTGGACAAAGCAGTCCGGCTTTTGAAAAACCAGAAAAGCCTACATGAAAAATTAACATTGGATGAGCAGGAAAAGGAAAGCCTGAAGTATGAGTATGACAGGCAGATACTTCGCAATGCATTGTTTGGCGAAGGCAAGGAAATGCCGGTATTCAGTTCCCGCAAGATGTGCAGACTTAAGGAAGATCACCGGTTTGCAGTAATGACAGTCACGTTATCTGGTAAAACAAGAGAGAAAGCATTGACAGAATTTCTGACTATGCGGGAGGTGGAAGCAGAGACGATTCTGCTTGCCAGGGACAATATCGAGAATCTGTATTTTCTATTGCTGTTTTTCCCGAGGGAAAAAGAGGTGAAAGAAGAGGAAATCCTTCAGATAAAAAACCTTCTGGATTGTTTTCTGGAAAGCCTTCGGATTGAACCTTTTTATGGAATCAGTCAGGTACAGGAAAGTTTCACGCAGCTGAACCGGGCATATTCCCAGTCTCTGCAGGCACTGAATCAGATGACTCTGGGGATGAAAAGGGATTACCTGTTTTTTGAAGAAAAGACGCAGGAGAACTGTACACTGGAATGGCCTAAGCTGGAGCAGTTTCTGTTTCTGGTAGAATCTGGAAGAACCAGTGAAGTGGAGGCGGTGTTCCCGGAATTATTTCATTATTTTGCAAGAAATGAGAAATGCAGTCTGAAGGACGCAAAAGAATACTGTCTGGAAATCGCGGAGATCTTGAAAAAATCCCTTCCGCGGGATTTGCAGGTGCACAAAAGTGCCGCTACAAGCCTGAATCTGATCAGCAACCTGAATCTTATTTTCCGTTTCCAGGAACTGGAGGAGTATTTTGAACAGATTTTCAAAAATATGTCTATGGCATTTGAGAATGCTGGATTTTATTCGGAGAAGGACGTTCTGGAAAATGTGAAAAATTATATTGACCTGCATTATGAAAAAGATCTGACCCAGGAATTTGTTGCGTCATTATTCCGTCTGAACAGAAGTTATCTCAGTTCTGCGTTTAAAGCGCGGATGGGAATCAGTTTTGTGGATTATGTAAACCTGGTCCGCGTCAGCCATGCAAAAGAGCTGTTGAGAGGCACCAGCAAAAAGATGTATCAGATCGCACAGGCGGTAGGCTATGAAAATGTGAAGTATTTCTTCAGGGTATTTAAAAAAATAGAAGGAATTACACCAGAACAGTATAGAAACAGCCAGAATCAGTAAATAAAAAGAAATGGCAGAAGAACCTTCGGGTTATTCTGCCATTTCGCTTTCTGGGATCAATACGCATGCACAGAAATTCTCCAGGGGCTGGAAGGCCTTGATGAGAATATTTTTGCCGATGTGGGAGCTGTAAGTGTGCATATGGCATTTCCCGCCATTTACCGCTACATCTGTGTAGGTGGCAAGAAGCTTGCGGTCGCCATCTGGAAATACCTGATAGAAGGACTGATCGACTATGTCATTTGCAGTCAATTTTTCCAGACGGAGCAATTCTTTATTACAATAACGGAAGACGAAATCGATACCGGTTCCCCCTTGATTGAAAATAAGCTCGATCACACAAAATGCCAGCGGCATATTGTCCAGCACCGAAAAACGGGTACGGATATTGGTGGAAGCAATTTTGGAAAGATCCTGGTGAAGGGATTTGTTTAAAAGCTTATGGGTGGCAGCACCTCGTTTACGCCCCTCGAGACGGAGACCATCCCGCATATAGTAGGTGCAGTTTTCTATGTGGTCGATCTGGTTTCTGGCGACAACAGTGCCCTTATTTATGGAAAGATAGTCATAAGGTATCAGGACATCATACAGATCCTTGACTGTGATGAAGGTTCTTACGATACGTCCGTCTTTCATGTAAATGCAAGTCTTATTCTCCTGTCTAAGCAGATATTTGATATCATTGATATGGATCTTATGCTTTTTAAAGAATTTCAGAATTTTTTCATCCATTAAATATCCCTCCCGACTTTCCTTTATGGTGATATCTGCGTAAGCAGACATGCCTGTTTCGTTTATGATAAGATGTCAGGGAATGATATTGTGTATCCGACATCTGTAACGGTAGGCAACAGCATAAGTATACCATAAATGTAGAGATTTGTCAGTATGATTTCACCCCGAGATTTCGGATTTCTGTGATTTAGCTGCTTTTATGCAGCATTTTTAAACCGAGAAACGCTTTACCAAATTTGCTGAAACTTCAATTTTACAGGTATGCTGCTGCGGGGCATCAATCTGTGACAACAATTCCCTTGCGGCAACCTGGCCCATATAATGGCGTGGGATACTGATGCTGGTAAGGGAAGGGTCAATGATCCGGCCTTCTGAAATATTATCAAAGCCTACGATCGCTATCTGTTCCGGGACTTTATACCCACGAAGCTTCAGTGCTTTGATGGTTCCGATAGCAATCAGGTCATTGTCTGCGAAATAGCAGTCTGCCAGTGCGTCCCCACGATCGATCACAGCCAGCATATCTGCCATTGCTCCGTCGATGGTAGGGGAAAGCTGGTGAATGATACAACGGGAGCGTGACATTCCATTATCATGGACTGCATGGTAGAAGCCCTCCAGACGCTCGGAAAAGTTCCGGAGCGGATAGGTGGACTGCAGATATCCTGGCTGCTTCATCCTACGGCTGATGAGATAGTCCGTAGCCAGGTAAGCACCCTGCCGGTTGTTTGGAACAACATAGGTACAATCCAGATTCTCGAAATAGGCATCCAGGATTACCACCGGGAAAGGCAGCTTTAGGAAAGGACGTACCATTTCTTCACGCATTTCTGTTCCAAACAGGATAAGTCCTACGCAGTCTGTAGTCCGAAGGTCTTCCAGATAATGTTCCAGATTGTCTCTTTTTTCATAAAAGGTGATCACCTTCAGCTTGTAGTTATTCTTCTGGACCATGGATTCCATTCCTTCTACCATTGCGTCAAAAATAGGAGAGTAGGACATAATGGCATTGTGGGAACGGTAACTTACCGCGTAAATACTTCCTGCTTTATTTTTCTTTAAGGAAAGTCTGGTAAAGTCATAGCCGTACTTCTCAGCTGCCTCCACCACCATACGCCGGGTTTCTGTGCTGACTCCGGGCTTGTTATTGAGAGCCATGGAGACGGCAGTCTGGGAAAGCTTCAGCTTCTGGGCCAGTTCTTTTGCGGTAATGGACATTTTATGGACACCTCCCGGGAAATTTACTATGTTGCATCAATTGTTCAAAGCGAACCTTCAAAATATGTTGCATTTCGTTGATGCGGCGTATCTGTCAAGTGAATTATTGTATATATTGTACTTCTTAATTGAAAAATAAACAATATATTCACAATAAATAAAGTAAAAATAAAGTGGAAAATACTTTATTTTATATAGAAATAAAGTACAAAGAGCCATATACTAGAATCAAAGAAAAGCAAATACGAAAGTATCAAAAAAGATGAATTGCAAGAAAAAAATTCAATTGAAGCTTAAAAATCAGAAACTATAAAAATTATAAAATACAAGGAGGACACCCAGAATGGCAAACATTAAGATCGGCTACGCGCCAACCAGACGAAGCATTTTCAGTGCACCAGATGCAGTAAAGTATCGTGGACTTACTGCAGACAGATTAAGAGAGTTAGGAATTGATTTTGTAGATATCACAGATGTAAATGATGAAGGACTTCTGTATGATGAGGCAGGCCGCATCAAGATCGCAGAGAAGTTCAAAAAAGAGAAAATCGACGGACTTTTCCTTCCACACTGTAACTTCGGAACAGAGTTTGAGTGTGCAAGACTTGCAAAAGAGTTAAATGTACCGGTTCTTCTGTGGGGACCTCTTGATGAGCGTCCGGATGAGAACGGCGTACGTCTCCGTGATACACAGTGCGGACTTTTCGCAACAGGTAAAGTACTTAGAAGATTCCGCGTTCCATTTACATACATGACCAACTGCAGACTGAACGACCCTGTATTCGAGCGTGGCCTTCGCGATTTCATGGCTGTCTGTAATGTAGTAAAAACCTTCCGTAATATGAGAATCCTTCAGATTTCCACAAGACCATATGAGTTCTGGTCAACCATGTGCAACGAGGGCGAACTTCTGGAGAAATTCAACATCCAGCTGACTCCGATCCCAATGCCAGAGCTGACAGATGAGATGAAGAAAGCCAAAGCAGAAGGAACAGAGGTTGCCAAGGTTGTAGAATACTGCCGCGAGCATATGGAAATCTGCATCAAAGACAACGAGCTTGAAAATGTAGCAGCTCTTAAGGTTGCTATGAAAAACCTGATTACAAAATATGGCTGCCAGGCAGCTGCAATCCAGTGCTGGAACCAGTTACAGAGTGAAATCGGAATTATGCCATGTGCAGCAAATGCCCTTCTGAACGAAGAAGGAATCCCGGTTGTCTGCGAGACAGATATCCACGGTGCTATTACAGCTCTTCTTGTTGAGGCAGCAGCACTTGATGATACCAGAAGCTTCTTCGCTGACTGGACCATCCGTCATCCTGATATTGAGAACGGTGAGCTCCTTCAGCATTGTGGACCATGGCCGATCTCTGTTGCAAAAGAGACACCGAAGCTTACTTATCCGCTGGCATTCAGCCATCCGGGAAGTATTACAGCAGAAGCAAAACATGGCGAAGTAACTCTGGCACGTTTCGACGGTGATAACGGAGAGTACTCCATGCTTCTTGGAAAAGCCAAAGGCGTTGACGGACCGAAAGGAATGGGAACTTATCTCTGGGTTGAGGTAGAGAACATCAAACGTCTGGAAGCCAAGATCGTAGAGGGACCATACATCCATCACTGTGTAGGTATCCATAAGGATGTAGTTCCGGTACTTTATGAGGCATGCAAATATATGGGAATCACTCCTGATTTATATGATCCTATTGAAGAAGATGTGAAAGCATATTTAAGAGGTGAATGAGAATGGAAAATTTAAAGGCAAAATCTTTTGATTTAAGAAAAGATACTGTAGATATCATCGTTGCCGGAAAGGGCGGACACATCGGCGGTGACATGAGTGTGATCGATACTCTGATTAGCCTGTATTTCTGCCAGATGAACATCTCTCCGGAAAACATGGATGACCCGAACCGTGACCGTTTCGTACTGAGCAAAGGTCATTCTGTAGAAGCTTATTATGCAGTACTTGCAGCAAAAGGCTTCCTGGATCTTGAAGATGTAAAAGAGCATTTTTCTAAATTTGGTTCTAAATATATCGGACACCCGAACAACAAGCTTCCAGGAATCGAGATGAACTCTGGTTCCCTTGGACATGGACTTCCGGTCTGCGTAGGTATGGCTCTGGCTGGCAAAAAAGACAACAGAGACTACCGTGTTTACACCGTAATGGGTGATGGTGAGCTGGCAGAAGGCTCTGTATGGGAAGGCTTCATGGCTGGACATCAGTATAAACTGGATAATCTTTGCGCAGTCGTTGACCGTAACCGCCTTCAGATTTCCGGAAATACAGAAGATGTAATGGGACATGATGATCTGTGCGAGCGTATCCGTTCCTTCGGATGGCATGTGATCGATGTAAAAGATGGTAATGACATTGACCAGTTAAATGCTGCTTTTGAAGAAGCAAAAACTGTTAAAGGCAAACCAACCGCTGTAATTGCAAATACCGTAAAAGGCTGCGGCTCTTCCGTAATGGAGAACAAGGCAAACTGGCATCATAAGGTTCCTACCCAGGAAGAATATGATCAGATCATCGCGGATTTTGCAGCAAGAAAGGAGGCCACTCTTCATGAATAAGATTCCAAACAGACAGGCCATCTGTGAAGTACTGATGGACAAGGCAAAAGAAGACAAAGATATTATGGTGCTTTGCAGTGACTCCAGAGGATCTGCTTCCATGACACCATTTGCAGATAATTTCCCGGATCAGTTCGTTGAGACTGGTATCGCAGAGCAGAACCTGGTAAGTATTTCCGCAGGTCTTGCAAAATGTGGAAAGAAGCCTTTCGCATGCTCACCAGCCTGCTTCTTATCTACAAGAAGCTATGAGCAGGCCAAAATTGATGTTGCATATTCCAACACAAATGTTACCCTGATCGGTATCAGCGGTGGTGTAAGCTACGGCGCACTGGGAATGAGCCATCATTCCGCACAGGATATTGCAGCCATGTCTGCAATCCCGAACATGAGAGTTTATCTTCCAAGTGACCGTCATCAGACCAAGCACCTGATCGAGGCTCTGTTAAAAGATGAGAAACCGGCTTACATCCGTGTAGGAAGAAATCCGGTTGAGGACATTTATACAGAAGATAACTGCCCATTCGAAATGGACAAGGCAACTGTTCTCAGAGAAGGAACAGACGTAGCGATCATTGCCTGCGGTGAGATGGTCCGCCCGGCAAATGAAGCTGCCAAATTACTGGAAGCACAGGGAATCTCCGCAACAGTACTGGATATGTACTGTGTGAAACCTCTTGATGCAGACGGTGTGATCAAAGCAGCACAGAATGCGAAAGCAGTGATCACCGTTGAAGAGCATGCTCCGTTCGGCGGACTTGGCTCCATGGTTGCACAGGTAGTTGGTGCTAACTGCCCGAAGAAGGTGCTGAACATGGCACTTCCGGATGCACCAGTTATCACAGGAACCTCCCAGGAAGTATTTGATTATTATGGATTAAATGCTGAGGGAATTGCGAAGAAGGCTGTGGAAGCTTTGAAATAAGGCAAAATTTCCTGCAAAGTGAGTGTGCAGATTGGTGAAAGTTTTTTTCAAATACACTCGCGGAGAAGTGGTAAAAAGTGAATAACAAAACAAGCTTTAGCGTGACTGACAGACTGCAATAAATGCAGCTCCTGGGTATGTTCTGTTGCTGATAGATCGGAAATCGACAGCAGAGCATACCTGGTCAGGCACGCTTGTTGTTTTTTGAATAGTGATAAAGGGGATAGCAAAAATGGCAAAATATATCATAAGTATCGACCAGAGTACCCAGGGGACCAAGGCACTTCTTTTCGATGAGACTGGCAGTATCATGCGCCGTACTGACCGCCCGCACAGACAGATCATCAATGAAAAAGGCTGGGTTTCCCATGACCCGGAGGAAATTTACAGCAATGTACTGGCTGTTGTGAAAGAACTTCTGGAGGGTGTTGACAAAGAATGCGTAGTTGGTCTTGGAATCAGCAACCAGCGTGAGACTTCTCTTGCATGGAACCGGATTACAGGCAAACCGTACGGAAATGCAGTGGTATGGCAGTGTGCCCGTGCAGTGGATATCTGTGCCCGTGTAGAGAAAGCCGGTGCAGCAGAAATGATCCGCCAGAAAACAGGTATGAATCTTTCTCCGTATTTCCCGGCATCTAAGATTGCCTGGCTTCTGGAAAATGAAGAAGGCGCTAAAGAAGCGGCAGAACGCCATGAAATCTGCCATGGAACCATCGACAGCTGGCTGGTTTACAAGCTGACTGGGGGAAAAGAATATAGAACAGACTATTCCAATGCATCCAGAACCCAGCTTTTTAACATCTTTGACCTGAAATGGGATGAGGAAATCTGTGGGCTGTTTGGCATTGACCCGGCCAATATGGCTGAGATGACAGACTCTGATGCATGCTTTGGTGAGACCGACTTCGAGGGACTTCTCCCGAAGAAAGTACCGATTCACGGTGTGCTTGGTGATTCCCATGGTTCTCTTTTCGGACAGGGCTGCCTTCAGCCTGGCATGACAAAAGCTACCTATGGAACAGGCTCCTCCATTATGATGAATATCGGGGAAAAACCAACCCTCAGCACTCATGGAGTTGTAACTTCCCTTGCATGGAAAATCGGCGGCAAGGTAAATTATGTCCTGGAAGGAAACCTGAATTACACAGGCGCGGTTATCACATGGCTGAAAGATGACCTCCAGCTTATTTCTTCCCCAGGTGAAACTGGCAAACTGGCAAAAGAGGCTATTCAGGAAGATAACCTGTACCTGGTTCCGGCATTCAGTGGTCTTGGCGCACCTTACTGGGATAGTGAAGCAAGAGCTTCTGTAGTAGGAATGAGCCGTACTACCCGCAAGGCAGAGTTTGTACGTGCAGCAGTAGAGTGTATTGCTTACCAGATCACAGATGTAGTGCTGGCAATGGCAGAGGATGCTGGGGTTCCGGTTAAGGAACTTCGTGTAGACGGCGGCCCCACCAGAAATGATTACCTGATGCAGTTCCAGAGTAATATTGCGGACGCAGGTGTACTGGTTCCGGACTCTGAAGAGCTTTCCGCAATCGGACCGGCTTACGCGGCAGGACTTCGTCTTGGGGTATGGGATGAAAGGATTTTTGGCAAACTGAACCGTGTGTCTTACAAACCGGCTATGGATGCAGAGAAACGGGAAAAGAAGTATGCTGGATGGAAGAAAGCGGTAGCGTCGGTGATTACGAATAAATAAATTTGTAATTGCGCGATATTGTCCAGATAAAAAATGTATATTTAAAATGATATAAAACGGGATTTTACATGGCGGTATCATGCTTGTGAAATCCCGTTTATAAATATGGAATTAATAGAACTGTTCAGGGCAAATCGCAAAAATGTTTCGTATTTCGATGATAGGCTTTAACACAAATAAAAGTGACACTAAATAAATAAATTGGACTTGACGCGGACAGCTCCATAATCGTAAAATTTTTGTATAGATTATTAAAAGATTGGACGCAAAAAATCATATTTGATAGGCAAAATTAACAAGTGAAACTATAAAAGTATAAGATCAGAGAGCTTAACAGCGTCTTAAGAGAAGGAGAGAGATAAAATGAAATTAGGAATTGTTTACACAAGTACCACACCGGAATTAATTGAGTGCGTGAATGAAGAAATCAGAAAGAATCTGGGCGATGCACCGGAGATTTTGAATTATCAGGATCCGTCTATTCTGGCAGAGGTAAGAGAACATGGCTATGTAACTGCCGGAGCAGCAGCCCGCCTTGTTGGCATGTATATGCAGGCTGTTTCCGACGGAGCTGATGCAATTCTGAATTGCTGTTCTTCAGTAGGAGAGGTTGCAGATGCAGCGCAGAGTATCGGACGTTATACCGGAATCCCTATTGTGCGTATTGATGAGGAAATGTGCCGTGAAGCAGCCCGCCTGGGACTTCGGGTAGGCGTACTTGCCACTCTTCCTACCACTCTTGAACCGACGAAAAATACAGTTGCACGTGTTGCAAGAGAAATGAATAAGCATGTAGAGCTGGTAGATGGACTGGTAGATGCGTTCGGCGCAGATCAGGACAAGTTTAAAGCTTTACTTTGTGGAAAAGCAGCAGAGATTGCAGATCAGGTAGATGTAATTCTTCTGGCACAGGGCTCTATGGCTTATGCAGAAGATGCAATTCATGAGAAAATCGGCAAACCGGTACTTTCCAGCCCGCGGTTTGGTGCCCAGGCACTTGCTGCTGCACTGAAGGCTAAGGGATTATAAAATAATTTATATACATAATGATTTTTATCAGAATTAAGGAGAACAACCATGCTTACAGATACAACCAGATCCCCATACGCAAAGGTTCACGCCCTTGACGGAATGAAAGTAAAATGGACAGGCGGTCTTTGGAAGGAGCGCTTTGATACCTGCGCCAACAGCACAGTGCCCCAGCTGAAGCACATGTTTGACAGCAAGGATATCAGCCATGTAGTAGAGAATTTTAAAATCTGTGCAGGGGATGCGCAGGGGGACTTTGACGGAACCGTTTTCGGCGACGGAGACTTTTATAAATGGATGGAATCTGCCATCTATACAGCGTATCAGACAGATAACCGGCAGCTGAAGGACGAAATTGAGGATTACATAGACCTGATCGGCAGGGCACAGCAGCCGGACGGATACCTTTCCACTAAGCAGATCATTGGGGAAAGAAGCGGCAACGGTGTTTCCAGAATGGGAGATATTAACGATTTCGAGGTCTATAATTTCGGACATATGTTTACCGCTGCCTGCGTACACAAGAGAATTACCGGAAAAGATAATTTCCTTGCCATTGCAGCAAAAACAGCAGACTATCTGGAGCATCTTTATGAAGAGGCAGAGCGCACCGGGGAAGTGCAGACCGCAGTCTGCCCATCTCACTATATGGGACTTGTGGAAATGTACCGTACTACTGGTGACAAACGTTATCTGAAGCTTGCGAAACAGGCAATCGCTCTTCGCGATAGTGTGAAAAACGGTATGGATGATAATCAGGATAAAATTCCGCTGAAACAGCACGAGAAGATTCTTGGCCATGCAGTGCGTGCCAACTATCTCTATGCAGGCGTAGCGGATCTTTGTCTGGAAGAGGAGGATCCTGATTATATGGAAGTACTCCACAAAGTGTGGAGAAGCCTTGTGGATAAAAAAATTTATATTACCGGTGGCTGTGGAGCGCTATACAACGGAGCATCTCCCTATGGATATTTCTTTGACCACCAGCTTGTACATCAGGCTTATGGTTATGAATATCAGCTTCCGAATATTACTGCATACAATGAGACCTGTGCGTCTCTTGGCGGTGTTTTCTGGGCATACCGTATGTTCCAGCTGGAGCCGAAGGCAGAGTATTTCGATATTCTTGAGCGCATGATGTTAAATACCAATCTGGCTGCACTTAGCCTGGATGGGAAGAGATTTTTCTATGAAAATATGTTAAGACGTGCCAAAGAGCTTGATTATAAACTGATCTGGCCCCTTACCAGAAGTGAATATATCCTCAGCTACTGTTGCCCTCCAAACCTGGCAAGAACCATTGCACAGTCCAGCGAATATGCATATCTGACCTCTGATAACAGTGTATGGACTGGTATGTATGGTGCAAGTGAGGCACAGGTGAAACTGGAAAACGGTGGTGAATTTACACTTGTTCAGTCTACAGATTATCCTTTTGATGGAGCGATTCATTTCACTGCAAAAGATGTGAAAGTAAACGCACCGGTTCACCTGAGACTTCGTGTCCCTGGCTGGTCGGCAGGCGGTTCCATCAAAGGTGGGGCAGTAGATCGTGAGCTTACAAAAGAGGATGCAGGAACCTATCTGGATATTCTGGTGGAAGACCCACAGAATATGGATGTACAGCTGAATCTGGATATGGAAGTCCGCTATACAGTTGCCAATAACATGGTGGAGGAAACCGTGGGACAGGCAGCAATCGAGCGTGGACCGCTGGTATACTGCTGTGAAAGTGTGGATACACAGGCGGCCACTCTGGATGATATTTATCTGGATCTGAATGCAGAATTTACTCCTGTGGAGTACGAGATCCAGGGAAGAAAAATGATAGCTCTGGAAACAGAAGAATATGCCATTGACCGTTCTGAATTCGACAGAAATGCCCTGTACCAGTCGCTGAAATATCACGGTATGGGCAGGAAACAGGTACGCCTGATCCCTTATTATGCGTGGGATAACCGTGATTACGGCGAGATGCGGATCTGGTTCCCGATTGCGTATACAGTATAAAAGCTGCCTCTCAAAAAAGTAAAGATTCAGAATGGAGAATTTATAAATATGGAATATAAGATCATTCCTTTTACAACCATAGAAGAAAGAACCAAAACGGATGAGAGCAAAGCTGAAGATCTTCTTGCCCAGGCGATGGAAGGTTTCCATAAAAAACTGGTGGTACTGGATGACGATCCCACTGGTGTACAGACTGTTCATGATGTGTCCGTTTATACAGACTGGGAGGAAGAATCCATCCGCAAGGGATTTCAGGAAAAAGAATCAATGTTCTTTATCCTTACCAATTCCCGCAGCTTTTCCGTGGAGGAAACTACCAGAGTCCACCAGGATATTGCAAAAAGGGTGAAGAAAGTAGCGGATGAACTGGGACAGGATTTTATGATCATTTCCCGTGGCGATTCCACTTTAAGAGGCCATTATCCACTGGAAACCAGAATGCTTGCAGAGACATTGATGCAGAACGAGGAGACTGGGAAAGATAAGAATAATTGTACAAATATAGGCGATAGAAATCCTGTGACCTTAGAGATAGATGGCGAAATTCTTTGCCCGTTTTTCCCGGAAGGCGGCCGTTATACAATGGATAACATCCATTATGTAAAAGAGCAGGACAAGCTGATTCCAGCCGGGATGACAGAGTTTGCCAAGGACAAGACCTTTGGTTATAAATCATCTGATCTTACAGAATATGTGGAAGAAAAAACGGAAGGAAAGTACCATAAAGAGGACTGCATTTCTATTTCCCTGGAAGAATTAAACGCATTGGACGTACAGGGAATCAAGACGAAGCTTATGTCTGCGCAGAATATGGCGAAGATTATAGTAAATGCAGTTTCTTATGCAGATCTGAAAGTATTCTGCGCAGCACTTGTCCTTGCCATGAAAGCGGGAAAACATTATATGGCAAGAACTGCAGCTGCTTTCACAAAAGTAATGGGCCGTGTGTCTGACCAGCCTCTTCTTGGAAGAACGCAGTTAGAGGGGGATACCAAGAATGGGGGAATCGTGCTGATCGGTTCCCATGTGAAGAAAACCACAGATCAGCTGAACTGTCTGAAGGAGCTTGAAGGACAGGCTGATTTTATGGAATTCCAGGTAAATACCGTATTTGAGGAAAACGGACTGGAAAAAGAGGTAGAGAGAACGGTAAAAGCGGCAGAGGAAAAAATTCTGTCTGGCAGAACCGTTGTAATTTATACAAGCAGACAGCTTCTTGCCCCGGAGAATATGACTCCGGAAGAAAAACTGCAGATTTCCGTAAAGATTTCCAATGCAGTGACAAGTATTATTGGAAAGCTTTCTGTGAAACCCAAATTCATTATTGCCAAGGGCGGAATCACATCCTCAGATGTAGGAACCAAGGCGCTTCGCGTGAAGAAGGCCCGTGTTATGGGGCAGGTGAAAAAAGGAATCCCGGTGTGGATGACAGGGGAAGAAAGCAAATTCCCGGGAATGCCTTATATTATTTTCCCTGGAAACGTGGGGGAAGTTGCTACGTTGAAAGAAATTGTAGAAGAGTTGATTTGAATTAAATAGCAACGCAATGGGAGGTTTATAAAATGCGAAAAGTAATCATATCCCTGGCTCCGGTACAGGCGGGAACCAGTGTAGATGCAGTAAAACTTGCAGAAGATGTAGAGAAGAGCGTGAAGCTTGGTGCAGCCATGTGCCATCTTCATTGCAGAAAACCAGATGGCAGCCTGACTCCAGATATTACTTATATGTCTGAATGTTTTGATGAGATCCTGAAACGTACCGATGTGGTAGTCCAGGCATCTACAGGTGGTGTTTCTGACATGAATATCCAGGACCGCTGCAATCCCCTGGATTATCCAAAGGTAGAAAGTGCCTCCCTGAATGGTGGCAGCACAAACCTTGGAGAAGCCGTATACATCAATTCCTTTGATGATATCCGTTATTGTGCAGATGCAGTTTATAAAAGAGGAATCCTTCCGGAAACAGAAGTATTTGACATTGGAATGATCCATAATATGCAGATCGTAAGAGGAGAGCAGCCATTTGCAGATCCGATGCTGTTTAACCTGGTATTCGGACATAAAGGCGGTATGCAGCCAACCCCGGAAATGCTGGCAGCTTTCCGTTCTTTTGTCCCATCAGATTCCCTTTGGGGTGTTACTCATTTCGGACGTGACAATTGGACCTTCCTGGCTGCTGCAATTGCCATGGGTGCAACAGTAGTGCGTGTTGGCTTTGAAGACAGTGCTTATCTTTCTGATGGAGTTGAAGCCCAGTATAACTGGCAGGTTGTGGAGAAACTGGTAAATCTGATCCGCGCTATGGGTCTGGAACCTGCAACCCCGGATGAAGCAAGACAGATGCTGAAGCTGAGAAAGCGCTGATACATGAAAAAATTTTGGCGCGGAGCAATTGACTTTCATTCATGGAAATGTCTGCTACGCCGAAATTTCCGTTTAGATAAGTATTCGGCAAAATATAACGCAAGATAGATATGAGATAGTTACGAGAAAGGATCGGGAAAATAAATGCTGGCAATTAAGAACATCTACATGGATTATGAAACTGCCCCGGTGGGCGTTTCCCATATGCCCCAGTTTGCCTGGGAGCTTACAAGTGATAAGAGAAATGTAAAACAGAAATTCTACGAACTTCAGATCGCCAAGGATCCTGCTTTTGCGGAACTGATTTATGACAGCGGCAAAACTGAATCAGAGGAATCTGCACATGTTTATGTGGAAGGTGCAGCTCTTGAAAGCGGCAGACGTTATTTTGTCCGCGCAAAGGTAAGTGACGGTGAGGAAGAAACGGACTGGAGTGAGACAGCTTCCTTCGTAACTGCACTTGCAGGGGAACATGGTGAATGGGAAGAAGGCGCACCTGCGTGGAAAGCACCTTTCGTATCTACAGAAACAGATGATTCCTACAAAAGCGTTTCCAAGGGAACCTATGTAAGAGGAACCTTTGAAATCAAAAAAGAAGTAAAAGAAGCTTACGCATTTACAACTGCTCTTGGTCTGTATCAGTTCTATCTGAATGGAAGAAAAGTAGGCGAGGATGAGATGACTCCTGGATGGACCTCCTACAGAAGACATCTTCTTTATCAGACCTACGATGTAACAGAGTATCTGCAAAAAGGTGTCAACGGTGCAGGTGCAATGTTGGCTCCAGGCTGGTACAAGGGCGTAATGGGACTGACAAAGGCACGCAATAACTATGGCGACCAGACTGCTTTTACCATGGAAATCCTGGTTCGTTATACCGACGGAACTACAGAATCCATCTGTACAGATCCCTCCTGGAAGGGCTGTGATTCACCAGTCGTGTTTGCCGAAATTTATGATGGTGAAACTTATGATGCGGCTCTGGAAATTCCGGACTGGTCTAAGGCTGAGATTCCAAAAGGGGACTGGAAACCGGTACAGTTAGTATTTTTTGACACTCAGGTTATGCGTGCGCAGTATGGCGCCAAGGTACATGTAATGGACCGCATTCCTGCAAAGCGAATCTTCAAAACACCAGCAGGAGATACAGTAATTGATTTTGCCCAGAATATGGCAGGCCGTATTGAAGTAACTGCAACAGGAAAGCCAGGGGATGTGATCGAGCTCCACTGCTTCGAGGTTCTGGACAAAGACGGAAATGTTTATCTGGATAACCTCCGTGCAGCCAAGGCAACCATGAAATATACGTTTGCAAAAGAAGAAACCGTGACCTGGCATCCTACCTTTACCTATATGGGCTTCCAGTATGCACTGATCGTTTCCTATCCAGGTGAACCGAAAGCAGAGAACTTTACGGCATGTACACTGCATTCCGATATGGCGTCAAACGGAAGCCTGGAGTGCTCCAATCCGTTGTTGAATCAGCTTCATCACAATTTCCTGTGGGGACTTAAGAGCAACTTCCTGGATGTGCCTACAGACTGCCCGCAGCGTGACGAGCGTCTGGGCTGGACTGGCGATGCGCAGATTTTCTGCCGCACAGCTACTTACCTGATGAATACCTATACATTCTATAAGAAATGGCTCCGCGACCTGGAGGTTGACCAGACACTGGAGGGCGGTGTGCCCCATGTTATCCCGAACATTGAGGAAGGACGCACAGATGGCAACTGGCTTCTCAGCCAGGGACCTCATTCCGCAGCAGCCTGGGCAGATGCAGCGATCATCAACCCATGGACCATGTACCTGATGTACGGCGACAAGGATATTCTGAAAAAGCAGTACAACAGCATGAAAGGCTGGATTGATTTCATGCGTGCACATGCTGTGGATTATATCTGGAATTACAAGCTGCAGTTTGGTGACTGGGTTGCACTTGACGCAGAGGAAGGCAGCTATTTCGGCGCCACTCCAAACGACCTGACCTGTACTGCATACTATGCATATTCCACTGGACTTTTTGTAAGAATGGCCCGTGCACTTGGAAAAGAGGATGTGGCAGCAGAGTATGAAGCACTTTACAATAAGATCGTAGATAAATTCCAGAAAACCTTCTTTGATGAGGATGGAAATATGACAGCCCAGACACAGACTGCCCATATTGTGGCTCTGTATTTCCAGCTGACACCTGAGAAATATATTGAAAAGACAGTAGAAGGTCTGAAAAAACTTCTGGATAAAGAGAATGGCCATCTGGTTACCGGATTTGTGGGAACCCCGTATTTCTGCCATGCACTCAGCCAGAATCACAGCCTGAAAGAGGCCTATGACCTGCTTCTGAAAGAGGATTTCCCATCCTGGCTGTATCAGGTGAAAAAAGGTGCCACAACCATCTGGGAGCACTGGGATGGACTGAAGGATGATGGAAGCATGTGGAGCGCAGATATGAACTCCTTTAACCATTATGCATACGGTGCGATCGGTGAGTGGATGTACCGCGCAATGGCAGGAATTGAAGCTGACCCGGATCAGCCAGGCTTTAAGCATGCGATCCTTTATCCGAGAATCGGTGGTAACCTGGAATATACTGTCGGAAATTACCATAGCATTTATGGCAATGTTGGTGTAAAATGGGAAGTCCAGGGAAAACAGATCGTGCTGACGGTTCATATTCCGGTAAATACAACGGCCCAGATCCGTCTGGATGAAGCGAAACTGGTGAAAGAGAGCGACGGACTTACCTTTACCCAGGAAGCCGATTATATGGCTGCGGAAGCTGGAAGCGGTATTTATCGTATTGTATTTGAACAATAAAAATTTCTGCCAATTTTACTGAAAGGCAGATTGGGTTTGCTGCGCCAGAGCGAAGGCAAATGAATTTACGTTGTGAGCGTATTCTTTAATACGCCTTAAAATACGAGAGGGTGATGGAAATATGGAAAAAAAGAAACAGGTTTCGGGAATACAGAAAGCATGGAGGCAGCTGAGTATTCAGAATCAGATTTTTCTTTCCATGTTTCTCATCACCCTTTTGGGTGTGGGAGTTTTGATGAATATTGTATACAAAACTTCTATAGAAGCCATCGAACAGAACTACCGGGCATCCTACCAGTCCACGCTTAAGAATTCCAGTCGTGTTATGGACATGAATCTGAAAAATATCGTGGATGTGGGACGTAATTTCCTGAATGACGAAGCTCTTCAACAGATACTGGAAAAGGGAGATGAATATGGTGGAAGTAAATTCTCTTCCACTGACCGTGTGAATTTGCGTAAGATCGCAAATGAGATGGCGAGCCAGCAGGTCTGGGTAAATTATATTGTGTTTACAGATCTTTATGGTCATGTTTTCCAGTTAAATAATGTAAATGAAGGCACCTATGATTTTTATAATTATTATGAAGACAAAGATATCCTTGAAGAGGACTGGGTAAAACAGGCTCAGGCAGCAAGAGGAAAAGAGGTGTTTTTCAGAGACAGTATTCTGAGCGCAGGTACCAAAACCGGATTTTCCTATGCGAAATATATGATCAATCCATCCGATGGAAAGGGAATGGGATATATGATCATTGGACTTAGTCAGAAGCTGCTTGGCCAATCTTTTGTCATGGGAAACGAGAGCTTTGATTCCAGTAATTTTATGGTGGTGAATGAGGCTGACCAGCTGGTTTATTTTGTTGGAAATGAGGAACAGGAAAATGCGATCATGGAGGCATTTTCCAATCCGGAAAAGAATCGGGCGTATCTATTTTCTTCTGTTAATAATGGGACTACAGGCTGGAAAATAGTGAACGTAGTAGAGAAAGACGAGATCAGCGAAGAAAGCAAAAATGTCCGCCTCACTTCCTTCTGGGTGGCAGGCTGTGTACTGCTCGTTGGTTTTATCATGGCAAGGATCATTTCCAGAACAATCAGTCATCCGCTGAAGCAGCTGGAAAATACCATTGCCAAGGTCGGAGAGGGAGAGCGTCATATTACAGAAGAGTTTGATTACAGTGAGGTTGGCCGGATCGGACAGAAATTTAAAGAGATGGTTAATACAAACCTGGAACTTTCCGAGCATCTGATGGCGGTGAAGCTGAATGAGCGTGAGGCAGAGCTTTTGCTTTTACAGTCCCAGATCAATCCTCATTTCCTTTATAACACTCTGGATTCCCTGTATTTTGTGGCAATCATGCACGGGGATGACCAGATGGCGGAAATGGTGGAGGCGCTTTCAGACAATTTCAAGCTGGCACTGAATAATGGAAGCAAATACATTACAGTTGCGGATTCTGTGAAATGGATGCAGGGGTATATGAAGCTGCAGAATATGCGTTATAATAACCGTTTTGAGTTATTTGTAGATATCAGCCGTGAAATCCTCCCGCGGGAGACCATCACCTTTATTTTCCAGCCATTTATCGAAAATGCCATGTATCATGGCCTGGAGCCGAAAATCGGAAAAGGTAAGATTTCTCTGCGTGGCTGGCAGGAACAGAACAATATGATCTTTACCATTGAGGATGATGGTGTGGGAATCGATGATATGTCCAGATTGGAAAAAGGATATGGAGTGAAGAACGTAATTGAGCGTATTAAGCTGAATTATGGTGAAAAATACGGAGTGACCTTTGAAAGCAGTCCGGGAGAAGGGACAAAGGTGACGATTGTGGTGCCAGTGAGGTAAAATATGCAGAAAGCTTTTTCAAAAATGTTTTAGAGATACAGGAGGGATTTTCATGTATCGCTTGGTAGTAATTGATGATGAATATATAGTTGTGCAGGGAATCAAGGCTTTAATTTCCCGGCTGAAGCTGGATTATGAAGTGATAGGTGCTGCCTATGACGGAATCCAGGGGCTAGAGGTGATACGGAATGAGAAACCGGACGTGGTAATTACGGACATCCGTATTCCAGGACTGGACGGACTGTCTGTAATTGAAGCCGCAAAGGAGGAATGCCCGGAGACTTGTTTTGTGGTAATCAGCGGCTATTCTGAATTTGTTTATGCGCAGCGGGCTCTGACCCTTGGAGTAAAAGACTATATTGATAAGCCTGTAACTGCCGAAAAGCTGAAAAATGCTCTTTCCAGAATTGAAGAGGAATGGGCAAAAAACCGCCACGAAGACAATCGCAAGGCACAGGCGAACCGGGAGAAATTCCAGGAACTGGAAAAGATTTTTGAAGGAGGCATTAAAAGCATCACAGGCTGTGACGCAGGAGCCTTCCGTGAATATTCCAGAGAGGCAATCCGTTGCCTGAAAGAACTTTATCCGGAAATGCAGGATTTCCGCAGGGAATTTTATAAACATCTCTGTGTACTCAGCGATGTATTGATCGAGAGTCAGAAACAGGTAGAGCGCGGCTCCCTGGTATCCTTCCAGGAAATGGAAAAATGCCAGAGCATTGAAGAAGTGCAGGCATATGGAGAAAGTGTGCTTTCTGATATTGGCAAGCATCTTACAGCAGACCAGACTGGCAGCAAGCACCGTGTGATCCTGGAACTGCTTACTTATCTGGATGAACATTATAACCAGGATATCGGGCTTAGTGAGCTGGCAGACCGGGTAGGCATGAGCACGGCATATCTGAGTGTCCTTTTTAAAACAGAGGTGGGTACTTCCTATGTGAAATATCTCACGGATCTGAGGATCAAGAAAGCGAAGAAGCTGCTTCAGGACGGCTATAAGGTCAATGAGGTCAGCGAGATGGTTGGCTATAATAATTACCGGTATTTTTGCGATATTTTCAAGAAGCATGAAGGCATGACACCGAATGAGTACAAGGGGAATGTGTGGAAGGCGGAGAATTAGCTTTGATGCGATAGTTTTGCTCAAATAGAATATTGTGCAAAAAACATATTATAATCTTGTGTAAAATTACCTAAATGTATAAAACATATAACAAACAGCTTTTGAAAACATAATTTTTTAATACAAAACAGTCTAAAAAATCTGCACATTACCAAAAAAAATAGGCACTGGTAAAAAAAATGAACAATGGTATTATATAACCATAAGATATTTCCCGGGGATAAAAAAGAAACAAACATGACCGAAAAGTAAATTGGCTGAAAAGTAACAGAGGGAATCTTAGAAGATTCCGAACACAAACTCAAAAATTGAAAAATCGGAGGTTTTTACAATGAAAAAGAAAACTTTAGCTCTCTTAATGGCAGCAATCACAGCAAGCACCATGTTCGCAGTTCCAACATTCGCAGCAGATTATTCAGGCGATGATCCGCAGCTTGAGAAGAACGTTAAGATCCTTACCATCTGGGCAGAGGATTCCGATAACGGTGCGCTGATCAATAAGATCTGCGAAGACTATCAGAAAGATGTAAACCCGAACTTCACATGGGACTATGAGATGGTTGCTTCTGATAACCTTCAGCAGAAAATCGCTACACTTGCAGCATCCAATGACCTTCCAGACCTGTTCGCTTATGAAGCTGGTGCTCCACTTAGCGTACTGATCGATTCCGGAAAGGTTAAAAATATCACAGAAGCAGTTGATGAAATCGGAACAGCTGATTATCTGAACAGTGGTGCTGTTGAGCTTCTGAAAGGATTATCCGGAACAGATGATCTTTATGATCTTCCACTTGGACTGAACGTAGAGGGCTTCTGGTACAACAAAGCTCTGTTCGAGCAGGCAGGCTGCGAAGTTCCTACTACATGGGCAGAATTCGAAGATGTTCTTCAGAAACTTTCCGATGCTGGTATCCAGCCTCTTACAACAGGTGGATCTGACAAATGGGGTGCAACCCGTCTGATCAACGCTTACGCAGTAAGAACAGCAGGAAACGACATCATGACAAAAGCAGCTAACGGCGAAGTTGATTATACAGATGAGAAACTTGTTGCAGCAGCTGACAAACTTGCAGAGTGGGCAGAAAAAGGATACTTCGGAGAAGGTATCACAACTGTAGATATGAACACAGCAGGATCCATGCTGATGAGCGGTAAAGCAGCTATCTTCTACAATGGTTCCTGGTTCACACAGAACCTGACAGATGATTCCCAGAACCCGGCAGGCGAGGACGGAATTGGATTCTTCAACATTCCGATCGAAGATGAGTCCATCAGCTCCGCTACTTCTTATTCTATGAACTGTGGTAACATCCTTGCACTTGACAATGACAAATATGATGAAGGTACCGCTTGGTTCCTGAAATACTTCATGGAGAACATTGGTAACGTAGCAATGGAAGAGCAGGGAACAGTTAAAGGTTACACCTATGATGTAGCTGCTGATGATATGGACAACTACACCAAACTGGTTCTTGATGAGATTGACAAATCCACAGAGGGATTTGCTTGGTGGGAAGCAAAAATGCCTAGCGAAATCTCCAAGACTGCACAGGAAAATGTACAGCCTCTGCTGAATGGCGAAATGACCGGCGAAGAATATATGCAGTCCATCCAGGATGTATATAACATGCAGTAAGACACAGCCTTGGCAATATAAGCTTTGAACTTTACATGGGAGTGTTTGCCAGCAGACACTCCCTTTTCTATGGGGAAAATCCATTTAAAGGCAGCATCAATATTTATTTAGACACAGAAAGAAAGGAAGGAATTTTATGAACAAGGTATTAGGTAATAAGAAAGCGATATCCCTTTTCGTAGTTCCGGCACTGATTATTTATACCATTATTGTAATGGTACCGGTTATCTGGTCACTGTATTACTCATTCTTCAGCGGCAGCCCGGGACTTCAGTGGGAATTTGCAGGCCTTGACAACTATGCAAGACTTTTCAAGGATAAGAACTTTTTGAACGCATTAACCGTAAACTGTAAATATGTACTGGTAGTAACCATCGGTCAGGTAGGAATGGGGCTTCTTCTTTCCCTGATGTTTAAATTCTGGCTGAAGAGATGCAAAACCATCGTAAGAACACTGGTTTTCTTCCCGGTAGTACTTCCTACAGTTGCAGTTGGCCAGCTGTTTGCGAAGATCTATGAGATCCAGCCAAACTACGGTCTGTTAAACTCTTTACTGGATTCACTTGGTTTCACAAACCTTGTTCAGCCATGGATTGGTCAGTCCAGCACAGCTCTGTGGGCATTGTGCGTAATGGATATCTGGGTAGCCATGGGCTTCTATTCTGTAATTTTTTATGGTGCACTCCTTGATATCTCCGATGATATCCTGGAAGCAGCCAGAATCGACGGCTGTGGCGGATGGCAGTTATTTAAGAACATCCTTCTTCCACTGCTTCGTCCAATGGTAATCACCAGCCTTGTATTCAGTTTCTCCGGAACTGTAAAGATGTTCGAGTCTGCTATGGCTCTTACAAAGGGTGGTCCAGGAAGTGCGACAAAATCACTGTCTATGTACATGTATGATGTTGCGTTTACCTACAATAAGGTTGGTTACGCCAGCGTTATCGCCATCGTAATCTTCCTGATCTGTGTAATTGGTTCTCTTGTAATCAACAAATTTGATGTAAAAGACTGAAAGGAGGAAATATTATGAAAAAAGTAAAAGCAGCTTTACGAGGAATTGTAATTTTCCTTCTTTGCATGGTTGAGATTTATCCGTTATTCTGGATGTTGACAGCATCCTTTAAGAAACAGGCAGAGTGGAGTGAGAAACCGGCATATGCATTAAATGATGGTTTCTATGTACAGAACTACGCTGATGCATGGACCAGAGGTCACATGTCCACATTCTTTAAGAACAGCTTGATCACCACACTGGTGGCACTGGTATTTATCGTGTTCTTCTCTGTAACAGTTGGTTTCGCAGTAACCAAGATGAAATGGAAATTCAGAAATGCAGTTGCACAGTATTTCCGTTTCGGTATCATGATCCCGGTTGCGATCGCATTGATCCCGCTGTTCCAGATTTATTCCAGATCAAATCTTCTGAATACCAGAACCTGTCTGATCATTACCTACATAGCATTTGGTCTTTCCTTGTCAATTTATCTGGTTCAGGGCTATCTTCGTTCCTTCCCGGATGACATTATGGAAGCAGCAGTTATTGACGGATGCGGTATTTACAGACTGATGTGGCACATAGTAACACCCCTTATGAAGAACTCTATTGTAACCGTACTGGTTCTTCAGTTCTTCTTCAAATGGAACGATCTTCTGTTTTCCATGACATTCATCAGCGATTCTGCACTGAAGACTGTGCAGACAGGACTTCTGTACTTCTCTGATGAGTTTGGATCCAAGAACTGGGGCGCGATCTTTGCATCCGTATCCATGAGTGTATTCCCACTTCTGATCCTTTATATGGCACTGAATAAGAAACTGATGGAAGGTATGACAGCTGGAGCTGTAAAGGGTTGATATTATGGAAGACAAAAGGACAGAGCAGTACAGACAGAATCTGAAAAAATTTGTAATGTCTCACACGGAGGATGTGCTTAAGAATCCGCGAAGCTTTATCCGTTACCCATTTATTGATCCGGGTTCTATTTATGATGGAAATGTATGGGACTGGGATACTTACTGGTCCGTATATGGCTTCTTAAATCTGGCGGATTCCTATGAGGATCCGTCAGTGAAGCCAAGAATTATAGAGCATGCACAGGGAAATATCCGTAACTTCTTTGATCATCAGCTGGAGGATGGTTACATCCCTATGATGATCGAGGTGGCTGAATGGCCGGAGCCCTATCTGAATATGCGGCACAAGGAAGGCAAGATCATGAATATGCATAAGCCTTTCCTTTGCAGCCAGATGTGCCTGATCAGTGATTATATTGGTGATTACGCCTGGACCGAGGAGTTTCTTCCCGGCGTGGCGAAATATTTTGACTGCTATGATCATTATTACTTCCATGAAAACACTGGACTGTATGTATGGGCTGATGACATTATGATCGGTATGGACAATGATCCGGCGACTTTTGGCCGTCCGCCATTTTCTACTGCAAATATCTATCTGAACAGCTTCATGTGTGTAGAACTGGAAGCTGGCGCCAAATTATACAGACAGTTTGGAAAAGAGGAAGCGGTTAAGAAGCTTCTTGAAAAGCGGGGCGCGCTGATCAGTGCAATCCAGCAGGAATGCTGGGATAAACGTGACCACTTCTTCTATTCTGTTGATGTGGACGTTAAGACCAGAAAATATGACTGGTTCCACCAGGGACTTGGGGTTTTCTGGAAGACACTGCCGATCAAGGTTCGTGTATGGTCTGGCTTTATTCCAATGTATGCAGGAATTGCTACCAAAGAGCAGGCGGCAGATATGGTGAAACATATTTTTGATCCGGATACCTTTGGTTCTGACTTCGGTCTGACCACGCTTTCAAAGGATGAAAAAATGTTTGACCTGTCTGTTACCAATAACCCATCCAACTGGCTTGGCCCGATCTGGCTGGTTGCAAACTATGTGGTATTCCGCGGACTTTTGAATTACGGATACCGCATGGAGGCGGAAATCATGTACAAACGCACTATGCGTCTTCTGGGAGAGGACCTGGAGAAAACAGGAAGCCTTCATGAATACTACAATCCATTTAATGGAGAGCCGGTTATGAACGGTGGATTTATTAACTGGAATGTGCTGGCACTGAATATGGCAGATGAGCTGGAAGGGAAGAAACCTATGTGTCTGCCGGAGCTGTGTGCGGAAGTGAAAAAGTGAGAAATTGCGCTGTGCGCTAAGTGAAATAAAACCCTTACTGGTTTTTGAAGTAGAACCAGTAAGGGTTTTTTGTCAGGTAAATTTAGAATTGGTTTTATACTCAGGCTTTCTTCAAAGCTTTCTGTTTCTTAAAGGTCTGTACGCCTTCAGCTACCAGGAACAGTGCCAGGATAGCCATTGCAGCTGCAAAGAATAACTGGAACCAGTCGCCCCACAGAGCCTGTCCTGCACCGATCATAACGATCTTGTTTTTCACGGTGATCAGAAGACTGCACAGGGTAGCTGCAAGCATGAATACCATGGGAACATAGAACATTTTGTTGTTCTTGCCTGCCTGACCAAGCCATGCGCATACTGCCATAAGTGCAATACCTGCAAGAAGCTGGTTGGCTGCACCAAACAGTCCCCAGATCTGGCTTAAGGAAAGACCGCCAAGGATACATCCGATGATAACCAGAAGAGAAGTTCCAACAAGGGGATGAGCCAACACTTTGCGAACGCCTGTGGCATCCTTCCAGGTCTTTTCATCTTCTTTAAGGAAAAGCTCAGAGAACAGGAAACGTCCAAGACGGGTTCCTGTATCCAGGGAAGTTAAAGCAAATACAGATACTGCCAGGGTAAGCAGTGCGTAAATGGTGTTGTAAGCACCAGATCCCTCATCAGAGAACATGGTTGCGATACCTGCCGCAAATGCTGCCGGAGGCCCACCAAATGCGCCGCCTGTGTACTTGTCAAATACCATACCGACTGCAATCAGAGCAACGATGCCAAGTGCAGATTCGATCAGCATGGAGCCATAGGCAATTGGTTTAGCATTTTTTTCATTATCAAGCTGCTTGGAAGAAGTACCAGTCGCAATCAGACTGTGGAAACCGGAACATGCACCGCATGCAACTGTGATAAACAATGCCGGGAACAGGCTTCCGATGGAAGTGTTCCAGCTGGTAAATGCCGGAATATTGAAGGTAGCGCGTCCTGTGAAGCCACAGACGAAGATTCCAAGAAGAGCCAGGATCATCATTCCGTAGAGAAGGAAGCTGGAAAGATAATCACGAGGCTGCAGAAGGATCCAGACTGGAACCAGGGAAGCAACTGCGATATAAATTCCAATAAATACGATCCACTGGATACGTGTCATTACGAAACCGAAATTCAGACCAAGAATCACGATGGCAACGATTCCGATGATGCCGCCGATGGTTGCTGGCAGAGTGCCAACGCCAAGACGGTTGGTGATGTATCCGTAGATAACAGCGAGTACGATAAACAACAGGGAAATCATGGCTGTGGTCTGGTTTCCGGTTGGAGCGGCATCCACTCCGAAACCACTTTCGCTCATGAAGGTACCGGCAACAACATTTACGAAGGAAGCGATAACCAGGATCAGCACCAGAAGTGCGAAGATGGTGAAAAGCTTCTGGGCTCTGCGGCCCATGGAATCACGGATGATCTCACCTACGGATTTACCTTTGTGACGAATGGAAGCAAACAGGGAACCAAAGTCCTGAAGACCTCCGAAGAAAATACCTCCGATGATACACCAGAGGAATACCGGAACCCATCCAAACACTGCGGCCTGGATTGGTCCGTTGATAGGACCTGCACCTGCGATAGAGGAAAAATGATGTCCCATCAGAACTGCTGGTTTGGCTGCCACATAGTCAACACCGTCTTCCATTTCATGGGCTGGTGTTGGCTTCTTCGGATCGATGCCCCATTGCTTTGCAAGCCATGAGCCATAGCCTACATAACCGATCAGGAGCAGTACGATCGCAGCCAGAATGATCAATATAGCTGTCATTTTTGTTTCTCTCCTTTCCCAGTGGGAGTTTAATATGGATGTTAGGGTTCCAAGGTCAAAAGCTTTATCGTGCAAGCACGAACAGCTTTTTGACTTTGGAACCCTTGGCATCATAGTTTGTTAAAGATTTTTCTTAGAGAGCGCCCTTGCCGGTTACAGAAGGTTTTCCCTGAGGAAAGATCTACAACAATCAGGTGGTAATGACTGAAGCCCTGGAGACTCATGCGGTAACTCTTGTAATGCTTGAGAGCCCGCGCCAGCTTTCCGGCTTCTTCTGTAACGGAATCAGCGATCACGATCAACGTGACGTCGGTGTTGCGGTGATTAGCATGTGGCTTTACACGGGAAATCCCTTTCTCCCAGGCGGCATGATCCAGATCTGCCAAAAGAGATGCATCCAGATTTTCAGATGACGCAAAAAAAACGTATTCGTGAGACTCTGCTTCCCCCAGGGTGGCACTTTTTACCAGAAAATAGGCGTCACTATGGGAATGAAAAGCGGCTTCCGCTTGAAATGGCGCTTCAGGTGTCTCCCTGTTAATGTCATAATAGGCAGAATATGAGCGCAATGCTTTCTCAAATACTTCTTCTCTGTTCATTTGTTCTATGTACTCCCTAATCCGTTACGTTTCGTCAGGGCTTAGGTATAGAGAAGTTTTCTCATTAAGCCTGACACTTTAACATAATAACACATTAAGCTGTAAAAACCAACTGGTATATGAAATTTCTCACACATATTCGGATTTGATCCAGATAGGTATCTTCATTGTAGCTCTCATAGGATTGTGCTATACGATCTTTGGGAAAAGAAAATAGCCGCCCACTACTCCCAATAGTGAACGGCTGATGCTGAAAAGCATTTAAGTATTCATTGTCGGAAGGTAGGCCGTGTGTCGTTGGCTTCCCTTTCTTTAATTAAATATAGCACATCTGACATCTGGTGGCAAGTAAAATTGTCAAAATGGCTGGCTTTGAACAGCAACATGCGTAGCAGAATAAATATCAATGATTTTATAAAATGGATTACAGCAGATGGAAACTATGGTAAAATATATAGCAATGAAAGCATTGGAAAATCAACACAAGGAGGAAACCGAAAATGATCCATAATCCCATCCTTCCGGGCTTTTGTCCGGATCCAAGCATTATCCGTGTAGGGGATGATTATTATATTGCAAATTCCAGCTTTGAGTGGTGGCCGGGAGTGAAAATTTACCATTCAAAAGACTTGAAACATTACGAGCAGCTTCCATCTCCGCTGAACAGAATGAGTCAGCTGAACATGGTGGGAGAAGGAGATTCCTGCGGTGTCTGGGCACCGGATATCTCCTGGGACGGAGAGTATTTCTGGCTGATCTATACAGATGTGAAGACCCGCACAGGCGGACTTTTTAATACACATAACTATCTGGTGAAATCGAAAGATATCCGTGGTGGCTGGTCTGAGCCGGTTTATCTGAACAGTTCAGGTTTTGATCCCTCTGTTTTCCATGACACAGATGGGAAAATGTACATTGTAAATATGATCAATAATTTCAAGGGAATTCTGGTGCAGGAGTATGATCCGGCACAGGAATGTCTGGTAGGAGAAGCGAAAAATGTTTTTCCGGGAACAGGAAGAGGCTATACAGAGGGACCGCATATTTATCATATTGGAGAATATTATTATCTGCTAATGGCAGAAGGCGGAACCGGTTATGATCATATGGTGACAATGGCCCGTGCGAAATCCATCTGGGGACCTTATGAGGAAGATCCGGGGAACCCGGTGCTGACTTCAGATATGGAGAATCCAGATGAGCTGCAGCGTTGTGGACATGCAGATATTGTGTGCACCCAGAATGGCGAGTGGTATATGGTTCATCTTTGCAGCAGACCGCCGAAAGGCAGCAGGCAGTGTGTATTAGGCCGTGAAACTGCAATCCAGAAAATGGTATGGAACGAAGAGGGCTGGCTGAGAATGGCCTGCGGTGGTAACTTCGGACAGTGGGAAACGGAAGAGCCTGTGGGACTTGCAGAATGTATTTTCCCTGAGGAAGCGGGAAAAGACTACGGAAGAGATGATTTTGATATTGCTACTCTTTCATCCGAGGTTCAAAGAAGCTGCGTGGAACATGACAGTGCTTTGTGGGAGAAGATAGAACGAAATGAAATTGTTACATCGGAATATCTGGATGTACGTTATACCTCCCTGCGTCAGCCTTATGACAGCTACACAAGTCTGACAGAGCGCCCAGGCTACCTGCGCCTCTACGGACAGGAATCCCTGAACTCCTGTTATAACGTAAGCCTGGTGGCAAGACGACAGATGGAGCGTCATGTACAGGTGGAAACATGTGTTGAATTCACCCCGACCTGCCGGGAGCAGATGGCAGGTCTTGCCTACATGTATGATACCGGTAATTTCTATCTCCTGGTAAAAACCAGAGACGAAGAGTTTGGAAATCAGACTCTGGATCTGAAAAGTCCGGCCAAGCTTCGCCTGATAAAAAGCGATCATTTTGACGTCACAGACGTGATTCCGGAAATTTCTATTCCAGAAGAAACACCATTGTTCCTGCGGGTTGTGACAACCCAGGAAGGTCTGTATGCGAAGTTTTTCTACTCTCTGGATGGAAAAGAGTATAAAGAACTGGCAGAACTGCCGACCAAAATCCTTACAGATGAGCAGAGTGATGGTTTCACTGGGGCACATTTCGGAATGTATTGCCATGATATGACAGGGTTGAGACGGTATGCGGATTTTGATTATTTTGAAATGAAGCTGTATTAAAAAGGCTGTATTGATCAGGAATAATTTTTACTAATAAATTCTAACATTTTCATAATAAAGTAGCATTGCAGAACCTATGCTTTCTGGGGTATGATGATACCAGAAAGTATAGGCTTTTGTATGTTAGGAGGAGCAAAAAACTATGGGAATAAGCTATGCAAAAACAGTGGAAAAATGGGGCGTTTTTGAAGTGACAGTGACCGGCCCGAAGGAGGGGAATCCGTTCTGCGACCAGTGGATCCGGGGAATTTTTGAGTGCAAAAACGAGAAAAAAACAGTGGATGGTTTTTATGATGGGAATGGAATTTATAAGGTGAGGTTTATGCCTTCTTTTGAGGATACATATAACTTTGAGATTGAGGCATCCTTTGAAATTGGAAATGCGGAAAAAACAGCTGATCGAGGCAAAACATCAGAACATGAAAATAATGAAACTGGCAGCTTTACTGCTACAACTCCGTCAGCAGACAACCATGGCCCAGTCCGTGTTGCAGGCACATACTACCTGGCATATGAGGATGGCAAGCCATATCACTGTATCGGAACCACCTGCTATGCATGGAATCTGCAGAATGAAGAATTACAGAAGCAGACCTTGAAAACTCTGGAAGAAAATGCATTTAACAAGATCCGTTTCTGTATTTTTCCCAAGCATTACGACTATAATCTTCATGAGCCAATCACTTATCCCTATGAAGGAACACCATGTGACAGCTCTGTATTAAATGAGGAGAATTTTGCAGAATATAATGGCTGTGCACCTGGAAACGACTGGGATTTTACCAGATTTAACCCGGCGCATTTCCAGCACATCGAGAAGTGCATTCAGGCACTTATGAAGCTTGGAATTGAAGCTGATCTGATCGTGATGCATCCTTATGACAGATGGGGATTTTCCATGATGAAAGCAGAGGATGATGACCGCTATTGGAAGTATGTGCTGGCCCGTTTTTCGGCATACCGGAATGTGTGGTGGTCCCTGGCAAATGAGTACGACCTGATGAAAGAGAAAACCCTTGCTGACTGGGAAAGATATGCGAAAATTATTTGCGAAAAGGATTCTTATCATCATCTCAGATCAGTCCATAACTGCAAGGATTATTATGATTATAACCGCCCATGGGTGACTCATTGCAGCATCCAGCGAACCGAAACCTACCGTTCCTCTGAGCTGGTGAATGATTGGAGAGAGAAGTACCACAAGCCGGTAGTTCTGGATGAAATCTGCTATGAGGGAAACATTCAGTTTGGCTGGGGAAATATCAGTGGAGAGGAAATGACAAGAAGATTCTGGGAGGCATTTTGCCGTGGCGGATACCCGGGACACGGGGAAACCTACCTTAGTCCGGACCGCATTCTCTGGTGGTCCCATGGCGGAGTTCTGCACGGAACCTCACCAGAACGTATTAAATTCCTGGCACAGATCATGGAAGAAACACCAGGCCTTGGAGTGGAACCGATGCCATGCAAATGGGATGAGGTAGCATGCCGGGCTGCAGGGTTTCCTGCAAGAAAAGATTATTTTATCTATTATTACAGCTTTATGCGTCCAGGCTTCCGTGACTTCTATTTTGATGATACCACAGAGTATCAGGTGGAGATTATTGATACCTGGGAAATGACCATCACAGATGGTGGTGTACATAAGGGGAAATTCAGAGTGCAGCTGCCGGGGAAAGAGTATATGGCGGTAAGATTGCGGGCAAAGAAATAAAGACTGTACAAAAAATCCAGAACAGTTATACCTAAGTCACCAATAAAAATATGGAGGTGTCAGGAAATGATATGCTCCCTTTGAGGGAGACAAGTGAAATAATATAAAACTTGGTACCTGGAAGTGAGTATTTTATTTGATAGATTTCCCTTAAGTAGACAAGGTAAATAACCAAAATCTACTTAAGGGAAATTTTTTTTAGGAAAGACCATATGTGGCGGTCTATTGTAACACTTCTTTCATTTTTACTGCTATTATGCATTCTGCTTCTTATAATTCTCTCCCCAGTCCCACATTGCATCCAGAATGGGTTTTAGGCTGTAGCCGAGGTCAGTAAGGGTATATTCTACTCTGGGTGGAACCTCAGCGTAGACTTTACGGGAAACCAGCCCGGATTCCTCCATCTGGCGGAGCTGAGCTGTGAGAACCTTCTGAGTCACATGTCCAATAGATTTGCGCAGCTCGCCGAAACGCTTAGTTCCAGGCATAAGGTCACGGAGAATGAGAACCTTCCATTTATCACTGATCAGGGTGAGAGTAGTTTCCACCGGGCAGGCTGGAAGTTCGTGGATAGTTTGCTTTGAAGATGTAGTGGTTGAATTTTCCATGGGAAACCTCCTGTTTTACACAATAGTATTCTTTGGTATCAGTCAATGGTATCATTTTGGTAACTATAGCACAATATTGTGCCTACTTTACGTTTGGTCTGTATGGGCTTATTATAAATTCATCGAAAGGAAAAAACAACCTTTTAGGAAAGAAAAACTTTTAAAAAGAAAAGCTTTTAAAAGGAAGAATTTTTCAGAAAAAGGAAGCCCCCTTTCAAAACCCAAAAGAAAAATAAATGGAGGAATTTACAATGAGCAAAGTAGTAGAATTTTTAAACGCAAACCCTGTACAGTATCTTGCAACCGTAGGTCGTGATGGAAAGGCAAAATGCCGTCCGTTCATGTTCGCTGGTGAGATGGATGGAAAATTATGGTTCTGCACAAATAACACAAAGGACGTTTACAAAGATATGCAGGAAAATCCGGAAATCGAGATTTCCACTTCCAGCCCGGAATATGCATGGATCCGCCTTCACGGAAAAGCAGTATTTGAAAACAATATGGCAGTAAAAGAAATGTGTATTGCAAACCCAATCGTAAAAGGTCAGTATCAGACTGCTGATAACCCAATCTTCGAGGTATTTTACCTGGAAAATGCACACGGTGTTATTGCTGATTTCTCCGGAAATCCACCATATGAGTTTTAATAGATTCAAATAAATAGTGTTAGAACATTCATAAATCTCATAGATTAAATTTTAGAGCGTGTTTGAAAATAACTCCTAATATTTTTCGAACATGGCCAAGTGTAAAAGCTTTAGATATTTAAAATTGGATGATGAGAATATGAATATAGTTTCATGTATGTATTGAGTGAAGAGTGGAGCAGTGGTTGCCTTTTATGGAAATAAACCTTCCATTGGAATTACTTATTATAGATAGAAAAATTTCTCTATATTAATAGTCTGTATTGTTTTGTGATGGTGAAAGAAGAAGGTAACTCTGCTCCAAATGAGAAGTAATAAGCCAAGAAATAAAATAAGATACAAAACAAAAATAAAAATCAAGTTCTTCGGGGCAGGGTGCGATTCCTGACCGGCAGTATAGTCTGCGAGCCCATTTTGGCGGCTGATACGGTGCAATTCCGTAACCGACGGTAAAGTCCGGATGAAAGGAGAAAAAAATGAGTACAGAAACAGTAAATATAGAAATAACGAACAAAAAAAATATAAATGTAAGAATGCTGACAATGACCGCTGTACTGGCAGCAATCGCATACATTCTGGCATTTCTGGAATTTCCGGTGCCGTTGGCACCATCTTTTGCAAGGATGGATCTTTCGGATTATCCGGCACTGATCGGAGCTTTTGCATTTGGCCCTCTTTGCGGGCTTTTAGTTGAACTTGTAAAAAATGCCCTGCAGCTGCTTTCCAGCTCCACCGGTGGAATCGGCGAGCTTGCCAATTTCCTTATGGGAGCATCTTATGTAGCTGCAGCTGGCTTCATATATAAATATAAGAAAACGAAAAAAGGAGCAGGAATCGCCTGTGTTGCAGGTAGCTTTGCAATGGGAATCGTGGCAGCAGTAACGAATTATTTTATTCTTTTGCCATTATTTGAAAATTTCATGCCGCTTGACCAGCTGATTGCTTCTTTCGGAGAATTTCTTCCTTTTATAAAAACAAAACTTGACATTGTATTGTACAATGCATTTCCGTTTAATCTGCTAAAAGGTCTTGTAATTGGCGGATTCACTATGATAACCTATAAGCAGATCAGACCGGTTTTAAAAGGAATGCACTAATTTGTGCCTGGAATATGAACTTCATGATGTTATGGGCAAAGCTCTTTTGCCTATAACATCATTTTTGTAAAAGAGATTAAATGAAATATTTTCATATATAGAGTAGAAAGGTGCGGGCTGTTATGGAGAAAAAAGATTATCTGAAAATACTGGTGGAGCAGATACACTCCACAACAATTGCTACAATTGGAGCTGACAGTCATCCTCAGACACGGGTGATCGATATGATGCTTTGGGATGAGGATGGCGTGTATTTTCTTACTGCGAAAGGGAAGGCTTTTTATACACAGCTGATGGAACAGAAATATATCGCGCTGTCTGCAACAAAGGACAAAATTTCAATCTCACTTCGTGGAAAAATCCGCAACATCGGCAGTGAGAAGCTGGATGAAATATTTGAAAAAAATACATATATGCAGGGGATTTATCCTGGAGATACAAGGTCAGCGTTGGAGGTTTTTAAGCTGTATGAAGCAGAAGGGGAATACTTTGACATCAGCGAGCCATCCCACATTGTAAGAGATAGCTTTGTGATTGGAAATGCGGTAAAAACCCAGGGCGGCTACTATGTAGGAGATGGCTGTATCGGCTGTAAACTATGCTATTCAGTCTGTCCACAAAAGTGTATCAATATAGATAAAATTCCTGTAGAAATTGACCAGAATCATTGTCTGCACTGTGGAAGATGTGCGGAAACCTGCCCGAAGCAGGTAATTGTAAGAAGAGCCTGATGATTAATATTAGAAGGGAATGACAGCCATGAACCAAAACGAAAGACGAATCTTTTTAATACAGGAGCTTTTAAAGGAACGGGAGAACGAAAATTACGGTACGATGACCATTCCCCGGGAAAAAGAAGACCAGAAGCTGCTTCTTCGTGTTCTTATGAATGTACGTCCGCCGCGAAAGATAAATCCCAGATTTCTACAGGTTCAGGATGAATATCTGACAGAGGAAACAAAGGCAAAAGGAATCGTGGAACTGGATGAATTACAGCCCGTTCAGCCTGGAATTTATGTATGGCAGGGCGATATTACGACCTTGCATTGTGACGCCATCGTAAATGCAGCGAACAGTGGAATGACAGGCTGCTATGCACCAAATCATGCCTGCATCGACAATTGCATCCATACTTTTGCAGGAGTCCAGCTGCGGCTTATGTGTGGCGAGATCATGGAAAAACAGGGTTATGATGAGCCAACCGGTCAGGCGAAGATCACACCTGCATTTAATCTTCCATGCAGATATGTTCTCCATACAGTTGGTCCTATTATCAATGGAAAATTACGGAAAGAAGACTGTGAATTACTGGCAAGCTGCTATGAATCCTGCCTGAAGCTGGCAGCAGAAAATGGCCTGGAGAGCGTTGCTTTTTGCTGCATATCTACAGGTGTATTTCATTTTCCAAATGAAAAGGCAGCGGAAATTGCAGTGAAAACCGTGCAGGAATTTCTGAAGAAAGAGACAAGTGTGAAGAAAGTAATCTTTAATGTATTTAAAAATCTGGATTTGGAAATATATAAGAAATTGTTGACAAGAGCTTAGAGCCTGTTTGAAAACATGACTGGTAGTATTGAATATAAGAGGAAAAAATGACGATATATAATAATATATTTGGTGATAAAGAAACTTTATCCAACAGGAAATATCAGGGAAAAATGGAAAAATTAAGAACAGTAATCCAGGAAGCAGATGCAGTGCTTATCGGAGCCGGAGCCGGACTTTCTACATCCGCAGGATTCGTATATACAGGAGAAAGATTTACAAAATATTTCTCCGATTTCGCGGCGAAATACGGCTTTAAAGATATGTATTCCGGTGGCTTTTATCCCTTTGATTCTTTGGAAGAGTACTGGGCTTATTGGAGCAGATATATTTACATCAACCGTTATATGGATGCGCCGAAGCCGGTTTATGAAGACTCGCTGAAGCTGGTACAGGGCAAAGACTATTTTGTACTTACTACCAATGTGGATCATTGCTTCCAGAAGGCTGGATTTGATAAGCACAGACTGTTTTATACCCAGGGCGATTACGGCCTCTTGCAGTGCAGTAAGCCATGTCATCATGATACTTATGATAATGAAGAAATCGTGAAAAAAATGGTAGAGGAGCAAGGATATAAGATCGCAGAAGATGGAACGCTTGTTTTGCCGGAAAATTCTATTTCCGGAAGTGCTTCTAATCGCTCGTTGGAGGATTCTTCCAATGTTTTTTCAACAGGTTCTGTAAAAATGAAAGTACCCTCCCAGCTGGTTCCTCACTGTCCGAAGTGCGGTGCACCAATGACCATGAATCTGCGTGCTGACAGCACCTTTGTGGAAGATGATGGATGGCATAAAGCCGCTTTCAGATATGACGATTTTGTCAGAAGGCATAAAGGAATGAGGATGGTTTTTCTGGAGTTAGGGGTTGGCTATAACACGCCCGGCATTGTGAAATACCCGTTCTGGCAGATGACAGCAGAGAATCCGTCTGCAGTGTATTGCTGTATCAATTACAGGGATGCTGCGTGCCCGTTGGAACTGCAGAATCAGGCGATTTGTATAGAGGGTGATATTGGAGAAGTTCTATCGCTTCTGTGACCGGCTGCTAATTGATATATGCCATTTTACAGTGTATTTGGCGAATTATGTCACACCGACGAAATGTGAAGCATTTTGGAGAATAGCTCAGAATAGTTGTGGACAAAAATGTGCGTTTCGACGATATTGTCGGACGCACATTTTTGTAAGTATCTAAGAAAAGGTGAGAAAATAGCTTACTCAAATTTGATGACATAAATTGTTCCGCAATTAAGCTACTTCCGTAATTCCTTTATTCTAGATATTATAAAGCTTAAACAATAGACATGAACCACTCCACTGTCTTCGGATCATAATGTGAGAAGAATAAACTTTCCCCTCCATCAAGAGCTTCAATAGCAGCCATATCTTCTTCTGTCAGTGCAAAATCAAACAATTCAAAGTTCTGCTGCATACGATCCTTATGAGTGGACTTTGGAATGATGACAACATCACTCTGGAGCAGGAAGCGCAGTGCTGTCTGTGCAGCTGTTTTTCCATATTTTTTGCCAATCTCAGTCAGAACCGGGTTGGTAAACATATCCTTGCGGCCTTCTGCAAATGGTCCCCAGGACTCAATCTGGCAGCCATATTTTTTCAGATATTCTTTGGCAACCTTCTGCTGCTGGAATACATGAGTTTCCACCTGGTTGACTGCTGGTTTGATTTTTGCAAAATGCTGGATATCCAGATAACGGTCAGGTCCAAAGTTGGAAACACCGATGGCGCGGAGCTTTCCAGCCGCATACATTTCTTCCATAGCACGGTAAGTGCCGTAGTAATCTCCGAATGGTTGGTGAATAAGAAGCAGGTCAAGATAATCTGTGCGCAGGTTTTTCAGGGATTCTTCGATGGAAGCTTTTGCAGCTTCATAGCCTGCATTTGAGATCCATACCTTTGTGGTAAGGAAGAACTCTTCACGAGGCAGACCGGATTCGGCAATTGCGGTACCGACACCTTCTTCGTTACCATAAGCCTGTGCAGTATCAATGCTGCGGTATCCAACATCAATCGCATCCAGCACGCAGCGTTTTGTATCTTCTGGCGGTGTCTGATATACACCGTAACCAAGCTTAGGCATTTTGATTCCATTATTCAAAGTAACATATTCCATAAAATAATACCTCCTGTTTTAATAGGTGATTTTAAACTGTGATAATTTGCGGCTTCCGTGCATGAAGCGAATCGTGACAATTTTACTGTTCCCATGCATGATGTGTACCGTGATGGACTTACTTTTTCTGTGCATAAAATGAACAGCGGTATTGCTTTTGGCTCACATGCAATTTATTACAATTCATACTTTACAACCATTCTTTGATATTGTACATTATTGATAACGCAAACTGCTTTTCATAATATGAAATGTGTGGAGGAGAATATGCTGGATTTATATGAATTACGTCAGCTGGTAGCATTTGCTGACCTTGGGACACTAAGCCGTGTGGCAGAAGAATTTCATATTTCCACACCCTCTGTCACCCGTTCGATGCAGCATCTGGAGGATGCTTTTGGAGTTGCACTTTTTACCCGGGGAAAGAATCGGATCGAATTGAATAAGACGGGGGAAGAGGCTGTGGAAGTTTCAAGGAGACTTTTGCAGGAAGCTAGGAAGAGTGTGCAGCAGGTGCAGGATTTCGATCAGCGTCAGAGGACGATTGTGATCCGTTCTTGCGCTCCAGCGCCGTTGTGGGAATTACAGCAAAAGCTGAATATCCTTCAGCCAGGTACGATCGTGTCATCTGTTATCTGTCAGAACGATGAGGTATTGGCTGCCTGGGAGGACGGTTCCTGCGACATTGCTATCTTGCCATTTCCTGTTGAAGGGGCGAAGGCTTTTATGAGGGAAAATTTGTTTGTCTGTGTACCACCGGGGCATGATCTGGCGAAATATCATTCACTGACTTGTACTGAAATTAATGGGTTTAATTTCTTACTGCGCACAGAGCTTGGCTTTTGGGACACTTTCTGCCGGGAAAAAATGCCTGCATCTAAATTCCTGGTGCAGCCTGATCCGGTTGTGTTTGATGAGCTGGTCAATGCATCTTCTCTTCCCTGCTTTACTACCGATTATGGCATGCTCCAGGGAAATTATCCGGATCGTGTCAATATCCCATTGACGGACGCGGAAGCCCATGCCACCTTTTATGTGGTAAGCAGAGTGTCTGGTATAGCATTTTCGGATAAACATAATATTCCAGAGCATGCTTGAGAAAGGATTTTTGCAAGTGGGGTATCATAATTAGCGAGAGAATTTGTCCGGATGAGAGCGTTGTAGTTGGATTACGCAGGTCGAATTCTGATGAAATATACTGTAAATTGGGATGTGCAGATTGCAGGAATGATTTTTCAAACAGGCTCCAGGGCTTGGAATTATAGGAGGAGAAATATTTTTGGAAACAAAAGAGATAAATCAGGGGCAGAATCCCCTGGGAACAGCGCCGGTAGGCGGCTTGATCACGAAGTTCGCTATTCCGGCAATTATCAGTATGCTGGTCAGTGCATTGTACAATATTGTAGACCAGATTTTTATCGGTCAGGGTGTGGGAATGCTGGGAAATGCAGCTACCAATGTGGCATTTCCTGTGACGACTATTGCCACTGCATTAGCACTTCTTCTTGGAATCGGAAGTGCATCTAATTATAACCTGGAAATGGGAGCAGGAAGGGAGAAAAAGGCCAGCTCCATTGCAGGAACAGGACTGTCTTCCCTGGTAATTATGGGTGCAATCTTAGCTGTTATCGTCCTGCTATTTTTGCGTCCGTTGCTTAGCTTATTCGGGGCAACGAAGGATGTTATGCCTTACGCTGTAGATTATCTTGGCATAACAGCAGTGGGACTGCCTTTTTATATTTTATCCATTGGCGGCAACCACATTGTACGTGCAGACAGAAGTCCTACATATTCTATGACTTGTGTACTTACAGGTGCGATTATCAATACGATTCTGGACCCTTTGTTTATATTCGGCTTTGGATGGGGAATAAAAGGGGCTGCCTGGGCTACCGTGATCGGACAGGTTGTTTCCGGAATCCTGGTAGTCATATATTTCTGGAAATTCCGCAAAATGTATATGGAAGCGGGGATGCTGAAGCCTTCTTTTACTTGCCTGAAGGCCGTTGTTTCTCTTGGAATGGCGGCATGTATTAACCAGATTGCCATGGCTGTTGTGCAGATCGTAATGAATAATATTCTGCGCTATTATGGTGGAATGTCCGTCTATGGAAGTGATATTCCCATTGCCTGCGTAGGGGTTATTTCCAAGGTAAACCAGGTGTTTATGGCAATCTGTATTGGTATTTCCCAGGGCTGTCAGCCAATTTGGGGGTTCAATTATGGAGCCGTTAAGTATGACCGGGTAAGGCTTACATACCGTTATTCAGTGACTGCATGTACTGTGATTGCTACCATATTTTTCATTTGTTTTCAGCTGTTTCCACACCAGATCGTCAGCATTTTCGGAACTGGAAGTGACCTTTATTTCCAGTTTGCAGAGCGTTATCTGAAGATCTTTATGTTCATGACATTTGCCAATGGAATCCAGCCTATGTCCTCCGGATTCTTCACTTCTATCGGAAAAGCGAAGCTTGGAATCGTTATGTCTCTGACCAGACAGGTACTGTTTTTACTGCCACTGATCCTGATCTTCTCCCTGCTTATGGGAATTGACGGGGTGATGTATGCGGGACCAATTGCGGATGGAGCTGCCTTTGTACTGGCGGTGATATTTGCGAGAAGAGAACTGGTAAAGATGAAAAAGTAAGAAATTTACGCAATCAATTTCTCAAATTTTTTCATTTCCATAGGCTTATAATAGTAATATCCCTGTAATTCATCACAGCCTTCTTCAACCAGAAAATCCACCATATCTTTCGTCTCCACTCCTTCGCAGACGATAAATTTATGGGTTCGTTTCAGCAGATGGAAGATCTCCTGAAGTACGATTTTTCCCTTTTCGGTCAGGTCGTCAGACAGGAATCTTTTGTCAATTTTGACCTCATCAAACAGGATATCCTTTAAAGTATTTAAGGATGAATAGCCGGAACCGAAGTCGTCCATGGAGATCCGGATATTCTGGTCATGGAAGAACCGGATCATCTGGTTGACTGATTCAATATTATGGATATAGGTAGTTTCTGTGATCTCAAAAATCAGATACTGGGAAGAAATTTGGTATTTCTGGATCAGTTCCATAACCTTTCTGGTAAAGGTCTGGATCTTCCGGAAATGCACCGGAGATACGTTTAAGGATAAAGGAATCAGTTTAAGACCAGATTCCTTTCGGGCAGCAAGCCATCGGAAAGCTTCCTCATAAACATAGTAATCCAAAGCTTCAATCTCACCAGTTTCTTCCAGTATAGGAAGAAAACTATCCGGAAACCAGAGTTCTCCATTGCTTCGTTTCCAGCGTACCAGAACCTCTGCACTGGCGATTTTCTGTTCCTTTCCATTGATCTTAGGCTGGAAATAAATCTGGAATTCTTTATCTGAAAGTGCTTCCTGAAAAGAGTGGATTGTATCTGCTCTTTTTTGCTCTTCCAGGGCAATTTCTTCTGTGTATTCGCATACTCCAAGGAGAGAAGATTTTGCTTTTCTGCGTACGATATTCGTATGGGAAATAATCTCATCGCAGGGAATCTGACCATTTTCCAGATAATAAATTCCGGTATTCAGGGAAAAATAATTCACCGGATAACTGCCAAGAACTTCCTGCGCAGTCTGTTTATTATAGGCAGTGATTTCCTTTTTTACATCTGCATATTCCTGTCCGGTGATGTCAATAATGCTGACAAAAATATCGGAATGATAGCGGTTGACGAACAAAGTTTTCGGGAAAAGTTCGAGTTTTTTTAGGATAAAATTCAGAATATCAGTACCCGTTTCGTATCCCCAGTAATCATTGATCAGATGAAAATTATTTACATCTGTCATCAAAAAAGCATATTTCTTTTCACCATTGCTATTGGTTAAAATGGTAAAAAGCTTCTCTTTCAGGGATTCTGTGGAGATGCTTTCAACCAGACGGGAACGGAAATGCGCTTGTGTTTTTCCTGCAAGAATTTCCTTTTTATAGCGTTTGTCCTGGTACATTTTCTGGTCTGCGATCTGCAAAAGATCCATGATCAGATAGTAGTGGTTTTTGCAGCTGATATCGTATCCAACAGCATAACTGATGGGGTGATCCGCTGTCTGATTGTAGGCATCCAGCATGGTCTGGAGCTGGATATTCATTTGCTCCAGCTGGGACCAGGTGGCATGATTCTGGACGATCACAAACTCATCTCCACCGAATCTGGCGAGAAAACTATCCTCAGTGAGAATGCGGGTAAGATAAGAAGCAAAGGTCTGGATAAACACATCTCCCTGTTCGTGCCCATAGGTGTCGTTGATTTTTTTCAGATTATTCAGATCGAACATCATGATTCCCACATCCAGTGTATCGTCTGCATTTTGAAGCTGAAGAAGCTTCTTTTCCAGAGATTTCTTGTCGTGGACTCCAGCCACATCAAAGCCAGAGTTCTGGATCATGGTTCTGAGATAATCTGCCAGCGTAAGGGAAACGGCACATCCAACAAGAGATAAAATTACCAGCAGAGCGAAGATTTTTCCGTTCCTGCTATATTTATGATGCGCAACCAACGAGATTAAAGATACGATATAAAGTGCTGTCTGCAAATAGCAGAGTTTCATGATTGTTTTATTTCTTTCCATACATTTCTCCGTAAAATCATAACTGACGTGAAGTCTGGGGACAGAGAAACTGACACCAAAAAACACGTTTTAGTAATAAAAGTTAGTAACTGTCCAATGCTTTCACAGTTATAAGTTATTAGATTGCCAGATAAGTCTTATATTCATGGCGGCCTCAGCCTGCATACACGATAATTTTCTTTGCCAGGTCCTTATCCAGGCCAATCTTACTTCCTTTTATCATCACCACATAATAGCCGTGCAATTCGGATAAAATCGTAACCTGGGTACCTGGCACAAATCCCAGGGATTCCAGATAATGGCGCTGTTTTTCCAGTCCGCAGACTTTGTTAATGATGTAGAAATGGTTGAATTCGGTTAAGCTTAAGGGCACGAAGATACCTCCTTTGTATTGGGAATTTCATAATAAACACATATATTTTCGAATGCGTTATATGAGCGATTGCTTTATTTATATAGTTAGAACAAACTAACAAAGAGTATACCACGTAATTATAAGAGGTGATACAGAAAAAGCTTTGTTGAGAAATTTTTTCAGGGGTGATCAGACAAAAAACGGCGTTTATTTTGTTTACGTCTTATGGTAAAATCTGTAAGGATATCTTTCACATCTGAAAGTTTGCGTATGAAATGTACGTTATCTGGATGCAATAAAAAGTTGGTAATAGAAAGAATGGAAAACTTTATGAATCATTTACTTGAACAGATAAAAAGAAACAATGCCAGTGCCTTCACCCACAGTGGAAAATTCCATGCGGATGACGTATTTTCCGCAGCATTACTGCTGTATCTGAACCCGGAGATCAGCATTACCAGGGGAAATAAGGTGCCGGAGGATTTTGAAGGAGTCGTGTTTGACATCGGCCGTGGGCAGTATGACCATCATCAGAAGGACAGCCGTATCCGTGAAAATGGAGTCCCTTACGCGGCATTTGGACTTCTCTGGGAAGCTCTTGGAGAGGAAATTTTAGGTGAAGAACTGGCGGAAAAATTCGATCAGTCTTTCGTTCAGCCGTTGGATAATAATGATAATACTGGTGAGAAAAATGAGCTGGCAACCCTGATCGGAAACTTTAATCCGGCCTGGGATGCACAGGGAAATAATGATCAGGCCTTTTTTCAGGCAGTCAGTGTAGCAGGAATGATCCTGGAAAATAAGTTCGAACGGTATCGTGGAAATGAACGTGCGGATAAACGTGTGGAAGAGCTTCTGGAAGCTCATGAAGAGGAAATCCAGTCTGGGAAAACGGCAGAAAAAGAGGCAAAAATCCTTATTCTTCCGGAGTTTGTGCCTTGCCAGAAACGTTTATCAGAGACGGAAATTGCTTTTGTTATTTTCCCATCTAACAGAGGTGGTTATTGTATTCAGCCGCAGAAAAAAGAGTATTCCCTAAATTATAAATGCAGCTTTCCTGTGGAATGGCTGGGGCTGGAAAATGAAGACCTGGTGCGTGTGACCGGGCTTGAAAGTGCCGGATTCTGCCATAAGGGCGGCTTTCTTATGACAGCCGGAACCCTGGAAGATGCGGTAAAAGCATGCGAGATCAGCCTGAAAGAATTCCATGAAAAGCCGGTTGTGGTGAATTTTGGCGGAGATATCTCTGTGGATGAACTGCTTCTGCAATTGCCCAAATTGCAGGCTGCAAAGGTGGTACATATTGATTTTCCACAACTTCCAGAACTGGAAATGCAGGGGATTTATGGAGAAGTTCTGATGGAAAAACAGGAGTGGAAAGCAGCTGTTAAAGAGCAGGTGAAGGAGATCCTGAAGTATAAACCGGAGGCAGTTTTCGTTGGAAATACTACTTTTTCTGCGTACCCCGTGGTGCATATGCTGCGGAAAAAACACATTCCGGTGCTGACGATGGTGGAGAGAAACGGAGAAAAAATATTGGTCAGAATACCTTCTGGTTCGTAAGTTGGATCTTAAGAAGTGATTTCGGATTTTCTATATGCATTTTGAAGAAAAAACGTTTTGAATATTCTATAAAGCATCTTCTTGAATTATTTGAGAAAGAAAACAGGAGCTAAAAAGAAATGACAGAAGAGAGAAAACAGATCGCAGGCCATGTTCTTGCCTGCGGAACCCAGATCATGTGGGGCGCAACCTTTGTATCCAGCAAAGTATTGCTTGAATATTTTTTGCCCTCAGAAGTTTTATTTACCCGTGTGGTGCTGGCATTTCTGGCATTATTGATCGTGTACCCCCATCATCTGAAGCTGGAGAACCCAAAGCAGGAGGTGGTGTTTGCAGGAGCCAGCCTGTTTGGAATCGTGCTTTATTTCATGCTGGAAAATACGGCATTGACATTAACGTATGCTTCAAATGTAGGGATTATCGTGGCATGTGCGCCGTTTTTTGTAGCGGTGATGGTTGGATTTTTCTTTAAGAATGAGAAATCCGGACTGTTTTTTTATATCGGTTTCGTAATCGCAATGGCTGGTGTCATTATGATCAGCATGAGCGGCCAGAAAAGCTTCAACCTGAATCCCCTTGGAGATGGACTTGCATTTCTGGCAATGATTTCCTGGGGTGCATATTCTGCACTGGTGAAAAAAATCGGGGAGTGGGATTATCCTACAGTTGCAGTGACAAGGCGCATTTACTTCTATGGAATCGTGTTTCTGATTCCGGTGTTGATCTTCCAGAAGTCCTCCTGGGATCTGAGCATTATGCTGAAACCCCAGATCGCAGTGAACTTCCTGTTCCTTGGACTTGGTGCAAGTGCTATGGGATTTTTGCTTTGGAATCTGGCAACGAAATGGATCGGGGCGGTGAAGACAAGCGTGTATATTTATGTTTCACCGGTGGTAACGGTGGTACTGTCCGTGTTTGTGCTTCATGAGAAAATGACGGTGGCTTCCATTATTGGATCGGTGCTGATTTTTGTGGGACTGATCGTGTCACAGAAAAAGACAAAAGAAAATGCATAAAAAAAGCCAGGTTAAAACCTTTTTTCAGAGGTTATAACCTGGCTTTTTTTATTTAAAAGTAGTATCAGTTCCGGTCTTCAAGTACACCCTTTTTCTGTAATACAAGCATAAATCCCACACAAAGAATCAGCTGCAATACAGAGGACATTGGGGTTGCCAGTCCGATGTGGAACAAGGAGGGCCTGGCCTGGATACTCATGATGTAAGATACCGGCACTCTGACACAAAAGGCACCGATAATTCCCTGTACCATAACGAATCTTGTCTTGCCAATACCATTGTAAAATCCGGTGTAGCAGAAGAAAATGGCAGTAAACAGACAGTCAATGGCGTAAGCCTTCAGGTAATCAGCTGCGGCCAGGATAACTTCTTTGTCAGAGGAGAAAATGCCCGCCAGTACATTTCCATGGAAAAAGGTAATTACGAACATTACCACACCAACAGAGAATGATACCAGGATGCCATAGTGGAGCGCTTTTTTTGCCCGGTGCATATGCCCTGCGCCGTAGTTCTGGGCTACAAAGGCAGACATGGACTGCATAAAAGCAGAGGAGATCAGCATGATAAAAGCACAGACCTTTTCTGCCACGCCTACACCTGCGGAGGCGATAACTCCCATGGCATTTACGATAGCCAGAATGATCAGGAAGGAAATGCTTACCAGAAGATCCTGCAACGCGATCGGTGCACCGAAGCCCACCATTTTACACAGATAGGCTTTGTGAATCCGGATATTTTTCCTCTTTAAAACAAAGGGCAGCTCTTTTTTACTGATAAAAAGCAGGGATGCCACCACACTTATGGCCTGGGCAAACACAGTGGCAATCGCAGCTCCTGCTGTGCCAAGGTGGAAAACAGCGCATAAAAGCAGGTCTCCGGCAATGTTAAATACACAGGCGATAGCGACTGTGATAAGTGGTGTGTTGGAGTCGCCAAGACCACGGAAAATACAGCCGATCAGGTTGTAAGCTACGATGACCAGCATACCGCCGCCGCAGATCCGGATATAATCGACAGTTTTCTGGAAGGCTTCCTCAGGCGCATTCATCATACGGCTGATCCCGGGGGCAAAGATCACCATAATGATGGACATTACCACTGCAATTATGGCAAACATGAGAATTGCAGTTCCTACGGTGTGCCCGCCTTCTTCCCGTTTTCCACTTCCAATCTGCTGTCCAAGCAAAATGGTCGTTCCCATTGCAAAGCTGCTGATCAGGTTTGTCAGGGTGGACATGATCTGGGAACCGGTAGATACGGCGGATACATCAGCTGAGGACGCAAATTTTCCTACAATGAGCAGATCCACAGCACCATACATAGCCTGGAGAAATAAGGCAAGCAATACCGGAAATGCAAATAAGATCAAGGGCTGCAGGATTTTTCCTTCAGTGAAGGATGTGTTTTTCTTCATTGGAACCTCCTTAAATTTACTAGGTAAATCGTTGTTTCTTTGTATTTGAGGGGGCACAGGCTCAAAAGCATTATTGGGTAAAATGGATAAAGCTTTTGGGCCTTTTTTCTTAATATCAAAAAAGCTGGATAGGAAAGCAGACATCTCAGTCTGCCATCTTATCCAGCTATTGTTTCTAATTGAACAAATTGCCCTCCGATGAACACTCACGATTATATAGGATACAATTTTTATTGTCAATTTCTATTTGTTTATTTTTACAGCACTTTGTGTCCTGTGGCTGCTTCGAAATGGTATTTCACGATTCCAAGGTCGATTTTGGAATAAAAACCATTTAAGGCTTTGGCAGTTACTTTCCCATTTTTCAGCTCAAACAGGAATTTTTGCTGGTTCATGGCAGTGGGAGCCAGGCTGACAGCTTCCATTCCTTTAAGAAACCAGTCGGTATCCTGGTCTGCTTTGCTAAGCTCAGACAGCCCCTTACTTTTGTGGGGAACACCTGGGTTTGCCCCATAGCCAAGGGAGAGAACGATCAGAAGCTTCTGACCTTTTTCGATTTTTGCCTTTGTTTTACCGTGGGTCATAGCTACCCAGCAGGTATTCAGTCCCAGGCTCTGGCATTCCAGAACCAGTTTTTCCCCATAATATCCGGCTTTTTCCTGATCCTGCCTGGAACCTACGATAGCGATATAGTTGGAGACACCTTTAAATTTTCCGTAGTGGGCCATAAAGGAATCAAAGCAATCTGGCTCATCGAAAAATACCTGCATATGCAAGCCACTTTCCTGATTGAGTTCGGAAATGCTCTCAGTAAGTGTGCTTCTTAATTCTGGTGTGATCGGCTGGTCTTTGTATTGACGTACACTATGTCTTTCTTTCATTAACTGTAAAATGTCCATGAATCATTTTCCTTTCTCATATAATATTTTCCTAACTTAATTCTCTGGTGACTTACAGAATACCACAGTAAGAAAAACTTACGGTAAACTATAAAGGCAGATACACAGAAAAAGCGGCGCCTTCACCAGGCTGGCTTTTTACAGTAATGGTGCCCTGGCAAAGATCTATGATCCGCTTAACCAGTGCCAGTCCAAGTCCATTTCCTTCTGCCTGCCTGGAATTGTCACCCTGGTAAAATTTTTCAAAAATGTGTTTTTGCATTTCGGGAGTCATGCCATCTCCATGATCGGTAATGATTACCGATATTCCTGTTTCCATGCGGGAAATCGTTACCTGAATGGTGCCACCGGCAGGTGAGTGCTTGATCGCATTATCCAGAATGTTGATCCACACCTGTGACAGGAGTGTTTCACTGCCATAATACATCTGCCTGGGAAGCTCCATGTCAAATTCAATATTCTTGTCAGCCCACTTTCCTTCCAGTGTCAGGATGGCTTTTCGGATCTGTTCGTCCAGCCGGAAATCTTTTTTATCCACGATCATTTCCTGATTTTCCAGCTTGGAAAGTGTGAGAATGTTGGTGGATAAATTAGTAAGGCGTCTGGAATTATCCAGAATGATCCGCACATAACGGTCATATTTCTCCTGGGTCAGATTTGGATTTTGAAGCAAGGTTGCATATCCTTCAATGGCCGCGATGGGGGTTTTAAATTCGTGGGAAACATTGGCAACAAAATCACTTCTGAGAGTTTCTATGTGGGAAAGATCATGGGCCATGGCATTGAAATGCAGCGCCATTTCCCGAATCTCATCCACCTTCTGATCGGTGGGAATCCTTACGGAAAAATTCCCCCTGGAAAGCTCGTTAAAAGCGTCCCGCATAGTCTGGATCGGCTGGATCATCAACTTTCCCACAAACAATGCAATGATGGTTCCAAGCAGTGTGCTGCCAAGGCAAAGCAGCAGAATTGGAATGTGCTTGGTCTGAGGATCTACATGGATCAGCTTCAGCTGGAACAGGGCGAGCCAGATCAGGGTAATGAAGGTGAAAACGCCGAAAATAGTGGCAAAAATAATTCCGGTAAAGTACAGCCAGAGCCTGGAGTGGGGTTTTCTATTCAACTTTTTTCACCGCCTTATAACCAAGTCCACGTATGGTAACGATCTCGAAGTCAGAGCAGTCAGAGAAACGGTCACGCAGACGATTGATGTGTGTGTTAATGGTACGCTCATCCGTCTCGGAAAACATTCCCCAGATTTCATCCATAAGCTGCTGGCGTGTAAAAATCTTATTGGGATAGGAAAGCAGTTTATAAAGTAAGTAAAATTCTTTTTGGGGAAGAATGGTCTCTTTGCCATGAATGGTTACGGTCAGTGCATCATAATTCAGCACGGTAGAACCGATGGTGATCTTCTTTTCGCTGGAGATCTTTGCCCGGCGAAGCAAGGCTTCTACCCGCAGAACCAGTTCCCGGACATCAACAGGTTTCACCATATAGTCATCGGTTCCGGCACGGAACCCCTGCTGCATATCGGCAAACTGATCCTTGGCTGTTACCATCAAAATGGGAGTCTCCCATTTGGAATCGCGAAGAGTTCTGGTAAGCTCATAGCCATCCATATTTGGCATCATGATATCTGCGACGATCAGATCGATATATTCTTTTTCCATAATATCCAAAGCCTCTAATCCATCAGAAGCCGGGAGACAGCGATAGCCGCTGTCAGATAAAACCGTGCAGAACAGCTCTCGCATGTCTGGGTTATCTTCTGCTACAAGTATATTAAACATAAGGAAACCTCTCTTTTGGGTGTGGTTAGATTGAAGTATGTCATGAAAAAATTCTGCAGTCTGTGAGCTTGGTTTGTCCACATATTTTGTGTTACTGGGTATGGCGTAAACGGTTACTATCTGGCAGTGTGGGACATACTCCGGATTTAACACAAGTATATCATAGGAAGGACAAACCAAGATAAACAAAATACATATCTGGCACATTTTATAGAGGATTTTTTCGTTTATTTTCAGTTTATGGTGACGTGTCCTTGAGTTTACCTGAGCATGTTATAGTCGGGAACGTGGCTGACGGATCGTGAAACAGCATAACTGTGAAACAATCTGTGACAGTAAAGAAGGCGCGAAAGCTACCGAAAAGTGTGGCGTGCTCTGACATCATATTCTCACGAAAGGAAATATACGACATGCTTCAGTTAAAAAACATTGTAAAAACCTATGTCACCGGTGAAGTGAAGCAGGATGCTCTCAAAGGTGTATCCATAGGCTTCCGGGAAAATGAGTTTGTGTCGATTCTGGGACAAAGCGGTTCTGGCAAAACAACCATGTTAAATATTATCGGCGGACTGGACCGGTATGACAGCGGTGATCTGATCATCAATGGCGTTTCGACCAAAAAGTATAAGGATTCAGACTGGGATTATTACCGGAATAATTCCATTGGTTTCGTGTTTCAAAGCTACAATCTGATCCCGCATCAGAGTGTGCTTGTGAATGTAGAGCTGGCACTGACTCTGGCTGGTGTTTCCAAAAAGGAACGGCGGCAGAGGGCGATTGAGGTGCTGGAAAAAGTAGGGCTGAAAGACCATATCCACAAAAAGCCCAATCAGATGTCCGGTGGCCAGATGCAGCGTGTGGCGATTGCCAGGGCGCTGATCAACAATCCGGATATCCTGCTGGCGGATGAAACGACAGGAGCCTTGGATAGTGAAACCAGTGTGCAGATCATGGAACTGTTAAAGGAGATTGCGAAGGATAAGCTGGTTATTATGGTAACCCATAACCCGGAACTGGCAGAGCGGTATTCTACCAGACTTGTAAAGCTGCTGGACGGCCAGATCGTCAGTGATTCCAATCCATATACACCAGATGAGACGCCTGCCGTCCCGCAGAAGCGAAAGAAAATTTCCATGTCCTTTTCCACGGCACTGTCTCTCAGCTTCGATAATCTGCGCACCAAAAAAGGACGCACCTTGCTTACCTCTGTGGCTGGTTCAATTGGAATTATCGGGATTGCATTAATCCTGGCTCTTTCAACAGGAATGAGCACCTATATTTCCGATATCCAGAAGGATACCATGGCTTCTTATCCCCTGACCATCAGTGCCCAGATCATTGATATTTCCAGTGTGATGGGACAGCGGAGGGAAATGATAGAGAGCAGGCGTGACACAGATGGGGAAAATACGGAATCTGCAAGCCTTTCTGCAGTTTACGCGGATTATTCAGATATGGAAGCCAGGGAAAAGATGGCCTCCAGTATTGTAGAAAACAATTTAACGGAGTTTAAGAAGTATCTGGATGACCCGGATAGTGAGATTCAGCAATATCTGGGAGAGCATGGTGTAAATTATACTTATGATGTGAACTTCCAGGTATATTCTAACAATAAAGATGGTGTATTGGTAAACAGTGATGCAGATACTGACGCGTTGCTTCTGGATGAAAGCGAAATGGACAGTATGGCAGGAATGGAGAGCCAGTCGGGTGTGAATAGCCAGTCAGCGGTGGGAAGTCAGTCAGCTGTGAGCAGTCAGGCAGGAATGATGTCCGCTGTTTTAGGAAATACCTCCTCTGGTGCTGAGAATTTCTCTGAACTGATGGCAGGCACAGATAATAAGACAGTCAGCCCGGTAGTAACAGATAATTATGACGTTTTATATGGAAGCTGGCCGGAGAATTATGACGAAGTGGTTCTTGTGCTGAATGAAAATAACGGAATCTCTGCGGGAACTTTATATCAGCTGGGGCTTATCACAGCTGAAGAATATGAATCTGCAGCAGAAAAAATAGAAGCGGAAGAAGAGGCAGAAAACGCGTCTATTTCCACGGCAGTTGGTTATACCTCAAAACTTACGGAGTACATTATTGACCATACAGATGAAAGTGCAGTGGTTACGGCACAGGAGGATACACCGGAAATCAATGTGCTGACAGGGCTGAGTTTTGATGTCGCGAATGATACAGCGCAGACAAGTCCTGTAATTGAATCATCAGATGCTGCAAAGGCATATAATGTCAAATCAACATATGAGAAAAATCTGGAAGCATTCGGAAAAGTCAGCTATGACGCACCTGCTTCTATCAGCATCTACGCTGATAGCTTCGAAAACAAAGAGGCAATTGCCGACTGTATTGCAGATTATAATGAAACAGCCGAGGAGGACGCACAGATCACTTATACAGACTATGTTGCACTGCTTACCTCTTCGATCACAACCATTATCAATGGAATATCCTATGTATTGATTGCGTTTGTTGCAATTTCCCTGATCGTTTCCTGTATCATGATTGGCATTATTACCCATATTTCTGTCATGGAACGGACAAAGGAGATCGGTATTCTGCGTGCTCTTGGAGCTTCGAAACGTAATATCTCCCAGGTATTTAACGCAGAAACCTTTATTATCGGTTGCTGTGCCGGAGTGCTGGGCATTGGAATTTCTTCCCTGCTGCTATTCCCGATCAATTCACTGATTGAGAAGATTTCCGGAATTTCAGGAATTACAGCCAGAATTCCAGCAGCATCAGCAGTTATCCTGATCGTGATCAGCATAGTGATCACACTGCTTGGCGGCCTGATTCCGGCGAAAAAGGCAGCGAAGAAAGATCCGGTTATTGCGCTGCGCACGGAGTGACGGGGCACTATTAAAGTAATGAAAAATGATTACCTAAAGCTAATTCCAATACCTACCGCGCCAGGCCCGGTATGAACACTGATGCTGGCAGAAAGTGGCTGATAAGCGATATCAGCATCCGGGAAAGCGGCATGCAGCAGCGCCAGCCATTCTTTTTGCTGGGAATTGGTCAGTCCGGCGCCTGCGGCTCCAATATGTAATCTGGACATATCCTGGCTGGCAAAGCGGTTTCTAAGGTCAGACTGAATGGCAAGGATCATTTTCTCCTCGGCTTTTTTCATGGAACCACGGGATTTGGCGTAAGAATCCAGCTTTTCTCCCTGTATCGTTAAGATCGGCTTGAGGGAAAGTATGGTTCCGATCAGAGCCGCCGCAGGTGTGATACGCCCGCCTTTTTTCAGGTATTCTAATGTATTTACGGCAAGATAGATGCTTGAATTGTAAGCATCGGCCTCTAAAACAGTTTTAATTTCCTGTGCAGAAGCGCCTGAAAGAGCAAGCTCCCGAGCCTGCAGAACGGACTCGTACATGGTAACAGAGATTCTGTGATTGTCAATAACCACTACTTTTCCATCGTATTCCTGGGCGTAGCCCATAGCGGCAGCACATGAGTTGGACAGACCGCTTGACATGGGAATATATACAAGCTCGTCATATCCATCATCCAGAATCTGATTCCACAAATCCATTACATCTCCAGGAGAAGGCTGGGAAGTGGTGATACATTTATCACTGGAAAGAGCCTGGAAAAACTCAGCCTCGGTGATATTATCATTTTCGTAAAAAGTTTTTTCTTCGATAATTACAGGCATATGTATTACATATATTCCAAGTTCTCTGGCGGTCTCCTTTGTGAGACCGCTGTTTGTGTCAGTCATGACAGCTGTTTTCATGATATTTTCCTCGCGCGGTTTTTGCATAATTGGTAACTGTTCAAGGCCAAGCGGATTTTGTATAAAAGCTATTTGGCGGCTAAACCTCAACGATAAAATGCGAAACATTTGAGAGGTTTGCTTGAACAGTTATATTTTAAGTAAAATGAATCAAAGTCGGATTGTAAAAAACAATAAATTGTTTTATAATGATGTTACAGATTGTAACACTAAACGAGAGGGATTTCAATATCATGGTATTAAAAAATGACAAATAAAAGGCAAAGCCAGACCAATATTCAAGTAAAACAGGACATGTATAAGGCATTATTGAAGCTGATGGGAGAGAAAGCATTTTCGGCAATTTCCGTTTCCGATATTACAGCAGAAGCGGACGTTTCGCGGATGGCATTTTACCGGAATTACAATGCTATTGAAGAGATTCTGACCGGACATCTGGAGGAAGTGGTAGAAGAGTATCGGGAAGAAGATGTGGCTTCCATAGATAATGAGAATGTATTTTACGATAAGAAATATATGCTTCACTGCTTTCAGTTTTTTTATGAACATCGTGAGTTTATAAATGGGTTGCTGTCAAGCGGGATGGGAGATCTGTTTCTGGCGAAAATAACAGAATATCTGGTTCACAAATGGGTAGATGAAAAAAGCGGAACAAGAGAAGAAATGCTGAAAATCTGCGCATTTGCCGGCTCTATTTATAATATGTACCGGGAATGGAGCCATGGGAAATTTAAGGAATCGCCGGAAGAAATTGCAGGGATTTTGTATGATCTGATGAAGTAATCAACAGCTGGAAAATATTTTATACGAATGAGGATGATAAAAGGCGTGATTCAGACAAAGAAAATGATTAAGGACACTTTCTGGGAAATACTGGAAGAGAAGCCATATAATAAGATTACAGTACAGGATATCGTAAATCGCTGCCATGTCAACCGGAATACATATTATTACCATTTCCAGGATATTCCCACCTTGATGACGGATTCGATCGAGGACTGGATGATGGATGTAATTCAAAAATATGGAACACTTGAATCACCGGTAGACTGTCTCACTTATATGGCACAGGAATGTATGAAAAGAAAAAAGGCATTTTTGCATCTGTTTCGTTCTGTACAGAAGGATGTTTTTTTATCCGGTTTAAGCAAAATGGGGGATGATATTATCCGCTCTTATGTAGAGAAGCTTGGAAAGTATGAGCGGGTTTCAAAAGCAGAGAAAGAAATACTCATCAAGTGCTACAAATGTGTATTTATAGGAAGCATTCTGGACTGGCTGGAAGAAGGAGCATCTTATAATCTGGAAGAACTATATGAAGAAATGTGTAAAATGTTTGCCGGATCTGGCAAACGTGTGCTGTCTGCATATAAGGAATAAAGTGGAATTTTATAGTTTTATGCAAGGGAAAACCTGCCCCCGTGGCCAGGTTTTTCCTTGCACTTTATGAAATATATAGTAGGAAGGAAAGAAAATCCAATATATTATTTAAGCTTTGGAATGTTTTTCATTGTATTTCTTACGGTTCTCTTCCCAGAGCTTATCCGCTACCGGTTTCCAGTGTTCTGCATAGTGGTCACATTTGGCACAGAGATGTTCGGCAGTTTCCGGTGACTGCATGTCGGTGGAGTGGGCGCCGGCAGAAGCAACCATTTCACGGAGCTTCTGGGGATTTTCCAGCATAGGACATGGACGAAGCATATTTTCATTGAAAGGCTGGTTCTTGTGGTACGCCATCATCATTGGAGAACGCAGGGCTTCCAGTAGAGATTTTTCCCGGATATTGGAATCTGAATAATGAATGAATACGCAGGGATCAATGTCACCATTGGCATTGATATGTAAATAGCGGTAGCCGCCGGCAATACATCCGCCCACATATTCTGCGTCATTCTGGAAATCCATTGCAAATAGTGGCTTTGTGGCACGGTAATGACGGATTTTTTCGTAAACGCCGGTCCGCTGCTCTGGCGAGGGGAGCAATTCCGGAGCAGCGTCATTTCCTACCGGCATATAATGAAAATACCATACAAAATAGGCACCCAGGTCAATCAGCGAATCGTAGAATTCTTCTGAAGTGATGGATTCATAATTTGCACTGGTATAACAACAGGAAATGCCATAGATCAGCTTTTTCTCGCGAAGAAGAGCCATCGCTTTTGTTACCTTCTGGTAAACGCCATCACCACGGCGGCCGTCGGTTGCCTCTTCAAATCCTTCAAGAGAAATAGCAGGAACAAAATTTCCCACGCGGAGCATTTCATCCGCGAATTCCTCATCGATCAAGGTTGCATTTGTGAAGCATAAGAATACACAGTCAGAGTGCTTTTCGCAGAGCCGGATCAGATCCTTTTTCCGCACAAGTGGTTCACCGCCAGTGTAGATATACATGTAGACACCAAGCTCTTTTCCCTGGCAGATAATATCATCGATCTCGTCATAAGTCAGATTAAGCTTGTGGCCGTACTCTGCGGCCCAGCATCCGGTGCAGTGCAGATTACATGCAGACGTGGGATCAAGAAGAATTGCCCAGGGAATATTACAGTCGTATTTCTCGCGGAGTTCTTCCTCTTTCGGCCAGCCAACCAGCGCTGCATTGATAAAAAAGTTCACAGCCAGTGTTTTGGCTACATTGGGATCAACTTCTGTAAAAATTTTGCGGATATAGGAATAATATGGGTGCTCCGGATTTTCAATTGCTTCCCGGATGGCTTTTCGCTGGGATGGAAAACCGCCTTTGGAAAATTTGTCAGCCCAGTCCATCAGCTTTCCCATGTTTTTATCCGGGTCCTTATAAATGTAGTTGAAGGTCTGTTCGATTCCAAGCTTCTTCAGTGTGTTTGCTGCATTCATAGTTATGATCTCCTTCTATAAATCTGTTATTTTGATAGCTCATTATCATTCAGGTAACGGTAATCAGGCAGCTGGGCAGTATGTCTTACAATGTAATGGCGCATACCTCCCTCTGCCAGAAGTGCACAGCCTGCAAAGAAAAGTGTATTTTTCAAAAGAACGATAACTCCAAAAGTGCCAGACACAATAGAAAACAAAAGAATATATTTCCATGAGGACAATCCAAATCTTCTGGAATCAAGTGCGGTCTGAATACTCAGGAGACTGTCAAGTAAAATAAGTGTGCCAAGTGCGGTGAGAAAGAATGAGGATTTAAATTTCTTTCCAATACATAACGTGGTAATTCCAAGCACGATTAAGAAGATTCCGCAGGCAAGGTCGTATTGAAAGGCCAGACAGTAGAGATCCTTCGAAAAATAGGCGATGATTTTAATAATGCCGTATGCGATTAAAATAATTCCGGCTAAGAATCTGCCATAGGACTGTATGAAATCCGGGAATATGATACAAAACAGTCCTGTGATATAAAAAACGATGGAAATCAGAATATAGCCGGTACATGCAAGCTTTATCTGCTTCAGAGTTATCACCTCGCTTGTTTGATTGGTATGAGGCTATCTTAAGACAGGAATTCAGATCAGACAATGGACAATTGAAGGGCTGGTATCCAAAAACCAGACAAAGAGACGCCGCCTGTCTAATTTATAATGGGTGGGAGTTTGCTATACTATAACCTGTTGAAAATTTTGATGTGAGGTAAAATAAGATGAAAGAAAAAACAGCCAGAATCATCCGGATCATAACGATTCCGCCCATTGAAGCGATGGTCATGCTTCTGATCCTGTATGGGTTTAGGAAAACTGAGTTTGGAAATGCAAAAAATTTACTGGTGGTAATAACATTTTTGACGATCATACCGCTTTGTGCATATCCGATCTCATCAATAATAAAAAAGAAAGGTGATACACGGGAAAGTCAGAGAAACATGGCATTTATTTTCAATTTTGCTGCATATCTTCTGGCAATGCTGACCGGATATTATATGGGATATTCCCCGATGCTGCAATGGATCTTGAATGATTATTTTCTGTCAGTTCTGGTACTGACCATTGTAAACAAAGGCTTTAAGATAAGGGCAAGCGGACATGCCTGCAGCTGTACACTGCCCTATTTGTTCCTGAGCTATTATTTTGGCGGATATGTGGCAGGAATTTGTGTGCTCTTTTATCTGGTGGAGCTTTGGGCTTCTGTGGAATTGAAAAGACATACCAGAAAGGAATTTTTCCTGGGAAGTATTGTGGCGTGTCTGGTATTTATGATTAGGCCATGAAATTTTTTTACTTTAAAAATGTTGGCGTAAACCTATATTAGTCCAACTGTTGTTTTTATAAAACGTGAGAAAAGAGACAAAATATGATCATAAAACGTGAAAAAAAGGATAAAATAATGCAAAAAAACGTGAAATCAAAATTGACACGGTGTTAGGAAGGATGGTAAACTCTTAGGAAAAGGGAGGGGCACCATGTATTTAAAAAGAAAAATTGATGATTATTTAATGGAGTGGAAAAGAAAGGAAGACCGCTTTCCGCTGATTATAAAAGGTGCAAGGCAGATTGGAAAAACAGAATCCATCAATCATTTTGCTGCACAGAATTACACAAGCGTTGTCTATATTAATTTTGTATTGGAACAGAAGTACAAAACCATATTAAGTGAAGGGTATGAAGTAGACGAGATCATCAAGAATATTTCCATGATAGATCCTTCAAAAAAATTTATTGAGGGAGATACCTTAATCATTTTTGATGAGTTACAGGAATACCCCGATATAGCCACATCTTTGAAAGCATTCAAAATAGACGGAAGGTTTGATGTTATATGCAGTGGCTCCTTACTTGGAATTAACTATAAAAAAATTCATAGCAACAGCGTGGGATATAAAATAGATTATGAAATGTTTTCTATGGACTTTGAAGAATTTTTGTGGGCAAAAGGCTATTCGGAAGAACATATCAGAGATATGTTAGAGCATATGCTTACTGGAAAAGCTTTTTCAGAAACGGAACTATCTGTTTACAGAAAATTGTTTTTAGAATATTGTGTGCTTGGGGGAATGCCGGCCGTCGTCCGGATATATATCGAGAAGAACGTTTTTACAGATACTCTGGAAATTCAGAAACAGATACAGCTGGATTATGAAGAAGATATCAGAAAGTATGCAGAAGGGCTGGATCAGACTAAAATTGTAAGCGTTTACCGTAATATACCAGTACAGCTTGCAAAAGAAAACAAGAAATTCCAATTGAGTAAAATAGATAAAAAAGCAAGAAGCAGGGAATACATGGGATGTATAACCTGGCTTGAGGATGCCGGGGTAGTATCTGTGTGCTATTGTCTCCAATATCCGGAACTCCCATTGAAAGGAAATTATGATGATTCGAAGTTTAAACTTTATTATCCGGATACTGGATTACTAATCGCGTCACTAGATGAAGAAGCGCAGGAGGATCTAAGGGCAAATAAGAATCTGGGGGTATATAAAGGCGCTCTATATGAGAATTTTGTTGCAGAAGCATTTAGAAAACAAGGATTGGGACTGTATTATTATAAAAAAGAAAATGCAACGCTGGAGGAAGATTTTTTTGTAAGGACGAAAGATGAACTGGTGCCGGTAGAAGTGAAAGCAAATAAAAACCGTTCTAAATCTTTACGGCAGTTAATATCGAATGATTCTTATGGGGACATTCACTGGGGCATAAAGCTTGCAGACAGTAATGTGGGAATAGAAGATGATATTTGCACGTTTCCATATTTCTGTGCATTCCTGTTGAAAAGATATCTGAGGGGAAGAGAAAAATAATTATATGTGTGATATAATGTTGCTGAAATATGGAGGGTGACATTATGATACGTGTTGCGATCGTTGAAGATAATCCGGCGGACAGAATGCAAATAGAGCAGCATACCAGAAGATTTTTTGCAGAGAATGAGGAAGCGGTTCAGATATATACATTTGGTAATGGTATTGATTTTTTAGAACATTATCGTGCCCATTATGATGTGATCTTTCTGGATATAGAGATGCCATTAATGGATGGGATGGAAACCGCTGAGAAAATAAGAAAACTGGACCCGTACGTTATACTTATCTTTGTTACGAATATGTCACAGCTGGCATTAAAGGCATACGAGGTAAACGCATACGATTTTATAGTAAAACCAATGGTATATTCCGCATTTGATTTTAAAATGCGAAAAGTAAAGCGAATTTTGGACAAACGGAAAAGAAAATTTGTAATGCTGCCGGTAAAAGGAGCATTGGCAAAAGTATCTACGGACGATATATATTATATTGAAGTAGAAAACCACCGTTTATATTGTCATACGAAGGAAGGGCGTTTTCTGTTAACCGCAGGAAGCCTATCGGGAATGGAAGAGAAGCTTGAAGGGGAGCATTTCTGCAAATGTAACAGTTGTTATCTTGTCAATTTACAGCATGTAACTGCTGTTGAGAAGGATTTTGCAGTTGTAAAAGATGTAAAGCTGGCAATAAGCAGGGCGAAGAAAAAAGGATTCATAAAAGCATTGACGGATTTTGTGGAGGAATATTAATGCTGTATTTTTACATTAGTTTTGGAATGCTGCTGCTGGCTGGCTTTATTTTCTTACTGTTCTTTTCAGAAAAAAAGTATAGAGTGCTGCTATTTTTGATGGAAGCAGTGCTTTCCATGGTATTTTATATATTTTTATGTGGACTTCTTTTATCAGAAGCGGATGGAATACCTAGAAATGAATTCCGGTTGGTAAGACCTGTTCTTTCCTATCTTTTTATTTTTATTGTTATAAAAACATGTAGTGGACTAAAAATCAGTGTCAGCGTATATTTAGCAGGATGGGCATACCTGCTTAGAGAATTGTGTTATGATTTTGGCGAAATTGCAGGCTCTTATCTTAAACTATGGGAAGATACGGAAGTGCATACATTTTCAGCAGTACATATTTTTATATATTCAGCGGTGTATACGTTGACAATGTGTTTGATTCTATATCAGAAGAATAAGATGGTGAAATCAGCTATTACGCAAAAACAGGTAGTATGGTCGGTTATTTTTTGCGTTGTTGCAATATTGCTGAAGATTTTTAGTCTGTCGCCTGTATTTCATACACAGCAGTTACAGGATAGTTTTTTTGTAATGATACTTGGGTGGCTGCTTTTCGCACTTCTAATCATGTATCAACAGTATACGGTTGAGCAGGAGATGCTTTTGCGCGTAGAACTTTCTGTACAGGAACGATTATGGAAAGAGCGGGAAGCCCAAATGTGGGAAGAGAAGGGAAACCAGGAAGTACTGAACAGGAAATATCACGATTTAAAGCGTTTTATAGCGTATTTGCGGACAGAAAAGGATCATACAATTACAGAAAAAGTCTTAGATGAGCTTGAAGATGCAGTGAGAAAAGCAGATATTTCAATTCACACAGGAAATGAAATTCTGGATACGATACTCATGGAAAAGAGTCTGGAGTGCGAACATAAGAACATAACAATGACCTGTATAGCAGAGGGAAAATTGTTGTCAGGAATGGAGAATGTTGATCTGTATGTGATGTTTTCCAATATATTGGATAATGCCATTCAATATTTGGAAAAACTGGAAGACTTGGAGAAACGCTTACTTTCGGTAGCTGTATTCAAAACAGACAAATTTGTAAAAATTCAGGTGGAAAATTATTGTGAAAAACCGCCAATTGTAAAAGACGGGAATCTGGTGACCACTAAGCTTGATAAAGTTAACCATGGACTTGGCTTAAAAAGTATAAGAAGTATTGCAGAAAAATATAACGGTAATGTATCTACACAATGGGAAAATGAAATATTTATTTTAAACATTCTGTTTCTGTCTACACCAATGAAACTGGGGAGAACCAGTTACGAGGAAAAAATGACCGATTAGAAGAAGAGACTTGTACCAATTATAGTTTTTTAATAATATCTAGGCATATGAAGCTTACACCCGGGAGTAAGTGAAGTTGAAAATCACAAAAGGGAGGAGCCATTATGCTCGAGATTAATATCAATGATATAATTGGCGTATTGAATTCATGCAAACAATACTTAATTGCAATGGCAGTTGTATTGCTTCTGGCTATTGGAATTTGTGTAGGCTGTAGAAAACGTTCTGCGAAAACAAAGTATCTTTTTAGAAGTCAGTCTGTAATATGCGGATTTTTGGCACTGATTCTTATTGCAAATTTAATTGCTGTTGGTCCTATGTCAACTTTAATCAGTCTTGCAGCAGGGAACGGAACAGTAACACAGGAAACTGCTGATGAGGCCTCAGGAATTGCAGAAGATATTGCTGGTGAGGGAATGGTTCTGTTAAAGAATGATGACATGTTACCACTGAAAGACCAGAGAAATATAAATTTGTTTGGCTGGTCATCAATTAATCCGGTATATGGCGGTGCCGGTTCTGGCTCAATTAATGACTTATGGCCAATCGTAAGTCTGGAAGAAGGTCTTGAAAATGCAGGCTTTCAGTTAAATACAGAACTTCATGATTTCTACGAAAATTATACTTCAAGCCGTCCGAAAATGTCTGAAAGCAAACAGGCGTGGACATTACCTGAGCCAACTGCAGATATGTATACAGAGGATTTAATGAATAATGCCAAGGATTTCTCTGACGTTGCAGTAGTGGTTATATCAAGAATTGGTGGAGAAGGCTATAATGATATGCCGAAGGATTTAAGCCAGGTTGCATATGATTCCAATTCTGATAAGTATGATGATTTTCCAGAAGGACATCATTATCTGGAACTTTCACAGACAGAAAAAGATATGGTAGATACAGTATGCAATAACTTTGACAATGTACTTTTACTTTATAATTCAGCACATTCATTTGAATTGGGATTTGTAGAGGAACATCCGGAAATCAAGAGTGTTATCTGGTGCCCGGGAACAGGAAATGTAGGTTTTAATGCACTTGGAAAGATTTTGACCGGAGAGGTGAATCCTTCCGGACGTACTTCTGATACTTTCGTATATGATCTGACCAATACTCCATGGTGGAATAATTCAGATCAGTTGGTATACACCAACATGGAAGATATGGCTGTTACCTCATACAGACGTGATGGAACAGAAATGGTGACAAAGCCGAAATTTACCAACTATGTAGAAGGAATCTATGTAGGATATAAGTGGTATGAAACTGCGGCAGCAGAGAAGTTTATCGATTATGAGAAGACAGTCCAGTATCCGTTTGGCTATGGTTTAAGTTACACTGATTTTACCCAGACTATGAGTGAGATTCAGGAAAACGGAAATGAGATCAGCTTCGATGTAACAGTGACTAATGTTGGAGATACAGCAGGAAAAGATGTGGTTGAGGTTTATGTAAATCCCCCATATACCAATGGTGGAATTGAAAAATCAGCAGCTAAACTGTTAACATTCGAAAAAACAGATTTACTGGAAAGCGGAGAATCACAGGAAATCCATATCAGTTTTTCAAAAGATGATTTAGCTTCTTATGATGACCAGAATGCGAACGCATATGTTCTGGAAGAGGGAGATTATCAGATTTCAATTAATAAAGATTCCCATAATATTCTGGATTCCAAAATTTATACTGTAGAGAAAGCACAGGTATATGATAAAGAAGCAAGAGAGTCCGATAATATTCCAGCTGTAAACCAGTTCGATTTTGCAAATGGTGGAGTAACCTATTTATCCAGAAAAGATGGTTTTGCTAATTATGATGCTGCTACAGCTGCACCAGCGTCAGTAGAATTACCAGAAGAGTATATTGATACATATTACAATAATGATAATTTTGATTACTCAATGTACATTGACGACAGTGTAGAAATGCCGGTTACTGGTGCCAACAATGGAATCAAACTGGCAGATATGCGTGGACTTGCTTATGATGATCCGAAATGGGAAGATTTCCTGGATCAGCTTACTGTAGATGAAATGAGTGATCTCTCAGGAATGGCAGGATTTCAGACCGCAGCAGTTAAGTCTGTAGATAAAGTAGCTACAGTTGATTGTGATGGACCAGCTTCCATTAATAATAACTTTACAGGAACAGGTTCTATTGGTTTCCCGGTTGCAGTTATGATCGCATCTACATGGAATAAGGATCTGGCTTATAAGTTTGGTGAAAGTATTGGTAAAATGGCCAATGAAATGAATGTTAATGGCTGGTATGCACCGGCTATGAATACCCACCGTACACCGTTTGGTGGAAGAAACTTTGAATATTATTCAGAGGATGGTGTTCTTGCAGGAAATATCGCAGCAAATGCAGTTGCGGGTGCAAAGAGCAGAGGGGTATATTCTTATATCAAACATTTTGCAATGTATGATTCAAATGCCATGATGGTATCTATCTGGTCCAATGAGCAGGCAATGCGTGAAATTTATTTAAAACCATTTGAATATGCAGTAAAAGATGGCGGTGCAAATGCAGTCATGGAAGCATGGTGTTATATTGGAAACCGATGGGCTGGAAGCTGTAGTGAATTACTGAAAACAGTATTACGTGATGAGTGGGGCTTTGAAGGTTTCGTGCTTACAGACAACTTTGCTAACAGTGGTTGGGGTTATATGAATGCCGACATTGCATTTAATAATGGAGTTGATGCACTTTTGACTACATATGATTCCGGGCTGAACAGAATGTCAGATTTAACTGCTGCATCAAATGTAGCTGTATTAAGAAATGCAAGTAAAAACATTATGTATACAGTTGTCAACAGCAGTGCATATGAAAGTGAAAATATTAATGCTGGTATGGAAAACTGGAAATATGGTCTGATCTTAGCTAACGTAGTAGTTCTGGCGATTCTGTGCCTGATTGAATGGTTCGTAGTAAGAAAGCACTATAAGAAATTAAATAGTGTTGAGGCGTAAAAAGATAATTTAAGAGAAGCTGGGAAAAGAGGCTGTCGCACTTAGTGTGACAGCCTCGTCCATTTTCAGCGTTCTTTTTTACAGTGATCTCCAAGAATCATTGCAGTCAGAATCATTATGCGAACTAAATCGCTCCAGCTGTTGTTTCTCTCATAAAACGTGAAAGCGAAATTCAAGCAGCTCTAAAACCCAGCTCGCAGCATCTTTGCAAAATCTTCAATATAATACCCGGAATTATCCTTTCGCCAGAACGCACAATATGTTTTTTTGACAGGTTCTCCATTTCTGACGAGAGGAATCCGGTCAATGGAAGTATCAAACCAGGCCTGTTTTCCAATTACGTCCACAGGCATATATCCCTGGCCGGTAATGATCTTTAACCGTGCTTCCTGAATGGAATCTGCGAAAAGATAGTCTCCCTTTATTCCGACGATGTCTTCATAATACGCTCTTTCCTCCTGCTGTCCGGCTGAGGTGATCACCAGGATGCAGGGGGTATTTTTTAATTCAGATACTTCGATCTGGTTCAGCTTACTCAGTGGATTACGGCTGGAAATTTCAATGTACATGTGACTCTGGGAGAGTATTTCGTTATTGTATGCATCTGAGAAAGCACGCCTTTGGTCATTTAACACCAGATCGACTTTATCATTTTCCATTGCTTTGTACAGTTCTTCATGGCTTCCTACCATGATACTTATTTCTACGGATGGGTATTTAGAAGAAAATTCGGCTGCTGCTTCTGAAAGCTCATTGCCATGATAGCCCTTATAATAGCCGATTCTAAGGATGCTATGCTCCTTGTCTGCAATCTTTTTTGTTTCCCGTTTCATCTGCTCGATATCATTTGTGATGACCAGACTTTTCCTGTAAAAATGTTCTCCTGCTGGAGTCAGGGAAAAAGTCCGGTTATGTCTGTGGAGCAGTTTCACACCAAGTTCATTCTCCAGCTTTATGATCTGCTGCGATATGGCAGATTGTGAAACATTGCATTTCTCGGCTGCCTGATAAAAGCTTCCGGTTTCGATCACTGCCTGTAGATATTCAATTTGTCTAAATAACATTGGATTGTTCCTCTTTTTGAAAAGATTTGCACGTTGTTGTCGGCATTAACATGAATAAAAGATAGTTGCGCGTGTTGGTTCCTATAGATTTTGCATCGTAGTCTTAGCTATATCATATATCAATTACTTTAACTTATCAATATGAGAAGTATAAAGAATTGATTGAACACTTATACTTGATTATACTAAAGCCCAAATAGAAAGCAGGAGGAGAAACCAAATGAAGGAAGTAATGATTCTAACCGGAGCAGGACAGATCGGTATGGCAATTGCCCGAAGAATGGGATATGGAAAGAAAATTGTGATCGGGGATAAAAACTTAAAAAATGCCCTGGCAATTTCCAAAATAATGAATGAGGCTGGTTTTGACACGGAACCAATAGAAATGGATCTGTCTTCCCGTGAATCCATCCAAAATATGATCCAGAAAGCACAAAGCCTTGGAGAAATCTCCATGCTGGTCAATGCAGCAGGAGTTTCCCCAAGTCAGGCACCCATTGAAGCAATACTGAAAGTAGATTTGTACGGAACTGCAGTCTTGCTTGAAGAAGTAGGAAAGGTGATCAAAAAGGGCGGTGTTGGTGTGACAATTTCCAGTCAGTCCGGATGGCGTATGCCAGCTCTCACACAGGAGGAAGATGAACTGTTTGCAACCACACCTACGGAAGAGCTTCTGAAGCTTCCCCTTCTTGCGCCGGAAAATATCCGCGACACCTTACACGCATACCAGATGGCAAAGAGATGTAATGAAAAACGTGTCATGGCACAGTCCGTTGAATGGGGAAAAAGGGGAGCCAGATTAAATGCAATTGCACCTGGAATCATTGTCACACCCCTTGCCATAGATGAATTTAATGGTCCAAGAGGCGATTTTTACAAAAATATGTTTGCCAAATGTCCGGCGGGAAGACCAGGGACAGCAGATGAAGTGGCAAATGTGGCAGAGCTTCTGATGAGCGATAAAGGAGCATTTATCACAGGGGCTACCTTCCTTATGGATGGCGGTGCGACGGCAAGCTATTTCTATGGACCTCTCAGACCGGAATAATTACTAAAAAATCAGCAAGCCAATATGATAAACAATACAGGAAATCAGCAAAGCAGATACCGTATAGAACACCCCGATTTTTGCAGTCCACTTCACAGAGTGGGTTTCCCTTGAAGTTGCAGCCAGGGCACTGACGCAAGGCATGTTGAAGCTGATGGCATAGATGAAGGCCAATCCCTGTGCTTTGGTGAAATTGTCAGAGATTACAGATGCCACAGCACTTCCACTGCCCGCAATTTTTGCACCAAAAGTGGAGCTGACCAGGTTTCCCCCTGTTCCGTGCAGGGTATTCAATACGCCAAGCAGAGATTCCTTTGATATGGCAGAAGCCAGGAAAGCCAGGAACGCCTGCCACTTCATACCAAAGAATAAGGTCACCGGTTCTATAACGACTCCAAGCTTATACAAAATACTGGATTCTGCGTTGCCGCCAAATCCATATGTCAATATGAAGAACACAACGGATACAATTGTGATAACCCGCAGTGCCCGGACGAAAATGTCTAAGGTACGTTCAAAGGTTACATACAGAGTGTTTCGGAAATTTGGCTTGTGGTAAGGCGGCAGTTCCATGATCATTCCCACACGTTCTGCTTTTGGAGACAGTGTATTTCCAAAAATCTTATATACGATCCACATCATTAGAACCATAAGAAGGAAAACAGATACAATAACCAGGAAACCGCCAGTGCTTCCGAACATGGCAACAGCAAGCATAGGTACTACTGACAGGGTAGCGCCGCAGGGAACTGCCCAGCTCATGGCAATGGCAAGAACACGCTGCCCCCAGTTGTCTACAACTCTCGTACCGGTTGTACCGGCTATAGTACAGCCTAGTCCCATGAAAAATGGCATAATGGTTTTTCCCTGGAGACCTACCTTCGACATGGTATGGTCAAAGAGAAAAGAAATTCTGGCAAGGTAGCCGGTTTCCTCCATAAGATTAAAGCCCAGGGAAATTCCCAGCACAAAGGATGCCATCATAGTTGCGAAATAGAGCACATTGAAGAAAACATCAAGGATCAGGGAAATTAAAAGCTGGGGAATGTGACACCCAGTCATAACAGGTCTTAATCCGTCTGATACCATATTCAGCAGAGCACCGACGGATCCGCCTATAATACCAGAAAATATCATAGCTACGAGGAAAACTCCAAGGACGATTCCGAAGGCAATGAATTTTCCCTTCACAGGAGATAATGCAATCTGGTCAAATCTGGAATATGCTTTTTGCTGTGTTTTGGATGCAGTAACTACATCTGAGAGCAGATCATCAATGAAAGCTATTTTTTCAGAAACAGAGTGCATTTTTCCATGGGAAATCATTTGCGGGTTTTTCAAACTGTTTTCAATTGTTTGGTATAACTGGGAATAATCTTTTTTCTTTATTGCAGACATAGGAACTACTGGAATCCCAAGCTTGTGGGAAAGCCTGTCTGTATCAATACGGATTCCCTGTCCTTGGGCTACATCCATCATGTTTAATATCAGGATGGCGGGAAGCTTGGTTCCTGCAAAATCAGCCAGCATATAAAGACTTCTTTTCAGCTGTGAGGCGTCTGCCATAACCAGAACAAGGTCGGCTTTTCCGGCATTTATGTAGCTTTCTGTGATTACCTCTTCGTCGGAATCCGCAGACAGAGAGTAGCTTCCAGGCAGGTCGGCCAGGATCATCCGCTGCCCATCTAACTGAAATTCTCCTTCTTTTTGATCTACAGTTTTTCCAGGCCAGTTTCCTACATGCTGGTGGGAACCGGTAATAAGGTTAAAAATCGTTGATTTACCGGAATTTGGCTGGCCAAGCAATGCGATAACAGGAGTATCTGCATCCTTTTGGTAATAAGTACTTTCTCCATGATATTTACAGGAATTGCAGGAACCGCACGCTTCACATTTACTCATCTGAATCACCACCTATCTTTATTTTCGTACATTCCTCACGTCCGATTGCCACCAGAGTATCCCGGGCAAACAGAAGAACAGGCTGTTTTTTCTTGTTCTGGCATATTTCAATTTTGGTTCCGGTCAGGATTCCCATAGAGGATAACCGGTTATTAAGCCGGAGTTCATCCTTGATTTCCCTGATAAAATAGCTTTTTCCAGGAACAGCCTCTGAAAGCAGGATTTCTTTCATTACGCATTCTCCAATCCGAATAATATTTGTTAGACTTTGCTAACTATATGAATTAATATTACATAGATTACCAGGTGGTGTAAAATCCATTTAGACATTTTGAGCCCGTTTAGCAATAAAAATGTGTGGTGGGATTGTGATAATTGGGAGGAAATGGTAGGATGAGAAAGAAGAGAAATCTCCTACAAATTGTGACATACATCTTGCAGAAAGCCCTTTTCAAACCAGGAATGATTTTGGAGGTATACTCTAAGGCATAAGTAAAAAATGGAGGAAAATTATGGAACCATGCGCACAGACACATCTGGCATTTGAAGGCGATAACGACAGCAGAGTAGATTATTACATACTTGCACCCGGCGTCAGTATTCTATTTAACCGTATCTATGTCAGCAGCTGGGGAAGAGAGGGAATGCCTGTTTCGGACCGGATACTTAATCTGAACTTTTGCATAAATGGAAGATGCGATGTCAGCCTTGCCGGAAATCAATATGCCATTGTGAAAAAGAATCAGCTGTGCATTAGTACTATGCCGCCAGACAAAGATTTCTACTATCCGGGGAAAATATATGAAGGAATCCAGCTGTTTATTGACCTTCAGCTGTTGGAAGAATTAAAACAAAATTATCTTGAGTATCTGGGAATTGATCTGAACTACATCGAGAAGGTCTTTTGTTCGAAGAAGGGGATTTACTTTCAGCAGATGGATGACCATATATCTGGAATCATTATGAAAGCATGGGCCACAAAAGACGATCTGGATATTCCGGCGCTCCGCTATCTGTCTGCGCAGATTCTCCATGAGATCATGGTGCTGCCAGTCAAAAGTGAGGGGGAAACCTTTTTTACAAGGTCACAGATCGCCATCGTAAAAGAAGCCGAAGCACTGATTCTGAAAGATCTGTCACAAAGAATTACTGCGAAAGAGATGGCTGACCGGTTCGGAATCAGTGAAAGCAGTTTTAAGCTTTATATAAAAGGAATTCTGGGAGACAGTTATCTGTCCTATTTTCGCAAAAAGCGAATGGAGAAAGCCGCGGAATTGCTGGAATCAACCAATATGAAGGTAATTGATATTGCAATAAGTGTAGGGTACGAGAATCAGGGAAAGTTTGCCAAGGTATTTGCAAATATGTATGGGGTTTCTCCGTTGGAATTCAGGCGGCTTTCGAAGTAGCGCATAGCAATCAGTGAAACACTCTTTTAAAGTAGTCAATCTGGCTGCGAAGATACACGGCATAATATCTGATAAATTTAGCTGGTAGTATCCCTGCGAATCAGCACAGGGGTAATCTGTTTATGAACCGGTTCCAAAAGAGGAACCGGTTTTCTTTTTTTGCGCTCCTCCATTTGCTGTACCAAAAGCTCCATTGTAGTTTTGGCAATAAGGTCAATTTGCTGTCCGATTGTTGTGATGGGAAGGATGGCTTCGCTTGCAATAGGAGAGTTATCGAAGCCGACAATTTCATAGGTGTTAGGCAAGCATCCGTATTTTTGAAAAATCAGATTTAAGAACATATTTGCATATGTGTCGTTTGCAAGGAAAACACCCTTCTTTTTGTCTGGATATTTTTGGTCTATGGTAGAAAAAATATGTTTCATTTGTGTATAGATATCCTGATAAGAGTCTCCAACTACATTCAGATTGAGTTCATATGGGACATGATATTCTTTACAGGTATCCTGGAAAGCACGAATTCGATCATAGGAGGGGATTGATTTATCAACATTTGTGTTAATGTGTATTAAAATGTCGCATTTATTACGGATTAAAAGCGTGGTTGCCTGAAGTGCGCCCATATAGTTATCGGTAGTCACACCACAGATATTCTTTGCTTCACGTTCAATGGCTATGACTGGAATCTGATACGATGCCAGTTTTTCGGAGGAAAGAGTGTGACTCAATACAATTAGTCCCTCAATCTGGTATGCCATCAATTCTTCGATATACTGTTCTTCCTCGGCTGGTCCCTTATCACTGACGAAAACAAGAAATTTATAGTGGAAATCGCTATAGCTGGAAAGAAGCTGTGTAAGCATTTCGGAATAATAATGCAGATAAAGGTTTGGAACAATGATTCCGATAAATTCACTTTTCCCATTGGCGAGTACTTTCGCAAGCTTATTTTTTTTGTAGCCTAAAGCATCAAGAGCCTGTGAGATCTTTTCCTGATTTTCCAGAGTCAGAGAGTCTGGATGATTAAAGTATCTGGAAATTGTTGTTTTTGAAAAATGAGTATATTCGGCAATGTCAGCAAATGTTACTTGTTTTTTTCCCATATGGAAGTATTCTCTCCTTTTTATATGCTATGTATTATAGTATAGCAAGGAGAAAGAAAAATAGCAATCAAAAATAACTGGTTACGTAATCGGTTACTTTAATAAAGAAAAGTATTGACACATATAACAGTTTGTAGTACTATCAAAACATAAAGTAACCGGTTACTTTACCGGTTACACAAAACTGGTAAATAAAGGGAACGGAGGAATAAACGCATGAAAAGAATGCAAAAACAAGCCGGCAGCAAGCTGGCTTATGTGAAGAAAAACTGGCAGTTGTATGTCTTTTTTCTAATGCCGGCACTTGTACTGACAATTATCTTTAAGTATCTTCCGATGGGAGGTCTTTTGATTGCATTTGAAGATTACAATGTAATCAAGGGTGTTCTGGGAAGTCCATGGGTAGGATTGGAATATTTCCGAAGATTTTTATCTTCGCCGGACTTCATGAGCTATTTACTTAATACGCTGAAGCTGAGTATCTATGGTTTGTTATGGAGTTTTCCAGTGCCAATTATTCTGGCACTTCTGTTAAATAGAATCCGCAGGGAAGGAATGAAGAAAAAGATACAGCTGTTAATCTACGCGCCGAACTTTATTTCAGTCATTGTTCTTTGCGGTATGGTGCGCATGCTTTTATCTCCGGTAGGACCGTTAAACCGTGTACTGGGACTGAATACTAACTGGATGACAATGCCATCTGCATTCCGGACCATTTATATTGCAAGTGGAATATGGCAGGGAGCAGGCTGGGCATCAATTATGTATACGGCAGCATTAGCAAATTCAAGTAAAGAATTGGAAGAAGCGGCTATTATGGATGGCGCGAATCTTTTGCAGCAGATCTGGTATGTTGAACTTCCTGCAATTAAGGATATCATTGTGATTCAGTTTATTTTACAGGCTGGAAATATTATGAGTATCGGATTTGAAAAAGCGTATGCATTGCAGACAGATATGAACTTACCGGCTTCTGAGATTTTATCAACATATGTATACCGGATCGGTCTTTTAAATGGTGATTATGGATATTCTACGGCAGTAGGCTTGTTTAACTCAGTTATAAACGTGATTCTGCTTATTTTTGTAAACTGGGTAGTAAAGAAATTAAACGATGGAGAAGGATTATAGGAGGAACGTGGAATGGAAAAAGCTAAAAAAATAAAATATTCACGGACAGACCGAATGGTGCTTGGAATCGGCTATGCTATTCTTGGTATATTTGTTCTTTCAATCGTTATACCATTGGCTTACGTGCTTCTGGCATCTTTTATGGATCCGACAGTATTAAATAATCAGGGCCTGAGTTTTAAGGTAAAAGACTGGACATTGAATGCTTACACGCGTGTGCTGGAAAATGGAATGATCTGGAGAGGATTTTTAAATTCATTTTTGTATTCAGTTGTATTTGCAGCAATTTCAGTATTTGTAACACTTCTGGCAGCTTATCCTATGTCAAAGAATGATTTTGTTGGAAGAAAATTTTTCAATGTCATTTTTCTGATAACCATGTTTTTTGGCGGCGGAATGATTCCGACCTTTATTTTGATAAATCAGCTTCATATGGTAAACACGGTCTGGGCGATCTTGCTTCCGGGGGCTTTTAATGTCTGGAATATGATTCTTGCGAGAACCTATTACCGGTCTATACCAGGTGAGTTAAGAGAAGCATCTGCAATCGATGGTGCAAATGAGATTCAGCATTTCTTCCATATTATGCTTCCGGTATGTAAGCCTATCATTGCAGTATTAGCATTGTGGTCTTTTGTTGGTATGTGGAACAGTTATTTTGACGCTATGATTTACTTAAATGATGCAAATTTACAGCCATTACAGCTTGTTCTCCGTTCGATACTTGTACAGAATACTCCGCAGCCGGGAATGATCGCTGATATTCAGAGCACAGCAGAGCTGGCAAAGGTTGCAGAGCAGCTCAAGTATGCAACAATCGTAGTATCAAGTTTACCATTGCTGGTGATGTATCCATTTTTCCAAAAATATTTTGATAAAGGAATTATGGTAGGTTCGGTAAAGGGATAAGCAGAAAGGACGTGGATAGCTATGTACAAAAATAGTATAAAGAAAGGTTTGGCAATAGGACTTGCAGCTGCTATGATGACCAGCATCGCAGGATGTGGAAAAGAACAGCAGCTTGCGGCGGAGATCAATCCGGATACACCTGTTTCACAAGTGCAGTTTCCATTGAAAGAGCAGGCTGAATTGTCTTTTATTACAAGTGCTCCGGCAACATCGACGCAGGATCCGAACGAGAGAATTATCTTCCAGAGAATGGAGGAACAGACGAATGTACATATTGACTGGACCTGCTTTGTAGCAGATCAGTTTTCCGATAAGAAAAACCTGGCATTGGCGCAGTTTGGAAATCTTCCGGATGGTTTGTTTAATGCGGGGATGAGCGACTATGATCTGTTGCGTTATGCGAAACAGGGAATCATTATTCCTCTGGAGAATCTGATTGATAAATATATGCCAAATTTGCAGTCCGTATTTGAAAAATATCCGGAATATCGGACGATGTGTACGGCTCCTGACGGGCATATTTATTCATTCCCGTGGATTGAGCAGCTTGGGTCTGGAAAAGAAGCGATTCAGGCAATCGGAGATATTCCATATATCAACAAAAAGTGGCTGGATTATCTGGAACTGGATATGCCGACCACCACAGACGAACTTGAACAGGTATTGATCGCATTCAGGGATCATGCAGACGAGCTGCAAAAGGAATTTGATATAGAAGGCGATGTTATTCCTATGTCATTTATCATAAATAATGGCGATCAGGATCCGGCCATTCTAATAAATGGATTTGGTGAAGGATATGGAGATACCGGCGATCACTTTGCCGTTACGGATGACGGACAAGTGATTTATACAACTGTCCAGGAAGGGTATAAAGAAGGAATTGAGTGGCTTCATAAGCTTGTAACAGAAGATCTGGTGGATCCGGAAGCGTTTACACAGGAATGGTCAACTTATGTAGCAAAAGGAAAAAATCACAGATATGGACTTTGCTTTACATGGGATATTGCAAATGTTGATAATAATACAGATTATGTGATGCTTCCAGCATTGACAGGCCCTGATGGAGTCAGAAATATTACAAGACAAAATAATAGCGAAACAAGTGGATTTGACAGAGGGCGTTGCGTACTCACTTCCAGTTGCAGAGATACTGCACTTGCAGCTGCATGGATCGACCAGATGTATGCACCATTGCAGTCTCCGCAGAATAACTGGGGAAGTTATGGCGAGAAGGATTCCTTTAATATTTTTGAGTTATCTACAAACAAAGATGGCGGAGAAATGCTTAAGCATATGGACTTGGGAGAACAGTCACCGGTAGAGGTGCGTGAGGCTCAGTCTGTCAATGGACCTCTTGCGGTACTTAATGAGTATTATGATGTGTATGTTACACAGCCAGAGGATGCAAAATGGCGTCTGGATAATATGCATGAGACTTATCTGAAGGATATGAAAAGCAAATATGTATATCCAAATGTTTTTATGAGTATTGATGATACCAATAAAGTATCCCAGTATGATACGGATATCAAGAAATATGCGGAACAGAAAAAAGCTGACTGGATTTTAAACGGCGGTATAGAAGAAGAATGGGATTCCTATTTAGATAAAATGGAAAAATATGGACTTTCCGATTATCTGAAGATCAAGCAGAAATATTTTGACCAATATCAGGAATCTTTAGCAGAAAAGTAGGAGAATTTGTATGAGCGATATGTTAGAAAAGGCAAGAAAGTATGAGACGGAAAAACTGGCACATACCGACAAAAATACGAAACCATTATTTCATATTTCGGCACCAGTCGGCTGGATAAATGATCCAAATGGATTTTCTGTCTATGACGGAAAAATTCATCTGTTTTATCAGTATTATCCGTATGAACGGGCATGGGGGCCAATGCACTGGGGGCATAGTGCTACGTCAGATATGATCCGCTGGGAGCAGCTTCCGGCGGTACTGGCTCCGGATCAGGAATACGACAAAATAGGATGTTTTTCAGGAAGTGCTATTGAAGCAGATGGGAAACACGTACTGGTATATACTGGTGTTACAAAAATCAATATGCCTGATGGAACCGTGCAGGAGAGACAGAACCAGTGTATTGCGTTTGGTGATGGTATAAATTACGAGAAATATGAGAAGAATCCTGTTATTACGGGAGATACGCTTCCAGAAAACTGTAGTCGGATTGATTTTCGTGATCCGAAAGTCTGGAAAGAAGATGATACATATTATCTGATTGTTGGAAGCAAGGGCATAGGTCAGATTGGACAGGTGGCAATTTATTCCAGCAAGAATCTTACCGATTGGAAATTCGAGATGATGATTTCAGATGATAGTACTGGAAAAGTTGGAAAGATGTGGGAATGTCCGGACTTTTTTCCACTTGGGGATAAGCAGGTACTGATTTGCTCTCCGCAGAACATGAGAGCAGAAAAATATGAATTTCATAACGGACATAATTCTGTTTATTTTCTTGGTGATTATGATAAGAAACAGCATACCTTTAAGAAAGAAGAACCATATGCATTGGATTATGGCCTTGATTTTTATGCACCGCAGACAACCTTACTTCCAGATGGAAGACGGGTTATGATCGCATGGATGAAATCTTGGGATGCCTGTGTGGTACCAGATACGCAGGACTGGGAGGGGATGATGACGCTCCCACGTGAATTGGAAGTTAAAGACGGACAGATCTGGCAGCAGCCGGTACGTGAATTGGAGGCTTATCGTAAAAATCTTTGCCGATATGAGAGCGAGACCATAGAAGGAGAAACGATCCTTGACGGTGTAAATGGACGTACCATTGATATGACTGTCACAATAAATGATGGAGAGTATACGACTTTTTCCATGAAACTGGCTTGCAATGATGAATATGAGACAAGCTATACATATTATAAAGCAAGTGAAATATTGGAAATTGACAGGACTTATTGCGGTGTGACAAAAGATATCGTATGTGTGCGTAGGCTAAAAATAAAAGATACCAAAAGACCATTGAAGCTTCGCTTTGTATTGGATCGCCAGTCTATAGAGTTATTTATCAATGATGGACAGCAGGCGGCAACAACTGCCATTGGTACACCTCTTGAAGCAGATGGCATACGTTTTTTCAGTGATAAAGCAGTTGCGATTGATGTAGAAAAGTACGACATTGTATTGTAGGAGAAAACAGCATGGATGTAGTAGCATTGGGTGAATTACTGATCGATTTTACGGAGAATGGTGTCAGCAGACAGGGAAATCCATTATTTGAGGCAAATCCAGGAGGCGCACCCTGCAATGTGCTTGCAATGTTATCCCGTTTAGGTCATAAAACGGGTTTTATTGGGAAAGTAGGAAACGACTTTTTTGGAAAACAGCTGGAGGATGCGATTACGGAAGTCGGTATTGATGTGACTGGACTTCTAAAAGACGATAAAGTGCATACCACATTGGCAATGGTTCATACATATCCAGATGGTGACAGAGACTTTTCATTTTATCGTAGTCCGGGAGCCGATATGATGCTGTCGGAAGAAGAGCTACCGGAGGAGATGATTCGAGAGGCAAAAGTATTCCATTTTGGAACTTTGTCCATGACACACCCGGGAGTACGTGCTGCAACCAGGAAAGCAATTAAAATTGCCAAAGAAGCAGGTGCGGTTATTTCTTTTGATCCCAATATCCGTGAGCCGCTTTGGGAATCTATGGAAGATGCCAGAAAACAGGTTCTATATGGACTGGGGCAGTGCGATATCCTGAAAATATCTGACAACGAAATCCAGTGGCTGACAGGTGAGAACGACTATACGGATGGTGTTGGCCGGATCAGAGAAAAATATAATATTCCGTTAATTCTGGTTTCCATGGGAAAAGAAGGAAGCCGGGCATATTATAAAGATCAGATTGTAGAAGTAAAGCCTTTTATTCAGGCGAACACAATTGAGACAACCGGTGCAGGGGATACGTTCTGTGGGTGCGTTCTTCATTATATATGCGAGTATGGATTGATGCAGCTTAAAGAAGAGAATCTATATGAAATGCTGACATATGCAAATGCAGCTGCATCAATTATTACAACGCGCAAGGGTGCACTTCGTGTGATGCCCAGTTCGGAAGAGATTGAGCAGTTAATAGCCTCTCGTGGATGAATTTAATCGAACATTGGGAAGCGGCATTTTGAGAATTATTTGCAAAGTAAAGAAAGCCGGACTGCGGGAGCCAGATCAGTGAAACACCCTTTTAAAGTAGTCAATCTGGCTGCGAAGATGGAAGCTCCAATGGTGCCAACAGATAACGTACTTTCCATAACCTATGGATACATCAAAGCATGGTTACTATACACTGGGAAAACGTGTAGGTAGTGCCTGAATGCAGAACGCAGAAGTCAATTTGTGGCATTAACAATTCTGAAACAAAACTTCAATAAAACCCAAACATTAAAATCCTATGCTATACAGGAAATGTGTAGTATAGGATTTTTTTGGAGTTTTTAATTTATGAAAGAAAAAATACTCAAAATTACGAAAAAATTATTTTTTCTGCCACCAGTACCAACGCTTGTCATAGCGATTCCGTCATTCGCATTTGTAATCGTAGTGCTGGCAGGACGGATAAAATCTCCAGTACTTGAATATATAGCGTATTTGCTGTCTGCATATGCATTTGTCATTAGTGTGACGGGTATTTTCAAGATTGTGAGCTTCATAAGGAATGGGTTCACGGAGCAGTCGTTCATAAAGAGGCTTTGTTCAATTACAATAGTGGACAAGCTTATCCATGAAAATACATTTCGGACAGAAATAGGATTATACATGGGCTTTTGCATCAATGTGGTATATGTTATTTTCAAAACATCAATGGGAATTTATTATCGGTCTGCTTGGTTTATATCGCTGGGCGTGTATTATCTGGCACTGGCTAGTATGCGTTTTTTGTTGATACACTATATACGATTCAGAAAACAGGATTCTGATATAAAGGATGAACTGCGACGATACCGTATGTGTGGATGCCTGCTTTTCCTGATAAATGTTGCGCTTGCTGGAATTACAATACTTGCTGTGAAAAAGAACGCCGGTTTCTCTTATCCAGGCTATCTTGTATATGTGATGGCAATGTATGCGTTTTATTCCGTTGTTACGGCTGTGATAAATCTTGTGAAATACAGGAAATACGGAAGCCCAGTATTATCTGCAGCAAAAGTTATAAATATGTCAACAGCACTTGTTTCTATTTTTTCCCTGGAGACGGCCATGCTTGCCCAGTTCGGTGGCGAGAATTCGGAGAGCTTCAGGTTGGTTATGACCTCACTCACTGGAATTGGCGTAAGCCTTATTGTGCTTGGGATGGCAGTATTTATGATTGTTCGCGCGAACAGTTTGCTTAGAAACAGTACTGCGGATTAGAGCCTGTATTTCCACACCAGCATCTGGTATTATAAGGACAAGCGGCCAGAGTGACCTGTATCTGTAAAGAAAAGTAAATACAAAGAATTCACACGGAGGAACCGACATGGTACATATATTAGTCGTAGATGATGACGAGAAACTAAATAAAACCATATGTAAGTGGCTGAATGATTGCGGCTTTGCGGCAAAAGGCGTATTAAACGCAGGGGATACATTTGAAGAAATGTATAACAGCCTATACAGCCTGATCATTTCCGATATTATGATGCCGGAAATGGATGGCTTCGAATTTGCAAAAAGGGTGAGGGAAGTAAACAAACATATTCCGATTTTATTTGTATCAGCGAAGGATGACCTGCCCTCCAAGCAGAAGGGGTTCCAGCTGGGAATTGATGATTACATGGTCAAACCCATCGAACTGGCAGAACTTGAGATGCGGGTACGGGCGCTGCTCCGCCGGGCCAATATTGAGATGGAGCGGAAGCTTACAATAGGAAATCTGGTGCTTGATGCCGACGCCATGACAGCAGAGATTGACGGAGAAGAAATTCCGGTTGCGACGAGAGAGTTTAATATTCTCTACAAACTTTTGTCATATCCGAAGAAAACTTTTACCAGGGCACAGCTGATGGATGAATTCTGGGGACTGGATACAGATACAAGCCTTCGGGCCGTGGATGTCTACATTACCAAGATCCGGGATAAATTTTCTGCCTGTGACGGATTTGAGATCAAGACCGTAAGAGGCCTTGGATATAAGGCGGTGCTGCTGTGAGGGTAAAAAATAAAGTAAACGGACAGACAACAGAGGATACGGTCTCTATGGAGAAAGAGAAACAAAGAGACCAGCGGATTAAAAAAGAGATATTTCCAGTTTCCATTTTTATAATCTCTCTTGTATTTTTCGCAGTGATCACAACCATACAAATGAAAATCATAGGAAACTACATTAATTATACAGAGATTTCCAAGACTGCACTCATAAGTGTATTCGGATTCTGGTTTCTTGGTTCCGTCGCCTTTACTTTCTTTACAGGCTGGCAGACCAAGAAGAAATATACAGACCCACTGGAAAAATTATCGGATGCAGCCAGAAAAGTGGCAGAAGGGGATTTTTCCGTCTATCTGCGACCGTGGCATACGAAAGACAAGGCAGACTGCCTGGATGTGCTGGTACAGGATTTTAACAAAATGGTGGAAGAACTGGGAAGCACCGAAACTCTGAAAACAGATTTCTTTTCCAATGTTTCCCATGAGTTTAAAACGCCGCTTTCTGTGATATACAGCAATGCCCAGATTCTGCAGCGGCAGTCTCTTGCCAGCGAGCAGAGGGAATGCGTGGATAATATAGTAGATTCCAGCAAAAGAATGTCAAGTCTGGTCCAGAATATGCTGAAGCTGAACAAGCTGGAAAAGCAGACGATCACACCGGAAGTAGAGGTTTATGATGTATGTGCGCAGCTTTGCGAATGTGCAGTGCAGTTTGAAGATAGCTGGGAAAAGAAAAATCTGGAATTTAATGTGGAAATGGAAGACCGAGCATTCGTATCAGCGGATCCAGGGCTGATGGAACTGGTCTGGAATAATCTGTTGTCCAATGCAATCAAATATAACCAGGAAGGTGGGACAATCACACTTTCTGAGATCAGTGATGAAGAGTATGTGAGGATTTCTGTTGCAGATACAGGATACGGAATGAGCAAGGAAGTGATTCGCCACATTTTCGACAAGTTTTATCAGGGAGATGAAAGCCATTCGTCTTCTGGAAATGGGCTGGGTCTTGCACTGGTAAAAAGAATTCTTGAATTGTCAGATGCGTCTATTACGGTGGAGAGTATTCCGGAAAAAGGTTCTGTATTTACTGTGATGTTGAAAAAAGAAGAGAAAACAGAGCAAAAACGAGAATAGAACATAATCGAGAATAAAACATAAATGAGGTGGTAAAAGTGGAAGAGAAGAATAAGAAAGAACAGACAATGTTTATCGCTTACGAATACAAAGACCTGAACGTGAAGAAAGAACTGGCTTCTTTTTACCTGGATTGTTACGAGAATTTCGGCTGGCAGCAGGACGAGAATTTTCCACCTAAGGAAAATGGGGAGAAGATAAGCCTGAAACTGAAACGCAACCGAAAAATTGTAAACAAGGTGGAGCTTACCCGCCTGCAGCGTCATTTTGAAGCGGATATGGAAGATATTTTTTCACTGGAAAATTCAAAGACAACGAAGGCGCTGATCATAGCCCTCACAATAGGTATCCTTGGGACTGCATTTATGGCAGGCTCCGTGTTTGCTGTAACAGCAACGCCGCCGATTATCTGGCTGTGCATTATTTTAGCAATTCCCGGATTTGCGGGATGGATTTTGCCATATTTTGCTTACAAAAAAGTAAAAGAGGACAAGGCCAGGAAAGTAACCCCATATATCGAAGAAAAATACGATGAGATATATGAAATCTGCGAAAAGGGACATTCTTTATTATGATACCAGAACGTGCCCACAAAATCACTTTTGCAAGTTGCACGTTCTACTGTATTTCGCCTGAATCTGGTCTATGCGACTGTTACGAAGAACTTATCCAGACAAAATTTCAAACAAATTGTAATGCACATTTTGTAGAAAAGCTTTTTAGGTCTAAAAGATCTTTGTCATAAAAATTTTACTATAGGAGAACAGGAATATGAGAGCAGCATTATATAACGGACAAAAAAACATTGTTATGACAGAAATTGAAACGCCGGTAGCTGGCGACTACGATATTGTAGTGAAAAACATCTATGCAAGCATCTGCGGGACAGATGTGGCAGTTTATGAGCATGGCCCAAATACCGGGCATAGGATTACCATTGGTAGTGAATTCGGGCATGAAATGGTATCAGAGGTTGTGCAGGTTGGAAAAAATGTGAAAAATATCAAAGTGGGAGACAGAGTGTATCCATATCCAAGACTTGCGAAGGGAGATCCCAAAAGAGCGGGAACTACAGGTGGATTCTCTGAATATGTGCTGATTCCCAATGCAGAACTGGGAAAAGGCGTGTATGCAGTACCAGATGAAATTTCATCAAAGACAGCAAGCCTGATCGAGCCATTTACAGTCGGATGCAGAGCGGCCAGACGGTCTTTTCCACAAAAAGGGGAAAAGGCAATTGTATTCGGCACTGGAACAATTGGTATTGCGGCAGCAATCGCACTGAAATATTTCGGATGCAGTAAAGTAATGATCTGTGATCACTCTGACTTCCGCCTGGAAAAAGCGAAAGAGCTTGGATTTGAAATTTGCAATAATGGAAAAGAGAACCTGCAGGAAAAAGCGGTGGAAATATTTGGCACAGCAATGTCTGCACTGGGAGAAACTTGTGATGTAGATATTTATATTGATGCTGCAGGTGCAGATGGCATTATTGAGGCATACCAGAGTATGGGAAAAGTGGATTCCCGCATGGTTGTAGTAGCAGTAAAAGCAGGGCTTCGTCCGATCAATGTGCTTGCAATGACATACGGACAGCACGCACTTATCGGTTCCGGCGGATATAACCCGGAGGATGTGAAAGATGTTCTTGCAATTATGAAAAGTGGAAAATGGAACATAGAGAGTATTATCACAGATGAATATCCATGGGAGAAACTGCCAGAAGCGATTGAAAAGGCAGCGAAGGTGGACGAGGCGCTGAATGTGGTAATCTATTATTAGAAGATATTGGATATACAGAACTGGCTTTTGGAAAATTTTCAGAAGCCAGTTTTTTTCCTCTTTTATTCTGAAAAAGGAAGATTAATATTATCGAAACAAAACTCAAACAGTTCTTAAAAATTACACAGGTATCCTATACCCATAATACAAAAAGGAAAGAAACGAGGTAAAACAAAATGAAAAAAAGCAATTTCACAGCATTAATACTTGGCACTATCGGAATGGTATTTTTTGCACTTGGTATGTGCATGGCACTGATCGAAGAATGGGGAATGTTCCGCCAGGGAATCGTATCTGGCGTCATTGGATTGGTAGTTCTTTTGCTCACATTAATTGTGTGGAGAAAAATGGAAGGCAAGGCTCCGATTAAATTAAGTGGTAAGACAGTCGGCACTGTTATCCTGGCAGTTTTCGGAGCATTGATTCTGGGTGTTGGAATGAGCCTTTGCATGGTATTTGGAAAAATGGTGCTGGGCGTTGTTGTTGGACTTGTTGGGATTGTAGCATTATTAATGTTGATTCCGATGACAAAAGGACTGAAATAAGAAAGGTAGTATTTGAAATGGCAAAATCTAAATTAGTAGCAGCAAATAAAAAAATCGCTGATAAGGTTGTAGGTGGATATAAAAAAATAGAGACCGGTGTTGTAGACGGATACAAGAAAATAGAAAACGGTGCCGTAGGTGGATACAAAAAAATAGAAAACACGGTTGTAGATGGATACAGGAAAATAGAAACAGCATTCATAGACAGATATCTGGCATATGATGGGGAGTCTGCCGAAGAGGCACGGAGAAGACTTTGTAAAGAACAAGAAAGACGCTAAAAAGAGCATGAAATAATGGAGAGAGTTATAGACAGACACAAATAAAACAAAAACTCCTTTGGAGTAAGAACGTCAGTGGTGACAATTCTTACCCAAAAGGAGTTCTTTTATTTTTTAGATATTGGGCGATCATTCGCCCAGGTGGATTGCAGACAAAATTATGAAATAGCAATTACCCGCCCCATTTTTGCATTCACACGGTGGGAAATTGAAATAACTGTTCTGTTTGCAGCTGACCGCTGCAATGCCTGAAGTACTTCTTTTTCTGTCTGGACATCCAGGCTGGCGGTGATTTCGTCCAGAAGAAGGAGTCTTGGATCTGCAACAGTTGCGCGGGCAATGGAAAGAAGCTGCCATTGTCCCTGGGAAAACAGTTCCTGTGTACAAGGTGTATCATAGCCAAGTTCTAACTGTTCGATCACCGTATCCAGTCCCACCATCTGGGCAGTTTTACGGACTGCTTCCATACTAATGGAGGAGTCATATAAAGTGATCTGGTCTTTGATTGTCCCCGGAACCATATGAAAGGATTGCTCTACATAACCGAAAATACGGCGTTTGTCTGTATCGGGGATATGGGCAGCAGGCATTCCTTCTATTAATACCTGACCCTGTTGCGGCTCATACAGGCCTAACAGCAACTTGAAAATGGTACTTTTTCCAGCCCCGGTTCTGCCGGATAAAGTGACCTGCTCACCTTCCTGGACAGAAAAGCTTAGATTTTTTAACACTTCCCGATCAGTTTCATGGCCATAGGAAAAGGTTACATCTTTAAATACTACACAGGGAGATGCGTTTTCTGGCGTGTGTGATGTGTTAATCTGTGTTTTTTCCCAAGAGCACTCATCCAGCTGGAAGAACTCGTTGATCCGGTGTACGCCTGCAATAGCAGACTGGATCGTCTGAATCTCCATGCCAAGACTTTCTACAGGAGTGAAAATCTGGGAAATATAATTGATTACGGAAACTGCGGTACCAGCTGACATTCCAAACAGTGTGAGTACGGCTGGATTCCCAGATGCGGAAAAGAGCATGACCACAGCGACGACCACTGCATTGAGGATTAAAATAACAGGTGAATAAATGGCATCATAGAAGTTTGTCTTTTCCACAGCCCGGAAACTGTCCACAATAGCGTTGTCATATCGTTCTTCCATATAATCTTCTTTGGCAAGACAATGAATCGTCCGGATATTATGGACTGTTTCCGGCACGTAACCAGAGGCACGGCCAACTGCCTGCCGGTTCTCAATCTGGGCTGCCAGCATACGCTTCTGCACCGTACGCGTAAACCAGAAAAGAAATGGTAACAGAACCAGCAGCACCAGTGTCAGTCCACGGTTACGAAACCAGATTACACTCAGGATACTGATGATCTTACAGGCATCTGCGAACATACTGACAATGCCTGAGGTGAAAAGATTTTCTACAGTATCTACATCCCCTACGAAGCGGGATACGATGGTTCCTGGCTCCTGCGCAGTCAGCTCATCCGTTGTAAGCCGTGTGTATTTGTCCATCAGGCTGCTGCGGAGGGCGTGGGTGATCTTTTGTCCGAATACGGTCAGCAGGCTTTCACGTGCGCTTTCAGTTATGCCGGTCAGTGCCAGAAAAATATAATAAAGTATCACCAGAAAAACTGGCAAAGCCTGTCCGGTAGTCAGCGTATCGATCACGATTCCGAGAATCATAGGGGGCAGCAGAGCCATTACAATGGCGCCAATTACTGCGAACAGGATACCAAGTGAAAGTAAAAGATGCAGCCGTATGGTTCTCAGGATTACTTTGCTTACCCGTTCTTCATGTTTCATGCTTTTGCACCTCCTTCCTGTTCCAGATACAGCTTCGCATATTCTGGTTGTGACTGCATTAACTCTTTATGTGTGCCGGTTCGCCCATGACCATTTTCCATCCATACGATCTGATCCAGCTCTGGAAAAAGATATAGCCTGTGTGACAGTAAAATTACAATACTGTCTGCGGTCAGCTCCTTCAGGTGATCAAATACCTGGCGTTCTGTAGCCCGGTCCAGAGCTGAAAAGGGGTCATCCAGGATCAGGAGCGGTTTTGCGTGGCATAAGGTTCTTGCAAGTGCAAGCCTTTGTGCCTGACCGCCAGACAGCCGTACGCCGCCGTTTCCGACAACGGTGTCTGCTCCCTGTTTCATCGAGGAAACTTCCAGATCCAGACATACTGCTTTCAGATACTGTTTTACATCAGTGTTTTGCTCTCCAAGCAGAATATTGTTTTTTACAGTGTCGTCAAAAAGTTCCGGATCATGACCAAGATATCCCACAATGCCTGTGCGCTGTTCTGGTGTCATCTGCTGAAGCTCTTTGCCTCCGAAGCGGATACTGCCTTCGTAGGGTGACTCACAAAGAAAAGTTTTGCCCAGAGTGGATTTTCCGCAGGCCACAGCTCCTGTGACGCCAATGATCTGTCCTGGTTTTGCCGAAAATTCAATGTTTTCATAAATGCGTGTGCCATCTGGAGAGGTAAAAGCCAAGTCTGAAACCTCCAGAAGGGAAGGTTTCTGAATACTGATTTTGTGGCTGGCTTTTTCCTGCTGCATCAGTGGCTTGATACGTTTCCATGATACCTGGGCCTTATGAACCGCATTGAACAGCTTTGCCGCGCTGGAGGATTTTACCGCCAGCTTGGTGAAACAGGATAAAAATGTGGTGAATGCTGCAATATCCCACGCTGTCCAGCCAGTCCCAAGTACGTTCCGGCCTCCGAAATACAGGATAAACAGTACGCCAGTCAGGGAAATTGTCCGGTACAACGGCTGCATGGCGGAACTCCAGATATTTGCTTTCACTGCAGCCCGTTCGTACTGTGTCAGATGCTGTTCATAGGCTTTTTGCCGTTCCTGTTCGCAGCCATACACCCGGTATGTCACAGCATTGGAAGCCCGGTCCAGCGTTGCTGTGCTTAAAGCTCCTGCCTGAACCTTATATTCTGCACTTGTGCGCTGTACGATGGTTTTCATTTTCTCTGCCAGCAGATAGGAAAACGGGGTAAAAAGCATTCCAAGAAGTGCCAGGCGCCAGTCATAGTATAGGAGCATTCCGGCGTAAGCTGCCAGTGCTACGCCGGTATCGAAAAATTCTGTTGTGAATTTCCGCATACCTTCAACACAGTCGTCTACATCCAGAATGGCCTTTGTCATTACGCTGCCGGTAGCTTCCTGGTTCAATTCCTGTCTGCTTTTGTGGACAAGTGTGCCATACAGGATCTGTTTCATCTGGCGGTTTACATTATTGGCGAAGCGTCTGACATAGAGCCGCTTCAGGTATCGGGCAATCTGCACGATTGCGATTACCAGGGCATAGGAAACGGCCAGTGTGAGCATATCGCGGAATTCTGCTTTATCCCCCAGGATATCTGCCAGGCAGCCTGCCATTTTTCCCTCGAACCACGGTCCTGCCAGAAGTCCAATATTATAGATGAGTCCGGAGATGGTAACAGCGGCCAGTATGCGCCATTCTTCCTGAAAATAAGACAGGATACGGTCTGGCTGAAAATTCTTCTGACTTTTTTCTTTACTTTCCATGGGCAGTCACGCTTTCTGAGGGCGATAAGGAAGAGGTGCCTGTATGTCTGGCAATCACCTCTGTCATGTGAATGAAATCCGCTTTACTTTCTTTCTTTGAACGCTGGTATAATTTATCCAGTGTTTTACAAAAGGCAGCTTTTTCTTCCTCCGGTAATTCTGCCAGAAGCCATTCATAGTAAAGAGACTCGATCTGCGCCTTGGAGTTTTTCAGATTTTCAGCCTGAGCTGTGGCATATAGCAGGCGGCTTCGACCATCGTCGGGATTGTCTCTTCGTTCCAGATATCCTTTGGCTTCCAGATTAGCTGTCTGACGGGCAACAGCACCTTTGTCCAGCCCTGTGATCTTGCAGACTCCGGCCTGGGTGATGCCGGGATTTTTGCGAATGGCATGGATCACATCAAATTCACCAGAGCCGATTCCATCAGCCCGCATGGTCCGCACTGTAAATTTGCTGATCTCACGGGCGATTTTCGTTATTTGTCTTTTGGTACTGTCCATGATAACCTCCTTGCAAAAAAAAAGATGTAGTATCAACTAAAATTAATTAGATGATACCACATCTTTTTTGCTTGTCAAGAGAAATAGAAGCTGTAATTTTAAATCACAAATTCTTCACAAAAAAATAGCACTCACCTCTTGACAGTGCTAACAATGCGTGTTATATTACATACAGAACAAAGGAAGAGAGAAAAAGAAAGCTTCCAGTTCCAGTGAAAATGTTAATAAAACACATAAGTGTTCACAATATAAGGAGGAATGAGTTATGTTAATGCCTAGTATTTTTGGAGAAGATTTATTTGATGATTGGATGAGAATGCCGGTAGAAAGAGAGAATCGCAGAGATTACAGAACTGCTGAATTGATGAAGACAGATATTAAGGATGTAGATGGCAATTATGAACTGAGCATAGATCTGCCAGGCTTTCATAAAGAGGATGTGAAGATTCAGCTGAAGGATGGTTACCTGAATATTCAGGCGTCCAGAACCGAGAATAAAGATGAGAAGGATAATAATGGCAAGTTTATCCACAGAGAACGTTACACCGGACAGTGTTCCAGAAGCTTTTATGTAGGCAAGGATCTGGAGCATGAAGACATCCATGCGAAATACGACAATGGTGTTTTGACCGTCACCTTCCCGAAGGAAGCGAAGAAGAAAGTGCCGGAAGAGAAGAAATTCATTTCCATTGAAGGCTGATCTTGCAAGAATGACTTGAAGATTATCTGAGTGACATAGACGAAATAAATTAAGTGCGTTGTCCGTGAACCAGAAGCGGCGGCCGGCGTAAAGAACTGATGTGATTGCAGTACGAATAACATTTATAGGGCAATCACGAGATGCTTGAGGACAGCTTCTTTTCATATAGATTTGGTATTGCTTATTTCTTAAAATTTACATAGATTTTGTTTCATACCCCCCTCATTTACCTGCCGGTTACCCGCCGGCAGGCTTTTTTAATCTGTCTATCCCCTTTTTTCACATCTTTACATCAATTCCCTTGTCTGTTATACTTGTCTGGACTTATTACGTGATTTTCCAGAAGAAGGGATTTACCCATGAATTACATTGTATTTGACCTGGAGTGGAACCAGAGCCCAGGAGGAAAAAGGTGGTCTAACAGCCGTCTGCCTTTTGAAATCATAGAAATCGGCGCCGTAAAACTGAATGAAAAGAAAGAAATCGTGGACAGCTTTCAGTGCCTGATCAAGCCCCAGGTGTACAATTGGATTCATGACAGCATTCATGAAGTCATTCACATGAATTATAAAGATCTGCAGAATGGGACACTTTTCCCACAGGCTGTTACAGAATTTCTGGAGTGGTGTGGAGAAGACTATATTTTTTTTACCTGGGGAAACCAGGATGTAATGGAATTGCAGCGCAATATGAAATATTATGGTAAGCTGCCATTACTACCGGGACCGGTAACTTACTATGATGTGCAGAAACTATTTGCCATCCGCTATAAAGAAAATGACGAACGCCGTGCTCTGGAATTTGCCGCTGACCAAATGGGTGTGGAGAAGAAAATGGATTTTCACCGGGCACTTGGGGATGCTTATTATACAGCATGTATTTTGCAGAAAATAGAAGATGAGTACATTTTTCCAAATTCATCTCTGGATGTATATCAGAACCCAAAAAGCAAGAAAGAAGAAATCCATATCTCTTATCCTGGCTATGATAAGTATGTATCCAGAGAATTTTATTCAAGGGAGCGGGCCATGAAGGACCGGGAAGTGACCAGCACGAAATGTCCGTTGTGCCACAATCCTGCCAAGCGTAAGATCCGCTGGTTTATGAATAATTCCAAGGTATATTACAGTGTTTCTGTCTGCCAGGAGCATGGCTTCGTATTAGGCAAGATCAGAATCCGCCGGACTGAGGAAAATATGTATTATGTAATAAAAAAACTGGCGAATATTACAAGTGAAGAGGCGGATGAGATCCGGCAGAAGAGGGACGCCCACAGGGCAAAGAGGAAGCTAAAGAAGGAACAGGAATAGCGTTGTAAATGCGAAAAGAGCGATCAAACCAGTAGAAGAGAAGTATTAATAAAAGACGGAACATATGGAAGAGTCTAAAGGTTAGAAGAAATCTAACATTTGAGACTTTACCATATGCTCCGTCTTTTTGAATGGGTGCTTAAACGCCAGGATTACAAAGTGGGAATCGTCAGCAAATCTTTCATAACTGACCGTTCATACTGCATTCCCCATCCCACCATTTGTCCATTAAAGTAATACTTACTCTTTAATCGCAGAGGTCCTACAGCATTGGAAAGAATCGCCTGTTTCTTACTAAGAGTGCCCAGTTCGGTCCCGGTGGGAACGGTCACGTAGACATTTTTAGTATAGTAGAATGGATACGTGTTTCCACAGTTATTCAGCAGATACTGTTCACTGGGAAGATTCTTCTTCGGAACAGGATTTTTGCTCAGCTTAACTTTCTGGACTTCGAAATTATCAAATCCATAATCTAAAAGGCTTTTCGTGTCACTCCATGCACCGTTCACGGAGTTCAGGACAACTGCTACCAGAGTCATATCACCACGTTTCGCATAAGTGATAAGAGTGGCACCTGCCGCATCTGTGTAGCCGGTTTTTCCACCGAGAACGCCATCATAAGCGTAATCCCTGCCTGCCATCATCTTGTGATGATTCAGAAGATAACGGGTTTCTGTGAAAATATTCGTCGGCGGAATGTTATACAGGTCTGTGGTAAAAAATTTCCTGCAAAGGGGATTCTGCCACGCTGCCTTGGCTATTTTCGTCATGTCGTTTGCTGTTGTGACATGGGTTTCATCCGGGAGTCCGTTCGGGTTATTAAAATGGGAGTTGGTGCAGCCAAGCTGTGTAGCCCTTGTATTCATTAGTTCAACGAACTTCTTCACGGATCCGGAGACCTCTTCGCCAATGGCAAGGGCCATTTCGTTGGCCGATTCCAGCATAAGAGCCATGAGACATTGCTCAACTGTAAAAACTTCTCCTGCATCACCGTAGATGGTGGAGCTTCCTGCTTCAATACCGTAAGCCGCCTGCTGCGACAGGGTAATCTGGGCATTCACATCCAGGTTCTCACAGCCAAGAAGGCAGGTGAGAAGCTTGGTAATACTGGCAGGATAAAGCTGGGTGTTGGCATTCTTGGAATAAAGAACCGCCTCTGTATTCAGATCCATAAGAACTGCCGCCTGTGCTTCGATCTTTGGTCCCTCAGGCCAGCCCTCAATAGAATCGGTGTCAGCCGCCTGGGAATAGTACTGGGTGTGCGGATCCGGAGTGGGTGTGACAGAAGTGGCTGCATTGTCAGAAACGGCAGTGTCTGTCGATTCTGCCCATATGGCGCTTGTCTGGGTAAGAAGCATACCAGTTGCCAGAACTCCGCAAAAAATCCGCTTTATTTTCATATGAAGTTTTTTTCTGTTCATATAAAATCCTTTCTTATAAATGCTTGTAACTGTTTAGAAACAAGCTCAGAATGCTTGAAAAATTATTCGCATGCCCTGCTCGAGGTACCCTGCGCAAAGTTATATGGTAATATTGATTTCTAAACTATCGTTTTATTATACCACTTTTCCTTATGTAAAACTATTAAAAGAGTGTGAATTGTTCCCTGGTCTTCTGAAAATAGACAAATTCAGCAGTATTTTCCCCTATTCGAGCAGCTTTTTCAGCGGAAAAACACTTGACATATAGAAATTCTCCCCCTTATAATAGACAGGAAAACATGATAGGCAAAGACTGCGATGGAGACAGTAAGCTGGTTTTGAACGTCTAAGATCACTGGGGGAAATGGCCTGCGATCTTTTCAGCGAGACGGGGATGGTGCAAGCCCGCCGCAAGTAGAGTCAGCCGAAGATCACTCCGGAGTTTTATCTCTGAATTTAGCTGTGTTAATTATACAGACACAGAAATAAATGCAGATTATGTTCGGCATTTTCAAGTAGTAAGAGATAACGGTATTCCCCCGTTATAAGGAGCATGTATCGGTCGCGGATGCGAGCCCGTACAATGTAACAGGTGGTATAACGAGTGCTGACAGCCTTCGTCCTTTTGCAGGATGGAGGCTTTTCTTATATAGATAGAGGAAACTCCTCTGGCGTTTCGCACGTGCTCTGGAAGTCCTGACAGCAATCGACTTCATCTAAAAAAGACAAGGAGGAAAAAACTTTGTACCAGAAAGTAGACACGAATCTGAATTTCGTAGATCGCGAGAAAAAAGTAGAAGAATTCTGGAAAGAAAACCATATTTTCGAGAAAAGTATGGAAAACCGTAAAGAAGGCCCGACTTACACATTCTATGACGGACCGCCAACTGCAAATGGCAAGCCACATATCGGTCATGTGCTCACCCGTGTTATCAAGGATATGATCCCGAGATACCGCGCAATGAAGGGCTACATGGTACCTCGTAAAGCTGGATGGGATACCCATGGTCTTCCGGTAGAGCTTGAGGTAGAGAAGAAGCTTGGTCTGGATGGAAAAGAGCAGATCGAGGAATATGGTATGGAGCCATTTATCCAGCAGTGTAAGGAAAGCGTCTGGAAATACAAAGGAATGTGGGAGGATTTCTCCTCAACAGTTGGTTTCTGGGCAGATATGGAGCATCCATATGTAACTTATGAGGATAATTACATTGAGTCCGAATGGTGGGCGCTGAAAGAAATCTGGAACAAAGGCCTCTTATATAAAGGGTTCAAGATCGTTCCTTATTGCCCACGCTGCGGAACCCCGCTTTCTTCCCAGGAGGTTTCCCAGGGCTATAAATTAGTAAAAGAGCGTTCTGCGATCGCACGTTTCAAAGTTATAGGCGAGGACGCATATTTCCTGGCATGGACCACTACTCCGTGGACATTGCCATCTAACGTTGCACTTTGCGTAAATCCGGATGAGACCTACTGCAAAGTAAAAGCAGCAGACGGATATACCTATTATATGGCAGAAGCCCTTCTGGACAAAGTCCTTGGCAAGCTTGCAAAGGATGAGGAGCCTGCTTATGAAGTTCTTGAGACTTATAAAGGTAAAGAGCTGGAATACAAAGAATACGAGCCGCTTTTCAAATGTACAGGCGACTACGTAGCAACAAAAGGCAAAAAAGCACACTATGTAGTATGTGATAACTACGTTACCATGAGTGATGGTACCGGTATCGTTCATATCGCTCCTGCATTTGGTGAGGACGACAGCCGTGTTGGCCGTGAGTATGATCTTCCATTCGTACAGTTTGTAGATGGAAAAGGTAATCTGACAGCTGAGACACCATATGCTGGTGTATTTGTCAAGAAAGCAGATCCGATGGTACTGACTGACCTTGACAAAGAGGGCAAGCTGTTCGACGCTCCGAAATTCGAGCATGACTATCCTCACTGCTGGCGTTGTGATACACCACTGATCTACTATGCAAGAGAATCCTGGTTCATCAAGATGACAGCTGTTAAGGATGACCTGATCCGCAACAACAATACTATTAACTGGATTCCGGAGAGCATTGGTAAAGGCCGTTTCGGAGACTGGCTTGAGAATGTTCAGGACTGGGGTATCAGCCGTAATCGTTACTGGGGAACTCCACTGAATATCTGGGAGTGCAGCTGCGGTCATATGGAATCTGTTGGAAGCCGTCAGGATCTCTATGAGAAAACAGGTGACGAGCGTGCCAAGACGGTAGAGCTTCATCGTCCATACATTGATGAGCTTACCATGAAATGCCCGAAGTGCGGCGGCACTATGCACCGTGTACCAGAGGTTATTGACTGCTGGTTTGACTCCGGAGCAATGCCATTTGCACAGCACCACTATCCATTTGAAAATCAGGAGCTGTTCAAACAGCAGTTCCCTGCAAACTTTATTTCCGAGGCTGTTGACCAGACAAGAGGATGGTTCTACTCCCTTCTTGCTGAGTCTACCCTTCTGTTTAACCAGGCTCCATATAAGAACGTTATCGTTCTTGGACACGTACAGGATGAGAATGGCCAGAAGATGAGTAAGTCCAAAGGAAATGCGGTTGATCCGTTTGAAGCACTTCAGACTTACGGTGCTGATGCGATCCGCTGGTACTTCTATATCAACAGTGCACCATGGCTGCCGAACCGTTTCCATGGCAAAGCTGTACAGGAAGGTCAGCGTAAATTCATGGGTACTCTGTGGAATACCTATGCATTCTTTGTACTTTATGCAAATATTGATGGCTTTGACGCTACTAAATATACACTTGACTATGACAAGCTTCCGGTTATGGATAAATGGCTTCTTTCCAAGCTGAACACACTTGTAAAGACTGTTGACGAAGACCTGAACGACTACAAGATCCCGGAGACTGCAAGAGCACTTCAGGGCTTTGTAGACGAGATGAGTAACTGGTATGTAAGACGCTGCCGTGAGCGTTTCTGGGCAAAGGGAATGGAGCAGGATAAGATCAATGCTTACATGACTCTTTACACAGCACTGGTAACAGTTGCCAAGGCAGCTGCTCCGATGATTCCGTTCATGACAGAGGATATCTATCAGAACCTGGTAAGATCCCTGGATAAGACTGCACCGGAGAGTATCCATCTCTGCGACTTCCCGGAAGTAAAAGAAGAGTGGATCAACAAAGACCTGGAAGACAGCATGGAAGAGGTTCTGGAGGTCGTAGTTCTTGGACGTGCCTGCCGTAATACAGCAAACATCAAGAATCGTCAGCCGATCGGAACTATGTATGTAAAAGCTCCGAAGAAAATGGATGCGTATTTCACTGATATCATTGCAGATGAGCTGAATGTAAAAGAAGTGAAATTTGCAGATGATGTGGAATCTTTCATTTCCTATAGTTTCAAACCGCAGCTTCGTACAGTAGGACCGAAATACGGCAAGCTTCTTGGCGGCATCCGTACTGCACTTGCAGAGATCAATGGAAGCCAGGCTATGAACGAGCTGAAGACAAATGGTGTACTTGTACTTGATATTGATGGAAACAAGGTTGAGCTTACAGAGGAAGACCTGCTGATCGAGACTGCACAGACAGAGGGTTATGTAACAGAGACAGAAGGTGAGACAGCTGTTGTTCTGGATACCAATCTGACACCTGAGCTCATTGAAGAAGGCTTTGTCCGCGAGATCATCAGCAAGATCCAGACTATGCGTAAAGAGGCTGGCTTCGAGGTTATGGACAAGATCCGCGTTTCTGTAAAAGACAACGACAAGATTGTCGAGACCATGAAGGCAAATGAGACTGAAATCAAATCTGAGGTTCTGGCCGATGAAGTGGTTTATGGCGAGACCGATGGTTATGTGAAAGAGTGGAACATTAATAAAGAGCATGTAACTCTGGGTGTTACCAAACTGTAAGAAGTTGCGATTTAACAATGTTTTCACGTTAGTTTATATGTTTTGAGATAATTTTGCTTTATACTTAGAACGCAGTGTGTGAAATCTCAGCAAGGGAGAACCTGCTAAGATTTTGCACCTGTTGTTCTAACCTGCCGGATAAAGTATCATATCCGGTATTGCAATGGTTACAGTTACGGTTCACTGCATTGGCAAAGACCATGTCATTTGTCATGATCTTTTGCGGATGTTAATGAAACATATACAGGAGGGACAAAATGATTGATAAACAGTTTGACAAAGAAACCTTCAAAAAAAGTGTAAAAGATAACGTTAAGTTTCTTTACCGCAGAAAGCTTGAAGAGGCTACTCAGGAGCAGCTTTTCCAGGCTGTAAGCTACACTGTGAAGGATGTTATCATCGATAACTGGCTTGACACCCAGAACGCGTATGAAGAGCAGGATCCGAAGATCGTATATTATATGTCCATGGAGTTCCTGATGGGACGTGCCCTTGGAAACAACCTTTTAAACCTTGGTGCATATGGTGAAGTTAAGGAAGCTCTTGAGGAGCTTGGAATCGATATCAACGCACTTGAGGACCAGGAGCCGGATCCGGCACTTGGAAACGGTGGTCTTGGAAGACTTGCAGCATGCTTCCTTGATTCTCTTGCAACACTTGGATATTGCGCATACGGCTGCGGAATCCGCTATCGTTACGGTATGTTCAAGCAGGAGATCAGAGACGGATATCAGGTTGAGGTTCCGGATGCATGGCTTGAGAACGGCTATCCATTCGAGCTTCGTCGTCCGGAATATGCGAAAGAGGTACACTTCGGCGGATATGTAAGAGTTGAGTATGACCAGGCAACCGGCCAGAACAAATTCATCCATGAAGGATACCAGGCTGTAAAGGCTATTCCATATGATATGCCAATCGTTGGCTACGAGAACAATGTAGTAAATACACTTCGTATCTGGGATGCAGCTGCTATTGAGCAGTTCGGATTTGATTCCTTTGACAAAGGTGATTATAAGAAAGCGGTTGAGCAGGAGAACCTTGCAAAGGATATCGTAAATGTACTTTACCCGAATGATAACAAGATGTCTGGTAAAGAGCTTCGTCTGAAACAGCAGTACTTCTTCGTATCTGCAAGTATCCAGGCAGCAATCGAGAAATATAAAAAGACACATGATGATATCAAGAAGCTTCATGAGAAAGTCGTATTCCAGATGAATGATACTCATCCGACTATGGCTGTTGCAGAGCTTATGAGAATCCTCATGGATCAGGAAGGCCTTGGCTGGGATGATGCATGGGCTGTAACTACCAAGTGTGTAGCTTACACCAACCATACCATTATGTCCGAGGCACTTGAGAAATGGCCGATCGAGCTGTTCTCCAGACTGCTTCCGCGTGTATATCAGATCATCGAGGAGATCAACCGTCGTTTCATCATCGAGATTCAGAATAAATATCCTGGAAACTATGAGAAAATCAAAAAGATGGCGATTATCTATGACGGACAGGTTAAGATGGCACACCTTGCAATCGTTGCAGGCTTCTCTGTAAACGGTGTTGCAAGACTTCATACAGAGATCCTGAAGAATCAGGAGTTAAGAGACTTCTATGAGATGATGCCAGAGAAGTTCAACAACAAGACCAATGGTATCACCCAGAGACGTTTCCTTCTTCACGGAAATCAGAACCTGGCTGCATGGGTTACAGACCATATCGGACCAGACTGGGTTACAGATCTTTCCCAGATCAGCAAGCTGAAAGTATATGCTGATGATGAGAAAGCCCTTCAGGAGTTTATGAACATTAAATTCCAGAACAAGCAGCGTCTTGCAAAATACATTCTGGAGCACAACGGGGTTGAAGTTGATCCTCACTCCATTTTCGATGTACAGGTTAAGAGACTTCATGAGTATAAGAGACAGCTTCTCAACATCCTTCATGTAATCTATCTGTACAACCAGATCAAATTACATCCGGAGATGGAATTCTATCCAAGAACCTTCATCTTTGGTGCAAAAGCTTCCGCAGCATATGAGCGTGCGAAAAAGATCATCAAACTGATCAACTGTGTAGCTGATGTTGTAAACAACGATCCGGCTATTAACGGCAAGATCAAAGTTGTATTCATCGAGAACTACAGAGTATCCAACGCTGAGATGATCTTCGCTGCAGCAGATGTTTCCGAGCAGATCTCCACAGCAAGTAAAGAGGCTTCTGGTACAGGTAACATGAAGTTCATGCTGAACGGTGCCCTTACACTTGGAACCATGGACGGTGCAAACGTAGAGATCGTTGAGGAGGTTGGCCAGGAGAACGCATTTATCTTCGGTATGAGCGCTGACCAGATCATCAACTATGAGAATCATGGCGGATATGATCCGACCTTTATCTACAATACAGATACAGAGATCCGTCAGGTACTGATGCAGCTGATCAATGGTACTTTCTCCAGCGATACAGAGCTGTTCAGAGATATCTATGATTCTCTGCTGAGTACAAAGAACTGCTCCAGAGCAGACCAGTACTTCATCCTTGGAGACTTCAGATCCTATGCGGAAGCTCAGAAGAGAGTTGAGAATGCTTATAAGGATGAGAAGAAGTGGGCAAAGATGGCACTTCTGAATACTGCATGCAGCGGTAAATTCTCTTCCGACAGAACCATCCAGGAGTATGTAGATGATATCTGGCATCTGGATAAGGTTACGGTTACAAAGAGCAGCGAGGCAGCTGAGAAATAATAGAATCTGTGGATTCTGCGCAGCTGATTGTGTAAAAAGGAAATTTCAGACAGCACAGGATGTGCAAAAGAATAATAAGAAATGATAAAAGCTGTGTTCCGTCAGAATATATAAAGTTCTGGTAGGAACACAGCTTTTTTATAATTGCGCTCCAACTTTGGCATTGAGTTTGGTTTGTAGATATGCCATAATAAAGATATCACTGTAGTTATAAGAAATGTGGCAAAGAAAGCGGGAAATATTATGAAACCTGTTGTATCGATCGGAAACCAGAATTTTAAATCCATACGTGAAAATCACAATTTTTATGTGGATAAAACCGCATTCATTAGAGAATGGTGGGAGAATCAGGATACAGTTACTTTGATCACACGTCCAAGGCGTTTTGGAAAAACCTTGAATATGAGTATGGTGGAGCATTTTTTCTCTATCCAGTCAAAAGAAGATGGAAAGCTGTTTGAAGGGCTGGAGATATGGACGGAAGAAAAATACAGGAAAATTCAAGGACAGTATCCGGTAATTTTTCTTAGCTTTGCGTCTGTAAAGGGAGATACCTATGCAGAAGTAAGAGAAGGAATTATCCAGACTATTCTGGATCTGTATGCGAAATATGATTATCTGCGCCAGGGCGATGCATTAAACGAAAAAGAAAAGGCATATTTCGACTATGTAAATGCAGATATGTCGAATACGATTGCTGCTATGGCTCTTCGAAGATTATCTCTTTGCATGAATTTGTATTACGGTAAAAAAGTGTTGATCCTATTGGACGAATATGATACGCCGCTTCAGGAGGCTTATATAAAAGGCTACTGGAATGAACTGACTTCTTTTATGAGCGGCTTGTTTAACTACACATTTAAAACCAATCCGTATATGGAGAGAGGGCTGCTGACTGGAATTACCAGAGTCAGCAAAGAATCTATATTTTCAGATCTTAACAATCTGGAAATTGTGACAACAACCTCTGGTAAATACAGTACTTCATTTGGCTTTACAGAAGACGAGGTTGCGAGTGCCTTGCAATTATTTGGTCTGCAGGAAAAACAGTCTGAAGTAAAGAAATGGTACGATGGGTTTCATTTTGGCACACAGACAGATATTTATAATCCATGGTCTATAACGAAATATCTTGATACGGGAAAATTTGACAGCTATTGGGTAAATACCAGCTCCAATTCCCTGATTGGGAAACTAATTCAGGAAGGGGCTCCGGATATAAAAATTGCTATGGAGGATTTGCTGGATGGAAAATCAATGGAAACAGTTATTGATGAAGAAATTGTTTTCGAACAGCTGGAGAATAACAGCATTGCAGTGTGGAGTCTGCTGTTAGCCAGTGGATACCTGAAAGTAGATAAGGCTTCTGCTGATGGCGCAGGAGGGAAATATGTCCTTTCACTGACGAACTATGAAGTGAAAAATATGTTTCGGCGGATGATACAGGGATGGTTTGGAAAAGCCACAGTTAAGTATAATGATTTTATAAAGGCGCTGCTGTCTGATGATGTTGACTATATGAATCAATATGTGAATCAGGTGGCAATGCAGACATTTAGTTATTTTGATGCTGGCAAAACACCTGGAGAGCCAGAAGAGCCGGAACGTTTTTACCATGGTTTTATACTGGGGCTCATGGTAGAATTGGCAGATCAATACAGAATCACTTCTAATCGTGAAAGCGGCCTGGGAAGATATGATATCATGCTGGAACCGTTGGACAAGGGAAGACTGGCATATGTGATTGAATTCAAGGTGCACAAAGCCGGACGAGAGAAAGACTTGAAAGAGACAGCCAATAATGCTCTGAGGCAGATCAGGGAAAGAAATTACGATGTTGAACTTCTGGCGCGAGGAATTGAAAAAAGTAGGATTCGGTATCTGGGATTTGCTTTTGCAGGAAAAACAGTTTTGATAGAGCAGACGCTACTGTGAATGAACAGTAGCGTTCTATCATTCCTGGCATACGTAGTAATATTTAATAGTCTTCTTTCTGCCAATATTCGTAAGGCAGCATATGGTACATTTTCCTTACCGTTTTTCGCTGACTGGAGTATAACTCTGCCAGTTTTCGTTTCTGGATGTAGAGATCTTTCGGCATTTCTTCAAGGTCATATGGAACCTTGTCATTTACATAATATTTTTCAAAAGAATAAAAATCAGCTTTGCAATGGGCTGCCTTATATGCATTTTCTACAAGCTCATGAGTCATCTGGTGGTGGTGATGTCCATATTCGCCATGGGCATTGTGGGTGGCAACCTGCTTCCAGTTTTTATAATTCAGAATTGTGGTAATGTCCGCTTCCATGTCTTTTTTCCAGAATTTCCAACTGCTTCGTTTTTTCCCGATTTTATCCGGATAGGAAAGTATCAGGTATTTATCCCCCGTGGCGTCCATAACTGATTTGAATTCAGCACTGCGTACCGGGTCATTTCCTCTGGTCATACAGACTACCAGATAATTATCCTCGATCAGATGCCGACCGCCCCAGAGCAGATCATCATCTGGGTGGGCAACAAACATCACGTTATCGTAGCCATCCAGATTTAGGCTGTCCAGATCTGTGGTGGTTACATGTGGCAGATTCAGGTATGGGAAAACAAGATAAAGCTGTTTAGCACCCCAAATAATTGCAATTGCAAGTATTAGAAATAGCAGCAGTCGCTTCCAGTGGTGCTGCAGTTTTTGCAAAAGGGAAGATACTTTTTTTATTCCTTGATTCATAACAGGTACTCCAGTTAAGGTTATTTATTTTATAACTATATTCACAATTATACTAGGTTTTGAATGAGTTACAAGAGATATCATGAAAGCTTAAGAATTTTTAAGAATTTCCAACACACTTTAGTTAACGGTGGACATGGAAGTATTAAGACTGCTATACTAACAATAAAAGTTTAAATGCATTACGAAATACGAGGTAGAATGAAAATGAGAAAAATGGATATACTTTTCATTTTTGGCGTTATCGCCTGCTTTATTGCTGCATACCAGGGAATGGTATTCAGTCCGTCCTTTACAATGATATTTGTAGTGGTGGGAATGGGCTTTTGCATTGTGGGAGAACTACTACATATGCTACAAGAAGCAGAAGTGCCACAAGGAATAAAGAAAATATGTGGAATCGTCAGTGGTATTTTATGTGGAATTGGAATGATCTGGGCATTTCCAGCAGTGATCATATATGCCACAGGGGATGACTGGATGAACGGATGTATGAGAGCAGCAGGAATAGTCAGTGTTTTTTTGTGTGGAATATGGCTTGGATGGAAGTGGAAAAAAGGAGAAATCCGTCCCGCAGTATGTGGAAAAGCTGTGGAATTAATACTTTCGTTGGCAGCAGCCTGGCTGGCCGTATTTTGTGGACTCAACAGTGTGGCATTGCTGCCTTATGGGGTGGGACTTTTGTTGCTTGGGCTGTCCAGACAGCTGGAAGGAAAGAAGAGAACCCGGAAAATTGTATTTTTTGCGGGAATGGTGCTGATAGCAGTTTTCCCTGTTGCACTGATGATTTAGGCTAGACTTTCACTCATAGTGATGTCTGCGTAAGCAGACATGTCCGTTTAGTTAAAAGGTTATAATGCATGTAAATTGCGGATAGTATTTTGCGCACAATAAGGGCTTGTTAGGAGAAGCAATGTTAAGGATATCTATAAAATCAGCAGATTGTAACAGAAATAATAAAAAAAATGGATGGACACATCATATAAAAAGAGGCAGCATAGCAATTATATTTTCGCTGGCAATGATGACTTTAAGTGGATGTAGTCTTTATGATATTGCCGGTTTATTTTCAGGACTGGGAAAAGGAAGCGAGGCATTGTATGTAAATGAGGGCAGTCAGATGCCATTGGATGAAGGAAAAATTCAAAATGCGCAGGAACAGGATTCAGAGAATGAAAATCTGCCGGTGCAAGGAGAGAATTCTGGTGATGAAACAGAAATACTGCCAGGTGCCCTCTGGCTTGACACAGATGCAAACGTGATTCAGGCACATGGCGGGCAGATCCAGCTGATGCCGATACCGGATGGAACTGGTGGTAAAACAGAGAAATATGTATGGGTAGGAGAAGATAAATCGTCAGGGCATCTTGGCAATGATGTGGCAGTTTATACTTCTGATGATCTGTATCACTGGGAATTTCAAGGTGATGTACTCCGGGCGATAGAATCAAGAGAACAGCTGGATGAGGACTCCTACTTTCAGGAATTATATCAGGACTGTTCCAGTGAAGAACTGGATGAAATTTATAACTGTATTAACAAAAATACGGTTATAGAACGCCCTAAGATGCTATATAATCAGAAAACTGACAAATACGTGATCTGGTTTCACAGTGATGACAGTACGGAGAAAAACTCCTACAAGTATGACGTTGGCATGGCCGGTGTGGCAATCAGCGATTCACCGGCAGGTCCGTTTAAATTTCTAGGCAGATACAGACTGAGCCAGTGTCCCAAAGACCAGATCGACTGTTTTCCCTCTTCCAAGGGAGAAGCAAGGGATATGAATCTTTTCCAGGATGATGACGGAACCGGGTATATTATTTATACAAGCGAAAATAACAAAACCTTGTATATTTCCAGGTTAAATGAGGAATATACATATCTGTCCACAGAGCCGGAAAAGGCTGTTTATAAAGAAGATTTCATACGGATTTTTCCAGGCGCCATGCGGGAAGCTCCGGTTCTGTTTAAAGGGGACAATGGCAGGTACTATATCATGTCTTCCAGCACCACCGGCTGGATGTCCAACCAGGCGAGAGTCTGGTCTGCGGATGAGATCTTCGGTGAATGGAAAAATGATGGGAATCCATGTGTAGGTGAAGATGCAGATATTACCTTTGATACACAGAGTACCTGTGTGTTCCGGACGAAAGCTGGACAATGGATTTACTATGGAGACAGATGGAACAGCAGTGACCTGGCAGATTCCAGATATGTGTGGCTGCCCATTGAGTTTGCTGGAGATCAGGTGGAAATCAGGTGGAGTGCAAGTTGGAAAAATGTACTATAATTTTGTGATATAGTTTTTCTTCCAGAAGTTCCATAAAATCATAATAGGTTCATTTCTTCCTGGATGCGGTGAAACAGATGGGTGAGTGCAAACATAAGTGTTTCGTAATGCATATAGTCAAGTGTATTTTTATCTGCAAGAATCTGCAGGCTTGCCGGAAACTCTTCATCAGATTCCCAGAAGCGGATAATAAGTGGAAGAAACGGAAATAATTCCAGTTCACAGGCTACATCCCCTTTGTTTAGAGGCTTTCCATGAAGTGTCTGGCATGCGCGATGCAACTCTGCTGTTTTTCCATCAAAGAAATCTGCATTATGCTGAAAAAATCCGCCGTTTTGAGTGAGATTTCCGGTTTTGACAGAAGAAAGAGCACTGATATTAACAAACTCATGAGCCAGGTGACAGTGCTCCTTTGAATTGCAGAGAACGTCATATATGGTCATTGTTTCATTGTAATCAGCTGTATTGACAGTTTGGAAATTATCGTCAGACCATTGTACGTTTCCGAAAAATCTGTCAATGCGATAGATATGACCAACAAATGGCAGATATAAATAGTTCAGATTAGCTTTGAGGGAAAATTTTTGAATCATATGTTCCTGATCATAACTAAGAAATGTTTCGGCCATGATATTTTTCATTTTCTCATAATTTGAATTCGAATTTTGCATAAAAGTCTCCTTTGCGATATTTTGGTCTGGCGAAATCATCAATATTCATTTGTCCGCTTCCAACGAAAACTGCTCAGTAAGATAAGCCAGAAACTTACGTGTGGCAGCAGAAAGCTTTTGAGGTCTGTACATAACCAGTCTGTAGAACTCAAATGGAAAGTCTTTAATTTGAATTAGAGAAATCTTTTTTTCATAACCTTTAATGCTGTTGGCATTGAGAATGGACACACCCTGATTTTGAGAAATCTTCAGTAACTGACTGGGAGTATTCTCTACAGGGATAAATTGTGGAGCAAGGCCTCGAAGCTTAAACGCGGAAGAAGCATACTGCATGGCAGAAGGGGAAACATATGGCGGGAAAATAAGAAGTTTCTCGCTGGATATTTCCTTCATGGTGATGCTTCTTTTTCTGGCAAAACGATGCTCTCTGGAAACTGCCAGATAAAAAGGCAGATTATCCAGCTTTAGAAATGCGTGATCCTTTGCAATTGCATATTCCAGGTTATTGGAAAAGATAATATCAAGATTCTCAATCTGTTCTGTTAATTCATGAAGATTATAAATGTTAAAATCAATCTGAACTTCTGGGTGAAGTTTCTCAAAAGGAATTGCATAATCTGATAAAATTTTCTCAAAATCATATCCATCCAGAGCACCAATTCGTATAGTAGACAGCCGGTTCATGGAAAGCTCCTGGGCATCACGTATAGAGGCCTCAATTTCTGCAAGGAGCGGTTTCCAGCGGTCTTTCAACAATTCTCCGGCATAAGTAAGCTCAACAGACCGGCTGGTGCGCTGGAACAATTTAATACCCAGTTCAGCTTCCAGATGTTTGATCCATTTGGTGACTGTAGGCTGGGAAATATAAAGGACTTCTGCCGCTTTGGAAAAACTGTGATATTTGGCGGTGAGAAGAAATATCTGCATTTCTGACAGACTGATCTTGTACATAATAGTATCCCCTTTCGAGATCAAAACACAGGTTACATAAAATATTCTGCAAAAAATCGGAGTCTTAAGATGTTGTCATAAGTATACCACAATCTATTACGAATTAGAATAGATAGATGCGAAAAATGCTATTGGACGAATGAAAAGCAGAGAGTATATAATCATGCCAGATGGAATGTTAAAAAAATATCAAATATAAAATAAGAGAGTCTGAGAAGGGGGAAAGATGAAGAATAAATTAAATGCAGATACATGGACGCTGGCTCTGGGAATTGCTTTATTTCCACCATTATGGGCAGTGATCGCTCCATATCTCAAGGTGAGTACAGGCGCAGTTGCACTGATCTGTGCAGGACTTTATGTGACCAATGGAAATAAAAGAAAAGATGCAGTAAAAATTTCTGTCGGGTTCCTATTAGGAGATTTCTGGGCTGTTGCAGCTCTGAAGGTTATGGATACATTAAAGCTGAATGAAGATCTGGAACTTTTTGGAACCTTGTTTGTGCTTGGAGGTCTGGCAGTAATCATTTCCGCTCTGGTTCCAAAATATATTTTCTGCCCGGCATGGCTTTGCGGATGGGCAATCGGACTTACGATCCTGGCTCCAGGCGGCTGGGAGAATGTTGGGACTGTACCGGTTCAGATCGGAGTGGCAATGCTGGTGGGAATCTGGTATGTAGGGGTGTTTGTAGATCTGGTACAGAAAAAAACACTAAAATTTTTGGATAGCAGAAAGGAAAAGCAGTCATGAAAAAAGTAGGCGTAAGCAGAGAAGAAAAAGAACTGTCCTATTACAGATTTTTTGAGCAGGATCTGGCACAGATTCCGAAGGAAAAGATTCAGATTCTGGAAGCAGGAGCTGCAAAGGTCAAAGCGGTACCTTTTGATGAGAAAAATCTGTATCTGGAAGGAAAAGATGAAGAATATTGTCAGACCGGATATGGGATCATGGAGGACGGAACCGGATTCGTATGCAATACTACATACATGCCTAATGTAACGGTAGAAATGCTTGACTGGTGGTTCCCATGGCACAGTGTAGGCTCTGATCTTCGATACAAGATATGGGATCCGGAGGATCATTATTTTGCAAGAGCAGACCGTGTAGATTATGTATGTGATCCGTCAGTACCAATGAACGAGAAAACCTGGGGAGTCAGTCATTATATTATGGAAGATGTAGGACCGGGGCCGGAATTTCTGAAACTGAATTTCAAGAGACCGGCAGATTTTGGCTATGACGAAAGTATTATCGGAACAAAGAAATGCAGTTCCATGGTATGTGCGATCGGAGAAAGCAGCTGTGCGGCAGCAATGACTCATAAATGGTATCCATATAAAGATGGGGTAATGCTCTGTTCAAGATTCTGGATCGGAATGGGAGTTGTTGATGGAAAGATCGTAAAAACCCTTCCAGAAGGAGTTTCCATACCAGAAATTGTTCCGCAGGGACTGTTTGCCCATAGTATTAAAGAATTTTCCAATCTGGCAGCGATTTTGCCGGAGGTTTATGAAGAAAATAAAGGAGAACTGTAAAGAAAGGAGAAAAGTTATGATTTCATTAACCATTGATGGAAAAAAGATTCAGACAACAGAGGGTACTTCTGTGCTGGAAGCTGCTCTGCAGAATGATATCTATATTCCCCACATTTGCCATCATCCGGATCTGAGTGATATTTCTGCATGTAAGCTCTGCTATGTACAGGTAGAAGGACAGGAAAAACCGGTAACCTCCTGTTCTCTGAAAGCAGAGGAAGGAATGGTCATCACAACTGCAAATGAGAAGATCACACATCTTCGAAACCTGGCAATGGAGCTGATTCTTGCAGCACATCCGGAAGACTGTTCTACATGCCCGAAATATGGAAACTGTGAGCTGCAGAATCTGATTCAGTATATGGGAGTTTCCGCAACAAGAATGCGTGCAAGGGTAAAAGGTTTTGCCTGTGAAACAGGAAATCCGTTGTATGACCATGATATGAACCGTTGTATTACCTGTGGACGTTGTGTACGTGCCTGCAATGAACTTCGTGGTGTAGGAGTTCTTCAGTATAAGAAAAAAGATATGGAGAACTATATTGGTACTTTGCACGAGCGTCTGTTAAAAGATGAGGACTGCAGATTCTGCGGGGCATGTGCAGAAGTCTGTCCGACTGGAACGATCCGTGACAAGATAAATTATTCAGCAGTAGAAAGACAGGAAAAACTGGTTCCGTGCCGTGCAACCTGTCCGGCAAACACAGATGTTCCGCGTTATATCCGTTTTGTAAAAGAAGGAAAATACGAAGAGGCAGCAGCAGTTATCCGTGAAAAACTTCCACTTCCCAAATGTCTTGGTCATGTCTGCTCTCACGTATGTGAAAGCCAGTGCAGAAGAAAAGAAGTAAATGAAGCGGTTTCTATCCGGAATATCAAACGTTACGCTATGGAGCATGAAACAGGAAAGTACTGGAAAAACTGTGGAAAACAGCTTTCGGATACAGGGAAAAAGGTGTGCATCGTAGGCGGCGGCCCGGCGGGTATGACAGCAGCTTATTATCTGAGAAAACAGGGACATGCTGTAACAGTAAAAGAAGCACTTCCAAAAGCAGGCGGAATGCTTCAGTATGGAATTCCTTCTTATCGTATGCGAGAGAGATTGTAGATGAAGAAGTAGAATTTATGCTTCAGACAGGAATCAACCTTGAGACAAATACAAGGGTAGAAAACGTAACAGATCTGAAAAAGGAATATGATGCCGTATTAGTTGCCATTGGAAATCACACAGGAACACTTCTTCCGATGGAAGGAAATGATGCAACAGGAATTCTTCTGAACATTGATTTCCTCAGAAATGCATCTATGGGAAACGCAACGGGAATGGGCAAAAAAGTAATTGTGCTTGGCGGTGGAAATGTTGCTTTTGACTGTGCGAGAACAGCCAGAAGACTTGGAGCAGAAGAAGTTCATGTAGCATGTCTGGAAGCGCGGGACAAAATGACTTCTGATGATGAAGAAATCCAGCAGGCACAGGAAGAAGGAATTCAGGTTCATCCAGCACAGACTTTTGAGCGGATTCTGAAAACAGAGGAAGGTGCAGTTGCGGGAGTTGGATTTTCTGATATTGCTTCCTTTACGTTTGATGAAAACCGCCGTGCGATTATTGAAAAAGTAGAAGATTCTTACCATGAAATTCAGGCAGACACTGTTATTTTTGCAGTGGGACAGAGATGTGGACTGAATCCGGAAGCAGGGCTGGCAAGAGGAAGAGCTAACTCGATCGTGGCTGATCCGAAAACACTGGCTACAGATGTAGAGGGAATTTTTGCCTGCGGAGATGTTACCTATGGAACAAAATCTGTTGTTCTTGCGGTTGCAGACGGAAGAAAAGCAGCGGAATCCATTGATAAATATCTCGGCGGAAATGGAGATATTTCAGAAGTACTGGCACCTGTAGAGGAACATAATCCGTCGATTGGAAAGGCCGAAGGCTTTGGATATGAAAAACGCAGACAGCCGGAGGTTTTGTCGGTAGATGAACGTAAAGACAATTTCCATATGGTAGATCACGGAATTTGTGAAGCACAAATCTGTGGAGAAGCCTCACGTTGTCTGCAGTGTGATCTGAGAATGGACATCACGAAGAGTAAGATCTGGAGCGAGTATGGAAAGGAGGAAGAAACATGCTGTTAGAAAATACGAAAACAGATATGGTGATAAAAGAGATCAGTGAAAAAGACAGCCAGACACTTAGTGGATTTCTGGGAAATCTGACAGAGCATGTAACCGGTGAAATGGTTGCTGAACTGGTGCAAAAACCAGCAGAGCATATAGTGATCACTCTTGCGAATGCAGATGCAGATCAGATGCTTGCCGTTCTGTATGAGAAGTACGCAAAGGCTGTTATGGCGGGGGCAGCAGCTGCTGCAAAAATTTCTGGTGCAGATTCCTATATTGTAATTCTGCCGGAAAAAGCGCGTGCAGAATCTGTAGAAAAAGCAGCCAGTGAACTGAATATTTCCGGACAGACAGAAATTATCTATGGAACCTGTGTAAAAACAGCTTATAAAAAAGATATCATCCTTCATCCATTGACCTGTTTCAAGATAGCAGCACTTCTTGCAGGGGACAACGCGGATTTCTGCCTGTTGTCTGTGGATGGAAAAGAACCGGTAAAAGTTCTTTATGGAACAAAAATCAGAGATCTGGTACAGCCATCCAAAGGACTCCGGATCGGAAATCATCTGTATGGTCTTTCCGTACTGGATAAAACGATCGGAACAGAGATTCCAGAAGAAAACGGAGTTATGGAATCTGTATCTGATACACAATGTGCAGTTAATCTGGTTCAGAAAATGGTTCATACCATGAGGGAGAGAAGCTGTGGACGATGTGTATTCTGCAGGGAAGGTCTGGTTCAGATTGACAGTGCTCTTCTTGATCTGATGAATGGAAAAGGAAAACAGACAGATATTTCCCTGATGGAAGAAATTGCCGGAGTCATGGAAACAGAAAGCAACTGCAGTCTCGGACAGACAGGGGCAGGTAGTGTAAAAACACTGACAACAGAGTTTGAGAGTGAAGTAAAGGAACATCTTTCCGGAAAATGTTCTGCCAAAGAATGCCTGGGTCTGGTGCACTATTATATTGACCCGAAACTCTGCAAGGGAGAAGGTGCCTGTGCTGAAATCTGTCCGAAGCATGCGGTAGAAGGTGGAAAAGGATATATTTCCGTAATTGATGAGTATGAATGTGTGAAATGCGGTAAATGTGTAGATGCCTGCATTCACGGCGCTGTGAAATCTATAAGCGGACGACTTCCGAAACTTCCGGATGAACCGGTCGCAATTGGAGGAAACAGGAAATCAGAAACAGAAACAGTACGCAGAGAGCGTAAACGTGTACGTCCGTCTGCAAGGCTTTTTACAAAAAAAGTAAGTGGTGCATCTGCAGTGAAAGATATTGCTGCAGAATCAAAAATTACAGTAAAGGGGAATCTACCAATGAGAGAAATGAATGCAGACGTAATCATTGTTGCGGCAGGTCCGGCAGGTCTGGCAGCAGCAGTAACAGCAGGAGAAAACAACTGTCCTGCATCGTGATCGAGAAATCAAATACAACAGGTGGAGCTGCCAACATGGGTATGGGACCACTTGGTATTGACACAAAAGTACAGAGAAGACAGTTCAACCAGATTACAGTCGAGAAAGCCCTGGATCTGCATATGGATTATACTCACTGGAGAGTAGATGCAGATTTGGTATCCACATATTTCTCAAAATCAGCAGATACAATTGAATGGCTGGAAGACATGGGTGTGGAATTTGCCGGTGCATTTAAATATTTTGCAGAATCAGAAGCGACCTGGCATATTGTAAAACCGGAAAACGGAGTGATCGGACCAAGAGCAGCTGGCGGAATGGTAAAAGCCCTGACAAACCGTGCCAAAGAATTAGGCGCACAGTTTGAAATGGAAACAACTGTAACAGAACTGATTAAAGAAGATGGAAAAATCTGCGGCGTCATGGCTGTTGATAAAGAAGGTCAGCAGATCAAGGCAACAGGAAAAGCAGTTATTGTTGCAACTGGTGGATTTGGAAATAACAAAGAAATGCTGGAAAAAGAGTTCAATCTTCACCTTGGAGAAGACTATTATCCGTTTATGATCCCGGGAATCACAGGTGACGGTCTGAATATGATGTGGAAAGCAGGAGCCATGAAATATGGTGCAGGTATTGAGGCTATCTATCAGCTTCCGGACAACCTTAACTGGTTCCTTCTGGATGCAGTTCTGCGTCAGCCGAACCTTCTCATCAACCAGCTTGGTGAGCGTTTCATGAACGAAGACCGTATGGGAAATACAACTTTCACAGGAAATGCACTGGCACTTCAGCCAGGAAACTATGGATACTGCATCATGGATGGAAATATCCTGAAACATTATAAGAAAAATGGTCCGGATATTGAGGACATCGTACATCCGGCAGATGCATTCCAGGCATTTGAACAGCAGGCAGCAGTGGCTGTGGAACAGGGCTATGAGGCATACTTTGAGGCAGATACTATTGAGGAACTGGCTGAAAAACTGCAGATTGATGAAGCTGTGCTGCGAAATACAATTGAAACTTATAATGAAATGTGTGACATTCATTGTGATACACAGTTTAATAAAAATCCGAAGTTCCTTCATAAGATTACAGGAAAAGGCAAATATCTGGTGGGTAAATTCTATCTTGGAGCATATGGAACCATCGGCGGCATTCGTATCAACAAATACTGCGAAGTACTGAATGACGATTATATGCCGATTCCTGGACTTTATTCAGCCGGATCAGATGCCAATACTATTTATGGTGACAGTTATAACTTTACACTTCCGGGAAATACAATGGGATTTGCAGTAAACTCCGGACGTATGGCAGGAGAATCCGTAGCAGAATATATTAACGAAGAAAACTGAAGATGAGTACAGTCAGGCATACTGCCTGACTGCGTAAGAAAGGAAAAACTATGAGCTATAAAGTAATGGGTATCACAGCAGGAAGAAAAAACAGCAACAGTGAGATTTTACTGAAAGAAGCACTTATGGCATGTGAGGAAAAAGGTGCAGAAGTTACCATGATCAATCTGAAGGATTATAATATTCTTCCATGTACCGGATGTACTTCCTGTACAAAAAATATGTCCATGGGAAAAAATGCCGGAAGTATTCTTGACAAGAAAGACGATAAAAAGAAAATTATGGACGTTATGCTAGCTCAGGATGCAGTGCTTTTTTCCGCACCAACCTATGATCTGATGGCCTGTTCCACATTTATCACGTTTGCACAGAGAAGTCTGAGCTATGAGACATCATTTCTGGAGACCCTTGGTGCGATCGAGCATAAAGACCGCATTGCAGGTCTGATTGCCGTAGGTGGTTCAACAAGAGCATGGCAGTCTATGGCACTGGAGAGTATGCAGGCGGCTATGTTTACAACAGATATGAAAGTTGTGGACATGATTCTGGGAACCAGAGTCCCGGGAAATGCACAGTGTCTCCTTCAGGATGATCTGGTGGCACGAGCTCACAAAATGGGTGAAAATATTATGGAATGTCTGGAGCTTCCTGTAGAAGAACGCAGATGGATGGGCGAAGAAGATATGGGCTGGTGCCCGAACTGTCATTCCAATGCACTTGTTCTGGGGGAGAAGCAGTGGGATGGTCTTTATTATCCGGTAGAATGTCAGGTATGTGGTGCCGGTGGAACCCTGGAGCAGACAGATGGAGGAAAATGGATTTTCAAAATTCAGAAAGACGGACTGTTAAAAGACAGAACGACTGTAGCAGGACGTGCCAAACATCTGGAAGAAATTGCAGAAACACAGGGAGGATTTTTCTCCAACCCGGAAAGTATGAAACTTGTAAAAGAAAGACTGGAAAAGTATAAAAAGAAAACTTTCAAGACTGTATAAAGAAGAAAAACGGGCAATTGCTATGGGAATTCCAGACAGGCAATTGTCCGTTTTGTATTTTTCTTTTGTTTTGCAGATTAACAAAACACTTTGCAGGATATTATCTGCCGAATATTATATCAAATCCTCTTCAATTCATAACTCCGTGTACCAAGTCCAATCTTCTCCCCATGATCTAACGTAGCTTCCCATTCCACATTTGGATTGGAATCCATGAAGTGATTATGATGGCAGTGCCAGTCTGGTTTCGCAAGGTTATCACCAAGCTGGCTGTTGCGGATTGGTTCTGCTGCAAGACAGGCATCTACGCAGGCCTGGTCAAGGGCAATAGGATCGAAGCTTGCGAACATTCCGATATCCGGAAGGATTGGAGCGTCGTTCTCGCCGTGGCAGTCACAGTTGGGGCTTATATCCTGAACCAGGGCAATATGAAAGCATGGGCGGCCATGACAGACTGCTTTTGCATACTCTGTCATTTTGCGGCAGAGAAGCTCATTGGAATTGCTGTGAGGATTATGAATGGCATCAAAGCTGCAGGCACCGATACAACGGCCACAGCCTTTGCACTTATCATAATCAATAACAGCTTTTTTCTCAGGGTATGTAATGGCATCACTTCCGCATTCTTTGGCGCAGCGCTGGCATCCACGGCAAATGTCCGCTTCGATAACCGGCTTTCCGCTGTTGTGCTGGGCCATTTTTCCGGCACGACTTCCGCAGCCCATACCGATATTTTTGATAGCACCGCCGAAACCGGTAGCTTCGTGACCCTTGAAATGAGTAAGACTGATAAATACGTCTGCATCCATGATGGCGCGGCCGATTTTGGCTGTGTGGCAATATTCTGCATTTTCTACAGGAACCTCAATATCATCTGTTCCCCGGAGTCCGTCACCGATAATGATCTGGCAGCCTGTGGTAGTGGTATTGAATCCATTGAGATTGGCACAGTCCATATGCTCCAGGGCATTCTTACGGCTTCCAGGATAAAGGGTATTACAGTCTGTAAGGAAAGGCATTCCGCCCTGCTCCTTACAAAGATCAGCTACAACTTTAGCGTAGTTTGGACGAAGGAAAGCAAGGTTACCAAGCTCTCCGAAATGCATTTTGATGGCAATGAATTTGCCATCCATGTCAATGTCTTTGATTCCGGCTGCGATACAAAGCTTTTTCAGCTTGTCCAGCTGGCTGGTGCCTACTTTGCAGCGGAAATCGGTGAAATATACGGTTGATTTCTCCATGGGATCCTCCTTGTAAATCTGTTAGTTATATTATATTCCTGCAATCTGCCCGCTCCACTTTGCGAGAAATCTTACCTTCTTTCGGTTGGTGTAGCTCGCTGCACCAACCTCAATCGGACAAAATCTCCCACAAATTATGACGCACATTTTGCAAAAAGTCTTTTGGTGGTACGCTTTAGAAAAAGTGCAGAATTTCATCAAGTTCTCTGCGCTTCGGACGGCTTGGTTCTTCGCCCGCTTTACCAACAGCGATAACAGAAACGATAGTTTCCTCCACTGGGATGGAAAGAAGTTCGCGGATTTTATCAGCGTCGCGAAGTCCCATGATCAAAGTAGAAAGTCCAAGCTCTGTAGCTTTCAGAATCAGGTTTTCGTTCTGAAGTCCGAGGTCATAACAGCCCCAGCCATTGCCGAGTTCGTTGTCAGGAGTGCCATCTGTCTGGAAACCGGCGCGGTTATGTACGAAAGTGGTGACGATTAAAGCTGCGTACTCTGTTTTACTATCGTTGTTTGCATATCCGAGACATTCCTGGCGAATCTGAAGCTTCTTATCCTCTGATAAAACACAGTAATAGCGGCCGGTCTCTGTGTTTTTCCAGGAAGGTGCCTCCTGAGCTGCCTTTATAAGCTCCTGAATCTGCTCTTTAGTCACATTGGTGTCAGGACTGTACTTGCGTACAGTTCTTCTTTTTTCAATTAGTGTCTGAAAATCCATGATAAAACCTCCTCATTTGCTTTAATTATCTTTGGTATTAAGCCACTCCTGGATTGTTTCAGGGCTGACCTTGATGTAATGCGAAATTTTTTCAATTTTCACTCCGTCTTCTGCCATGGAAAGGGCGGTTTCTTTTGCAAGCTTTAATTTCCCTTGCTCTTTTCCAAGTTCAAATTCTTCACTATAAAGTTCTTCCAATTCACGACACATATACTTCATTCCCTTCGGTGTTTCTTTTAATTCAGATACTCGTTCAGCAAGAACTTTGCTATACATTCTCGCTTTGGGAATAGGTTTCTAATGTTTCAGTTTCCGAAAAAATCTTTTTTACCATATTCACTTCTCCTTTCCAGGAGACCTGAATATGTACTTCAAAAATCTCCTGCTCTTAGTTTGGTTTGAAATTAAAAGCATAGATTTCTGAATGATGTTTAGAATTTACAGATGATGCAAATGCACCTTGAAATTAGAGAAAATATGCTTTGGGTATATTCTAGCACAATTTTTTGTTTGTGAGAAGTACGATTTTATATGAAATAGATTCAACAAGTGTAAAGCTATTGGTTTTAAACATATCAGTTCCAAGTTATTTATAAAATTTTTGTAAAGAGAGAAAAAAAGGTTGTCAAATTATATTGAGATGCGTATACTGAATACAAGAACTAAAAGTTCTTTCTTCATCAAGGATGAGTCCTGTGACGGTTCTGACAGGACGGTAAACTAAAAAATGACCGAGAGATGAGTCCTGTGACGGTTCTGACAGGACGGTAAATAAAAAAATGACCGAGTGATGGAGACATAGTGGCGAGAGGAAAGTTCCTCTCGCTTTATGCTATTTGTATAATTTAGAAAGAGGGAAATTAGTGTATCTGCCAGAAAATGACTATCAGATACTAAAGCTAACGGATGCTTTTTTTCAAGCATACCCTAATCCACCTTATATAGAAATATTAAAGAAAAAAGAGAGAGCCTATAATTGTCTGTTATTTCAAACTCATTACAATTATTGTATCTGCATTCCATTTCGAAGTGAAATTTCCCATTTGTATGCATATCATTTTAAAAAATCGAAGAGATCAAAAAAACATAAATCTGGTTTAGATTATTCCAAGATTGTGATTGTGAAAAATCTGGAATATATAGGAACGCAAAATGCAATTATAGATCACGATGAATTTAAGGAGACAATGCGTCATATGGAAAGAATAAAAAAGGAATCGTTGAAATTTGTGGAAGATTATGTAGCGCATATGGACAAAAGACAGTTATTGCCAGAAAAAGAATTTAAAAGAAGGTATACATATTCAACTTTAAAATATTTTCATGATGAATTAGGAGTGAAAGAAAAATGATATACGAATTAAAAGATACAAGTAAAGCCTGCGCTCTTTTTACTGGCTGGCAGGACAGTGTAGTCTGGTCAGCTTTGCAGGGAGTGATGGGAAAAATATATGTGGATTCCCTGGAAAAGCCGGAGAGTGGTGCGGTTATGCTGGGGGATTTTTGTTTTCTGAGTGGGAGGCCTACGGAAGAAATGGCGCTTTTTTGCCCGGAAGACTGTGAATCTAAGGAGTTGATTCTGGTTCCACAAAATGAAGAATGGGCACAGATGATCGAGAAATGCTATGGAGAAAAGGCGGAAAAGACAGTCCGTTATGCGATAAAAAAGGAGCCTGGAATTTTTGACCTTGTGAAACTGAGTGAGGTAGCAGCAAGCTTACCGAAAGAATATGAGATGAGAGTGATCGACCAGAGTCTTTTTGAAATTTGCAGAAATACTCCGTGGAGTAAAGATCTGGCAGCTAATTATGAGGATTACAGTCAGTACGAGCTGTTTGGACTGGGAGTAGTAATTATGAAAGCTGGAGAGGTTGTAGCAGGGATTTCCTCATATTCGGGGTATCATGGAGGAATTGAAATTGAGGTGGTAACGCGGGAGGACTACCGCAGAAAGGGACTTGCGTATATCGGCGCAGCGCAGCTGCTTCTTGAATGTGATAAGCGTGGACTTTATGCAAATTGGGATGCTGCGAATAAAATGTCAGTAGGTCTGGCGGAGAAATTGGGATATCATTTTAGCCATGAATATTTTGTCTACAAAGTAAAAAGGCAGTGAAATATATATGTTCTGTTAAAGCTGCTATAGCGTAAAATTATGTAAATACATGATTTCTGCGTATTGTGAAGCGTGTTGCCGAGAATGGAGAGGTAACATTCAGTGGGGCGGTTACAGAAAACAGTAAGTTGAAACGAACTGAAAAATATGTTAAACTTATGCGCAGCTGTAAGAGCAAAATTAACGAGAAAGGGTAATTTAAGTTACAGATCACGGAATGAACAGTAACCAATCTCAGGCTATCTTTTTATGAAGATAGAGTTAAAATATGAAATTGATTAGAAACTTCAAGAACCGAAAAGAGGAGAACTTATGACTGGATTTGAAAAACTGGAAAACAGTTTAATAGATGTAATAAAAGAAGAACAGGCGAAGCTTGGCTTTAAAGAGGAGAAGATTCATTTATATTATCCACTTTCCTCTTTAAATCATTTCTTTTCCGCAAAGGACAGTGCAGAAGAAATGCTTATCCGTCTGCAGAATATGCCAAGGGAGCTGACACAGAAGCTGGGCGAAGTGTCCGTGTCCCATAAAGGGGACAGATTCTGCTTCTACATTCCGGAACCGGGAAGCGTCTATGTTCATGAAAATATGAAAGAAAATGAATTTATCAAGGTTCTCATCGAACTGGTTCAGCAGCATGACTGCACCAAGGAGAAACTGCTGTCGTTGTTTGCTTCCTACTGGGGAAAAACAGAGTGCCAGGAGATGGACAACGGAGAATTTGATTTTTATATCCGTTTTGTGGATAAGGCAGATGACACGTATTATTATTGCTTCAAGGATGAAGGCTTCCATTTCATCTATCATAGATTTCTGCCAGAGGACTACGAGGATTTTGGTTTTTGAGAAAACCCTGAAAGATCAGCTGATATAGATATTTATGATTTTTACTGGTAAAACTTTCTTTAATTAGAGAATAAAAGATTTTTAACGCTGATGTTATACTATACTGTTACAAGGCATATAGTATTCAATAAGAAAATGAAATTGGAAAAAATCGCTATGATGAATTATTTATGGGGCGGTATGATTCTTCTTGGAATTATCTATGGTGCCTTTGCGGGGAACCTTGACGCAGTAACCGAAACTGTTATAAATTCTGCAAAAGAAGCGGTAAGCCTGGTAATCGCTATTGCCGGAATCACTGCATTCTGGACCGGAATTATGAAAATCGGGGAGCAGGCAGGACTGGTGGAGAAGCTTGCGAAAAAAGCCAGGCCGCTGCTTCTTTTTTTATTTCCTGAATTGAAAGATCAGGAAAAAGCAAGCTATTACATATCTTTAAATTTTCTATCTAATTTTCTTGGACTGACACATGCCAGCACCAGCTCTGGGCTTTTGGCATTCCAGGAACTGGACCGGCTGAATGGACACAGTACCATAGCCAGCAGATCCATGTGTACGTTTCTGATCATCAATGTTTCTTCTTTACAGCTTTTACCAATCAACATGATCGCATACCGGGCACAGTATGGAAGTCCCGCTCCTGCAGCGATTGTAGGACCGGCTATTTTTGCCACCGGGATGAGTACGCTGGCAGCGGTGATTTTTTGCAAGGTGACAGAATCCAGGCATTAGAGCGCGTTCGTCCTGAGCACATTAAATAGCAATAGTATTATAGCAGGAGGCCTATGAAAGTTATCAATTATCTGTCCGATTTAATGATACCTTTTCTTTTATTCATCGTTATCAGTTCCGGCCTTTTGGCAAAAAGAAACATCTATCAGGATTTTCTGGATGGAGCCCGGGATGGATTGAAGACAGTAATTTCAATTTGTCCCACACTGATTGGACTTATGACGGCTGTAGGTGTCCTGCGCTCTTCCGGGCTTCTTGGTTTTCTGGGAAAATTCCTTGGAAAAGCAACTGGTTCTATTGGATTGCCAGGTGATATTGTTCCACTGACATTCGTGCGGCTTTTTTCCTCAAGTGCCGCAACCAGTCTGCTTCTGGACATTTTCAAAGAGCATGGAACAGAATCCTCCGTAGGTTTTATGGCTGCGGTTATTCTAAGTTCCACTGAGAGCGTGTTCTATTGTATGAGCGTTTATTTTGGTATAACAAAAGTGAGAAAGACAAGATTTGTTTTACCTGGGGCACTGATCGCAACAATCGCTGGAGTAGCAGCGGCAGTCTGGATTACGATTCTGGGAAAATATTAAAGTTCTATTTAACTGTTAATTTTAAAGTGCCGGAGGCTTCGGCGTCAATGGATGCTCTCTATAGTACATTCTTGTAAAGTTAAGGAATTTTTGCATATCCCCACTGATATATTTCCCCTTTTTCCACACCATTCCAATTTTTATGCGGATAGGTGGATTAAGGGGAATTCCTGTTATCCTCGCATCTGCGAACCGGTCAGTCATGCTGGAGTAAAGGAAGCAGCCATATTTTCCGGTTCTGACAAACTGCAGTGTGGTATAAATCTGACTGCTGCGCATGACGATGTTCGGAGTGTAGCCGTCCATTTCGAAGCGAGTCCTTAACAGCTGGTTCTGTACGGAATCAGCGTTGAAAAAAATCAATGCTTCTTTTGACATTTCTTTTGTAGTAACAAGTTCTTTGCCCGCCAGCGGGTGATCTTTACTTACACAGAAAACAACCTGGTCGTTGGCCAGGACAGCGTTGTAAAATTTATCAATATTGTACTGCTCCATATTTACCAGAGCCAGATCCAGGGTATCGTCCTGAACCAGATTACAGGCGCGGACGGAGCCATACTCTTCCAGGACTACAGCAATTTCCGGATATTCCTGATGAAATGCGGTGAGAAGGTCCGGGAAAAATACAGTGCTCAGCATTGGCGGAATTCCAATGCGAAGAGGTGGCTTTACTCTTGCCATGCTGGAGTAGTCAGCCTGGAGTTCTGTGCAGTACTGGAGAATATAGGTGGCTTTTTCATAAAGTGCCTCGCCTTCCTGTGTCAGGACCAGTTGGTTTCCCTTTCTATAGAAAAGGCTGATACCGAATTCGATTTCCAGGTCACGGATGGCTACGGAAACGGTAGGCTGGGTGACGTATAATTCTTCCGCTGCTTTGGTAATGCTGTGACAGCGGCTGGCAGTGCAGAAATATCGAAGCTGGTTTAGTGTCATGATGGCAAATACCTCAATTCTAATTCATCTTTCATAAAAATACCACATACATATAATAATTTCCATATTTATTTTAAATTCATATTGTTTCATGGTAATACTGCACAAAATATATCTGTAAAAATTGAGAATATAAAAAATTTTTATAGGGTTATGCAGACCATTAATTTGTTTTTTTATACATACAAGGACTATAATAAACTCATCAAAGGAAACGTGTACGGCCGGTACCTTTCAAGAGAGATTCATACAAGAAGACTGATAAGTAAGACAGAAGCGTAAAGTAAAAAATCAAGAATAAACGATATCACAAAGAAAAAGAAGTGAAAGGAGATCAATAAAATGTCTCACACAACAATCACACTGCTGTTTCTTGTGTTTACGATCATTAGCTTCATCCTTGAGAAAATTCCACTTGGACTTACAGCTTCGATCTGTGCGATCGGATTGACAATTACCGGAGTTTTGGATGTATCTACAACGTTTTCACAGTATGTAAACAGCAACGTAATCCTTTGTGTTGGCATGTTTGTGGTAGGACAGGCCCTATTTGAAACAGGAATGGCTAATAAAATCGGAGGGCTGGTTACCAGATTTGCCAAAACAGAAAAAATATTGATCATTGCAATTATGGTAATCGTAGGAGTAATGTCCGGGTTCTTATCCAACACAGGCACAGCGGCAGTGCTGATTCCGGTAGTCTGTGGAATTGCAGATGAATCCGGCTATTCAAGAAGCCGTCTTCTTATGCCGTTGGTATTTGCAGCAGCACTTGGCGGAAATCTTTCCATCATCGGTGCACCTGGAAATCTGATGGGAGTAAATGCACTTCAGGAAATGGGACTTTCCACAAGTTTTTTTATGTATGCACCAGTTGGAATTCCAATGCTTCTGATTGGAATCATTTACTTCATTCTCATCGGGTACAAGCTTCTTCCAGACGGAAAAGGAGCGAATGGAGCGGCTGTTGAGGAACAGAAAGACTTCAGCAACGTTCCGAAATGGAAACAGATTGTTTCATTAGTCGTTCTGGTACTTGTAATCCTTGCGATGATCTTTGAGGAAATGATCGGAATCAGCATTCAGCTTTCGGCATGCATCGGAGCGATTTTCCTGGTGCTGACAGGAGTTCTTTCTGAGAAAGAAGCGCTGAACTCTATTGATCTGAAGGTGGTATTACTTTTCGGAGGTTCTCTTACACTGGCAAAAGCCTTGGATACAACAGGTGCTGGAGAACTGATCGCAGATAAGATCGTAGGACTTCTTGGAGCAGATCCGAATCCAGTAGTACTTCTTCTGGTAATCTTTATTGTAACCTGTGCGCTGACAAATTTCATGTCAAACACAGCCACAACAGCGCTGATGATTCCGATTGCAGTTTCTCTGGCCAACAACCTTGGCGCAGATCCAAGAGCCGTTGTAATCGCCACGGTAATCGCAGGTTCCTGTGCATATGCAACTCCAATTGGAATGCCTGCAAATACCATGGTAGTAGGATTGGGCGGATATAAATTTAAGGATTATGTGAAATCAGGCCTGCCGCTGATTTTGGTATCCTTTGTAATCTGTATGGTTCTGTTGCCGATTTTGTTCCCATTTTATCCGTAAGAAACAGGAAGATAAACAGAAACGTAAAACGTAACCAAAAAGGCAATGTAAATTTAACATATATCAGGAGGTAAATCATGACTAAGGAAAATGGAGTTAAAGTATTAACAGACATGGTAGCAGATTTTGTTGCCCACATTGGAAAAAAATTACCAGACGACGTGGTGGCAAAGCTGGAGGAGCTTGGTTCCCAGGAAAGCGCAGCACTTCCAAAAGTACTTTATGAGACAATGACCAAGAACCAGGGACTGGCTGTAGAACTGAATCGTCCAAGCTGCCAGGATACAGGAGTTCTTCAATTCTGGCTTAAATGCGGAACTAATTTCCCATATATTAACGAACTGGAAGGGCTTCTGAAAGAGGCAGTGGTACAGGCTACCTTTGCAGCACCGTTAAGACACAATTCCGTAGAAACCTTCGATGAGTACAACACAAAGAAAAATGTTGGAAAAGGAACTCCGACTGTGTGGTGGGATATTGTTCCAAACAGCGACAAATGTGAGATTTACGCATACATGGCAGGTGGCGGCTGTACTCTCCCAGGAAAAGCAATGGTACTTATGCCAGGTGCAGGATACGAAGGTGTAACCGATTTCGTTCTTGACCAGATGACAACCTATGGTCTGAATGCATGTCCTCCGCTTCTTGTTGGTGTAGGAGTAGGTACTTCTGTAGAAACAGCAGCTCTCAATTCAAAGAAAGCGCTTATGCGTCCGATCGGTTCTCATAACGATAACGCAAATGCGGCAAAAATGGAGCAGCTTCTGGAAAACGGTATTAATGCAATTGGTCTTGGACCGCAGGGAATGGGTGGAAAATATTCTGTAATGGGTGTTAATATTGAGAACACGGCCCGTCATCCATCTACGATTGGTGTTGCAGTTAATGTGGGCTGCTGGTCACACCGCCGTGGCCACCTTATTGTAAATTCGGATCTTACAGTAACATGTGATACACATTCCACATGGAAATTTAATGCATAATCGGAGGGAAAAATCATGATAGAAATCAGAGGAGATAAAAAAGTTCTTATTACACCAATCAGTGCAGAAGATCTGGCTGATATTAAAATCGGTGATATTGTATGGCTGGACGGAGATCTGATGACCTGCCGTGATGTGGCACACCGCCGTCTGGTTGAGTACGGAAGAGAGCTTCCGTATGACATCAAGGACAAAGCGATTTTTCATGCTGGCCCGATTGTCCGTAAGATTGAGGGTACAGAGGATGAGTATGAAATGGTTTCTGTGGGACCGACAACCTCCATGCGTATGGAGAAATTTGAGTATGAATTTACCAAGCTTACAGGTGTGAGAGTAATTGTCGGAAAAGGTGGAATGGGTCCGAATACGGAGCGTGCGTGTAAAGAATTCGGTGCGATCCATTGTGTATTCCAGGCTGGCTGTGCAGTTGTTGCTGCCACAGAGGTTGAGAAAATCGTAGAGCATCACTGGGATGAGCTTGGAATGCCGGAAACCTTGTGGTGCAACAAGGTAAAAGAATTTGGTCCGCTGATCGTGTCAATCGATGCACAGGGACGTAATCTTTTTGAAGAGAACAAGGTTGTTTTCAATGAGAGAAAAGAAGCTGCAAAGCAGGCTATCTATCCGGAAGTTAAATTTATTAAATGATAAAAATTTCTTTTCTATTGTTTTTTAGAGAATAGATAAAAGAGCGATAATTGCAAATAAAAATATCCTGAAAGTTACAATAATTTTGGGTGGTATCAACATGGATTGTATCAACCTGGATGTTGTAACTTAATCAGGATATTTTTATTTTTAGAGAGGCGGGAGATTTATTTTCCCCCACCCTTCAGTTTGATATATCAGTCAATCTTCAGAATCAATTCTAACACACGTCTAGCGCAGTGCTCCAGCTGGGCACGTCCAAGCTGGCCAATTTCCATGGCTTTCTTTACACGGTCTGGGAAACCGGTTCCCATTTTTACATCATTTCCAGCCTGGATTTCTTTATAATGTTCTGCTCTTGTCCACCAGTCTGTGGTGACCATACCCTGGAAGCCCCACTCGCCGCGGAGTACATCTTCCAGAAGCTCACGGTTCTCGGAAGCACGGTGACCGTTGATAGCATTGTAGGAGGACATGATGGTCCATGGCTGTGCCTCTTTTACAATGATCTCAAATCCTTTCAGATAGATCTCACGAAGTGCTCTTTCGGAAACACGGGAATCACTGTGCTTTCTGTTTGTCTCTTTATTGTTAGCTGCAAAATGCTTTACAGAGGCAGCAATGTGCTGGGACTGGATACCTTTTACCATAGCAGCACCCATTTTTCCAGCGATCAGCGGGTCCTCGGAATAGTATTCGAAGTTTCTTCCGCAAAGAGGATTTCTGTGGATGTTTACAGCCGGGGTAAGCCATACGGCAAGGTTGTTTTCCTTGACTTCTTCTGCGCCAGCCTGTCCTACCTGCTGAACAAGTGCCGGGTTCCAGGTGCAGGCAAGAAGGGTTGCACATGGCCATGCGGTGGTATCCATGCAGCATTCGCCAGTGATACGAAGTCCGGCAGGGCCATCAGCTGTCATAATGGATGGAACACCATAATCCGGGAGATTTCCAAATCCAAAAGTATTGGAAACACCTACGTTTGGCTGGCCGCCAAGAAGATGAAGCAGATCATCATCGCTTAACTGGGCCATGAAGTCATCCAGGGAAAGTTTGCCTTCTGCAACGTCAATAAACTGCTTTTTGCCATAGTTATCAAACAGGGCACCTCGCGCACAGCCGCGTACACCAGGGGTAAGACCCTCTTCTGTGCCAGGCTCCATTTTTTCAAATACGCATTCGTTCATGTCGTGGCATTCAGACTGTGGAAGTTCCTCGAAGCTTCCGTCAGAGAGCATACGCTCTTTCAGGCTGGTTGGAACCAGATGGGCACTCAGCTGTCTGGTGATCACGTTTTCCTCAAGCTCCATGGCCTGGATTCCTTCTTCTGCATCTCTTACAGATGTTCCGATGTAGAAGTGGTAAGTACCTTTTTCCAGAATATATGCAGATTTCTGGATTTTTCCAAGGTCATCGTAGGATGCCATGTCAGCTTTTGCAAAGGAGAGGCGGATCAGCTGTGTCTCGCCTGGCTGAAGAAGCCTTGTTTTTGCAAATGCAGCAAGCTGGCGGGATGGTTTTTTCAGAAGCCCCTGAGGTGCTTCGAAGTAAAGCTGTACAACCTCTTTTCCAGCCATGTCACCGGTATTTGCTACCTGAACTTCTGCAAAAATCTGATCTTCGGTTTCCCACATGGCTGTGTTATCCAGGGAAAAGGTAGTGTAGGAAAGTCCGTATCCAAATGGGTAAATGACTTTTTCCTGTGCGCCTGGAATGGTTTCAAAGTAACGGTATCCTACATAAATGTCTTCTGTGTAGTTTACATAATCAAAAGATTCGTGGAAGTTTGCAGTAGAAGGATAATCATTAACATCTGCTGCAAAAGTATCGGCAAGCTTACCAGATGGATTTCCTTTTCCGGTAAGAAGCTCTGCCATGGCAAGTCCACCTTCCATGCCGCCCTGCCATCCAAGAAGAGCAGAGGAAATCTGATCGTCATTTTTTACCCAGGAAAGGTCAATGATTCCGCCGATGTTAAGAATGACTACAATGTCGTCGAAACGCTCTTTTACCATTGCCAGCATAGCCTTTTCGCGGGCTGTTAAGTAGAAATCGCCATCTGGGAAAACTTCGCCGGAGATTTTTGGCATGGTGGTTTCGTTATCCCATGGATTAAATTCGTTGTTGCACTCGATGCTGGAACGGTCCCAGCCTTCTCCTGAGAAACGGCTGATCACAACTACAGCAACATCTGCGAAAGCTTTGGCTGTGTCTGCAAGGGCAGCGGGAAGCTCTGGTTCCACAGTCATTCCAGGAGCTGCGCCTTTTTCATACTGGTGCATGATGTCGGTGCGATAAAATGTGGATAATGGCTCATAGATCTGAACTGCGTTTTCCTGCATTTTCAGTCCATCATAAAGGTTGTGCACATAAGCTACTTTAACGTCGCCGCTTCCGCCGCCGCCTTTTACATAGTCGAAACTGCCTTTGCCAAAAAGTGCGATGCGTGTACCTTCTGTGAATGGAAGCAGATTTTTTTCATTTTTTAACAGAACCATACCTTCTTTGGCTGCTTCTTTGGAAAGCAGGATGTGCTCCTTACTTGCGGTCACACGGCCTGTTTCTTTAAGGGGAAGGTTTGGCTGGAATTTAACGCGGGTCCATTTATTCATTTGATCGTGTCCTCCTGTTTTTTATTGAGATATGTTTGGTTTAAGAAATTAGTTCTCTGTCTTGATAAATTTTATTATAGGTGAATATATGGAGATATACTAGAGTATTTATTGCTTCTTTTATGGGATTTTATTGATATTTTGTACTGATTATTCTATAATTATATAGAAAATAGTGGTAGATTTTGATTTCATTCCTGTAATTCGTATTATCTGTTCCGGAATATATTTTGTGGGAAGTATTTTCAAAACACGCATTAAAGTTGAGGGGGAAGAAACAAATGCAGATTGAATATGAAAACGTATTGGACGATCACCTTGGAAAAATTCATTTCTCAGTTGTAAATACATGCGACATCTTGATCCCGGCACACTGGCATGAACATCTGGAAATCATTTATATGATAAAGGGTAACATTACGGCTGCTATTAATGATACAAATTATGAACTGAAAGAGGGAGATATTTTTCTGGTAAATACCAATGATATCCATTACACGCTCACTCATGGAGATTCCTGGTATTATCTGCTGCAGATTCCACCTGTTCATCTGGAACGGATTTCTGCCAGCTGGAAGGGAATGAAGTTCTTAGAATATATGCCTGCCAAACCAGAAGAAACAGAAGTGATAAAAGATATACAAGGGATAGAAAAAAGAGAAGAAACAGAACTGGCGAAGCTTCGGGAGTTGCTGAAAGCCGTATTTGAAAAAATCGCAGAATTGTATGATGAGAAAACGAAAGGCTATCATCTGTTGGTTCTTGGTGAGGTTTACCGGTTTTTGTATCTGCTTTATACGAAGGGAATCATAGCAGAAGAAATGGCAGAAGGAAGACAGAGCACCAGGCGTGATCTGAAGCGAATGAAAATGTGCATGGAATTTGCGCAAAATCATTATAGTGAGGATATTTCCCTGGCAGATGTGGCAGGTCTTTTATCTGTCACACCAGAACATTTCTGCCGCTTGTTTCGCAAATATACAGGACAGACCTTTCTTGCGTATGTAAATCAGATCCGGATGGATCATTTCTATAATGATCTGCTGGAGACTGACGAAAATATAACATTCCTTCTGGATAAAAACGGGATCACCAATTATAAGGGATTTTTAAAGAAATTCAGGGATATTTATGGGGAATCGCCGCGGGCTGTGCGACAGAAAAAAAGACAGTTGTCTTTGGGAATAACAGAAAGTTAATCCGGGACAGCTGTCTTTATACAGGCTGTTAAAATACGATCTGGATACTATAACTGCGCCTTGTTTTTTACCAGCATTTCATGAATGATATTCTGGGTATAAGCTCCCAGATGTTTCTTATCTTCTTTTTCCAGCTGATCGACGTAAATCGGTTTACCATATTCCAGAATGACATGGGTCTTTTTGATCTTTGGGAAATGGTTTTCCCAGATATCAGCAGAACCGCTGATCGCCATGGGAATGATCGGACAGTTGGTCTTGGTTGCAATCTTGAAGCTGCCTTCATGGAACGGCAGCATGTCCAGCTCACTCTCGTTTTTGTTGCGGGTACCTTCCGGGAAAATACAGATGGAAATACCGGATTTCACCTTTTCGATAGCGGTAAGGATGGTTTTCAGACCCTGCTTCAGATCCTTGCGGTCAAGGAAGAGACAGTGAAGACGCTTCATCCAGGTAGAAAGAAGCGGAACTTTTTCCATTTCTTTCTTCGCTATGTAACCAGTTCGGATCGGGCATCGCGGATAAGTAAGCGGCACATCAAAGAAGCTCCGGTGATTGCCGATGTATAGAACCGGTGTGTCTGTAGGAACATTCTCCTCGCCAATGACGGTAAGCTTCACACCTGCCACCCATAAGATGAACCGGAATACTGCCTGGACAATCCGAAGGGAACTGATTTCTTTTGCCATAGGATTGAATTTTCCAATAATCCACTCCACGAAAAGGATGGGGATGGAAAGAATCAGGAATCCAACCACTACGATCACGCATAAAATAAAACGAATCATATGATTTTCCTTTCTGTAAATATGTCTTTTATCCTTTTCTTCATTATATGTAATTTTGAAAAATCTTGCAATAAATCTTTTCTATCCCACATAGAATAAAATAAATGAAAACTGCAGCTGTGAGCGGCAGGGACTGGCTAAGGTGACCATGAAAAAAACGACAGCACATTTTATGGTTCTGATAGGGTGCTTATTTTTACTTAGTGGATGCCGGTTTATCCGGATTGAAGATGAGCCGCGCAAGCCTTTGGAATATTCCATTGTAAAAAGTGAAGACATACCACAAGAGTTAAAGACTTTAATACAGGAGAAAAAAGAAAAAGAATTCCAATTGACATATCAAAGTGAAAAAGACCTGTTTCTTATAAAAGGATATGGGCTGCAGATGTGCGGTGGCTACAGTATTTCAGTAGAAGAGCTGGGGGTGACATCCCAGGCTGTTTTTTTTAAGACCCAGCTGATCGGGCCATCAGACAGAAAAGCAGAGCTTAGCCCGCCCTCGTATCCGTATATTGTAATCAGGACAGAATATAGGAAGGAACCTGTAATTTTTGAGTAGGAAATAAAAAGGAGTGGAAAATCGTGGAATTAAGAAAAGAAAGTGTGCAGATGCTTCATGTAAAAAGCCGGGCAACCAGTCAGGTGACTTTTGATACGGATTATAATGTGCCTGATGCGAAGCCGGATATGGGAAGGCTGATCCAGAGTAAAGGGAATATTTCCATGGAGGAAGTACGCCTTAGCGATGGAAAAGCATTTATCAGCGGAAATCTGAACGTGGATATTCTTTATGTTGGAGAAGAAGACCAGAAAGTAAGCAGTCTGGCGGCAAAACTGCCTTTTGATGAGACATTGAACCTGGAAGGAATCGCTGGGGGTGATAAAATATGCCTGAAGTGGGAGATTGAGGATCTCAGTGTACACATGATCCATTCCAGAAAATTGAATATTAAGGCGATCGTTACCTTCTATGCAGTCGTGGATGAAATGACAGGTGTGCAGCTTCCCGTGGAAATCAGTGGAGAAAACGTTTCTGTAAAAAGAAAAAAAGTACGGTTAATGAGTCTGATGGTACATAAAAAGGACACTATGCGGATCAAAGATGAGATCACGCTTGTGTCCAATAAACCGAACATTGAACAGCTCTTGTGGTATACCATCGAAGTCCGCGGGATGGATCTTCGACCAGAAGATAATGTGGTGAAAGCAAGGGGAGAACTTTCAGTTTTTGTTTTATATTCTGGTGAGGATGAAGAAAATCCGCTTCAGTGGGCAGAATATACGTTGCCCTTCAATTCAGAAATGGAATGCACCGGCTGCACCGGAGATATGATCCAGGATATTGGCTATTCTGTTATCAATCAGAGTATTGAGGTGAAGCCGGATTCGGATGGTGAAGAACGGGTAATGTGCGTAGATGTGGTTCTGGAACTGGATATGAAGCTTTACCGGGAGGAAGAGCATGATCTGATCCTGGACGTATATTCTCCTTTGAAAACCTGTAATGTACAGGGAAAAGAGGTGTGCCTGGGAAGCCTGCTTGTCCGTAATGATTCCAAATGCCGCGTGGCTGACCGGATCGAGCTGAAAGAGAGCCAGGGGAAGATTCTGCAGATCTGCCACAGCCAGGGCCGGGTAAAAGTAGAAAAAACGAAGATCGTGGAAAACGGAATCCAGGCAGAGGGAATTGTATTTCTGAAAATCCTTTATATAACCGGAAATGATGATATGCCATTCTATTCGGTGGATGGAATGATTCCTTTTTCCCACATAATAGAAGCAAATGGAATAAAAGAAGACAGCATCTTTTTCCTTCAGTCGGATCTGGAACAGCTGTCCACGTCTATGATCGACAGCAATGAGATAGAGGTAAAAGCAGTGATCCGTCTGGATACGCTGGTGCTTCAGTGTGAGAAACAGCTGCTTATCGGCAAGGTGGAGGAGCAGCCCCTTGATATGCAGAAAATTCAGTCGATGCCGGGAATCACGGTGTATATGGTAAAAAACGGGGATACAATGTGGGACATTGCAAAACGATTTTACACCACTGTGGAGGAAATCTGCGCGCAAAATGAACTGGAGGATGACAAGGTTACACCTGGGATGCCATTACTTTTGGTGAAAAAGGTGGAAGGGTAGAATCTTTTTGGGAAAATATGGCGTGAAGCAAGGCGTGTAAGGAATGAGAAATTTCCTCGAATAAATGTATTGAAAAAAATACAAAAATATCTTACAATAAAAATATTGATAAATTGTATACAAAGTACAAAAGGTGGTTATTTTTTCACGGTAACCAAAAGCGGAGGGAATTATGCGTTTACGTGCACTTGCAAAAATAAATCTGGGACTTGATGTGGTTGGGAAACGTGCGGACGGATACCATGAAGTCCGTATGATCATGCAGACCATACAGATGTATGATGTACTGGAAATTGAGAAGAAAGCAGAGCCGGGGATCACACTTACTACGAATATTCCGTATGTTCCGACGGATGAGCGGAACCTTGTATATAAAGCGGCGAAAATGCTTATGGATGAGTTTCATGTGGAGGAAGGCCTTACCATGAATCTGGAGAAGTTTATTCCGGTGGCAGCTGGTATGGCTGGTGGAAGTTCGGATGCTGCGGCAGCTTTTGTGGGAGTGAATAAACTGTTTAATCTGGGGCTTTCTGAGGAAGAGCTGATGAAGCGCGCGGTGAAGGTTGGGGCTGATGTTCCTTATTGTGTGATGAGGGGAACTGCCCTTGCAGAAGGTATTGGGGAGAAACTGACCAGGCTTCCGCGGGTGCCTCATTGCTATGTCCTGGTTGGGAAACCTGGGGTAAATGTTTCTACGAAGACAGCTTATGAGAATCTGCGTCTGGATGATCCGGCAGTGGTGCATCCGGATATTGACGGAATGGTAACTGCTGTCCGTGAGGGGAATCTTGACGGACTGATCGCCAGGATGGGAAATGTATTTGAGCCGGGAATCATCGGGAAATATCCGGTTATCCAGGAAATCAAAGATCTGATGGAAAATAACGGAGCACGTAAGGCCATGATGAGCGGAAGTGGCCCTACTGTATTTGGGATTTTTGACAGCAAAGAGAAAATGGAGCAGGCAGCAGCTGTCCTTCGGGAGAGCAGACTGGCGAAGACTGTTTTTGCCACAGAAGTTTTTTAGGAGGGAACACAAATGACAAGTGATTTTACAGTGCATATGGACGAGTACCTTCCATTACGGGAAGTTGTTTTTAATACATTGCGTCAGGCGATTCTGAAAGGAGAGCTGAAACCAGGCGAGAGACTGATGGAGATCGCCCTTGCTGAGAAGCTGGGAGTGAGCAGGACTCCCATCCGGGAAGCTATGCGTAAGCTGGAGCTGGAAGGTCTGGTAGTGATGATTCCAAGACGTGGAGCCCAGGTTGCCAATATTACAGAGAAGGATCTGAATGATGTCCTGGAAGTGCGGATCACCCTGGAGAATATGGCCATTGAGAAAGCCTGCGCCAATATGACAGATGAGGATATACAGAAGCTGGAACAGGCTGCGAAGGATTTCCAGGACAGCACCGCAGATGGAAATCTGGTAAAGATGGCAGAAGCAGATGTGAATTTCCATGAGGTAATTTACCAGGCGGCAGATAATAAGAGACTTATGCAGGTTTTGAACAATCTTCGGGAGCAGATTTACCGGTATCGGGTAGAATATCTGAAAGAGGATGAATCCAGAAACCGTCTGGTGAAGGAGCATGAGGAGATTACCCAGGCAATCCGGAACCGGGATGTGAAGAAGGCACAGGAGCTGTCTTTTGAACATCTGGAGAATCAGCGTGTAGGAATTATTCAGGCGATTAAAGCAGAAGGATAATATCTGTGAGAAAGAGAATATAATTTTATAACTTGGGAAACACTGGGAGAGATACCTGGTGTTTCTTTTTTTATTAAATATTAGTTGATTGTAAAAAAATAAGAAAGCGACTGCAAGAAATGAATAAAAATGACAATATTGTTATAATTTCAAAAGACATTCGTGCCAATGAAAGATGCATAAGAGAGCGCCTGGCAGATTGCGGGGACATCCAGATCCGGAGGATGCGTCTTGGGGATGAGAGAAAAGTTGACTGCCTGATGGTTTATATAGAGGTGGCAACTTCCAATATGATGCTGGAGGATTCTGCTATTGGGAAGATGGTAGGGCATTTCTGGGAGATTTCACCGGAGGAGATCAAACAGTTTGTGGAATATAACAGTCTTGGAATTGCAGATGTAAAGAAGCTGACGGACATGGAGCAGGTGTTTGCAGGAGTGCTCTCTGGGGACGCCGTGTTCTTTATGGACGGATTTGACCAGGCTATGAAAATTTCCAGTGAGGGATATCCGAGTATGGGTGTCACGGAAGTGGAAATGGAAAAGGTGCTTCGTGGTTCCAAAGAGGGTTTTTCAGATTCCGTAAAAACAAATTCAGCACTGATCCGGAAGCGGCTGCGGGATACCAGACTGAAGGTGGTTGAATTTCACATGGGAGAACGCTCTCATACATTGGTGCAGATGGTTTATATGGAAGATCTGGTGCGTGAAGAATTTTTGGAACAGGTGAAGGAAAGGCTGGGGGCGTTTCGCATTGATGGAATCCTGGACAGCGGAATGCTGGAGCAGCTGACAGAGGATTCCTGGTTTTCCCCATTTCCTCAGTATCAGACGACAGAGAGACCGGATCGTGCGGCACAGGAAATCCTGAATGGAAAAGTGGTATTGTTGTGCGACAATTCCCCGGTGGCACTTGTTTTACCAGGCATTTTCAACAGTTTCATGGAGAGCAGTGAGGACTGGTATAATCGGTTTGAGATGGCGTCATTTCTCAGGTGTCTGCGGTATGTGGCACTGGCGGCGGCAACCTTACTCCCAGGGCTTTATCTGGCTGTGATCCGTTTTCACACGCAGATTTTGCCAACGAATATGATTCTGTCTTTTGCTCAAGCCAGAGAGGGAGTGCCTTTTTCCAGTATTGCGGAGTTAGTGCTTCTGGAGCTGTCTTTTGAACTGATCCGGGAGGCTGGGGTGCGAATTCCTGGCGCTTTGGGAAATGCTATGGGAATTGTAGGAGGACTGATCGTCGGTTCTGCAGCAGTAGAGGCAAACCTGGTCAGCCCTATTGTGGTCATGGTGGTAGCGATAACAGCACTAGGTTCGCTGGCGATACCTAATGAAGAATTTGCTTCAGCGTTTCGGCTGCTTAAGTATTTCTTTCTGTTTCTTGGCGGATATCTGGGAATTTTTGGAATTGTGACGGGAATATATCTGACAGTGTCACATCTGGCAGGACTTCTCAGCTTTGGTGTCCCATATTTGATGCCTTTTATAAAACAAAGTTCTGGAAATGGGACTGGAAGCGGGATTGTGCGTGTACCCTTCAGGAAAAGATGGAGAAGACCGCTGTATGCAAAGGAAGATGAGCGTGTGCGCTTAAAAAAGACAGAGAGTGGAAATTGTAAAAATGGAGGGGAGAGCGAATGAAATTTGCAGAAAACAACCGGATTTCCCAGCGGCAGCTATACAGGCAGATCGTGATCGCTTTCATTGCACCGTTTTTGTTATGTCTTTTTGGAAAAAGACAAACGCTGGGGCTTAGTGGGCTGACAGGTACAGTTTTAGCGCTAATTGCAGTTTTGTTCTATGTGATTTTTCTTGTTCGCCTCCGCCATGCTTTTGGGAATCCATGTAAAACAGCCGGTCAAATCGGGGGCCGGCTGGTGGGAGTATTCTTTCTTATATATTGTATTTGGGGAGCGACGTTTCTGCTGGATCTGTTGGGAGAAATCGTAGCGGTCAGTCTGGGAACTGGTGTAGCGAAGGGGTGGCTTTGTCTGCTTGCATTGCTGGTGTGCAGTATGGGAACACACAGGGGAATTCAGCGCCGGGGTAGAATCGGAGAAGTGTCAGGTGGCGTGGTACTGGCTGCGGTCTTGCTTATGCTGTTTTTGTCCATAGGGCAGGGGAAATGGGAATATCTTCAGGAGATGGTGTGGAATTCGTCGTTTTCAGAAAAAAAAATCCTGGAAAGTGGGTATGGAGTGATATGTGCATTTTCGGGACTGGGGATGTTGCCCTTTTCGCTGGACCAGACAGTGAGAAAAAAAGAAAACAGTACAGGAAAGACGGTAAGTCTTGCCGTTTTCACTCTGGGAGTTTTACTTATTCTTACAGAATTGCTGCTTTCGTCTGTATTAGGCTGGGGCCGTCTGAAATACGAGAACTATCCCATTTTACCCTTGCTTGCAGGCGCTGATCTGCCAGGAAATGTGCTGGCCAGATTCGACATACTCTGGATGGGATTTCTCTTATACAGTCTTTTGTTTTCTATAGGAAGTCTTCTGCATTACGGTCATTTAATTGTGGAAAAATCTGGTCTGGGAACAGGGCGGCTGTGGATACCGCTCCTTGTTTACGGGGGAATTGTGGCTGAAATGGGAGCCTGGAGTATCCGGGATTATTTCCCTTTATACCTGGAATATATATTTGTGCCTGGAATGTTGATTATTCAAATTGTATTTTTTATTATAGGAAAAAAGAGGTGGAAAAAGAAGCTTGCTGCAGCGGCATGTGCCAGCGCGATTTTCTTTCTGACTGGCTGCGGTGGCGTGGAACCGGAGAAGCGCTTGTATCCTTTGGCTCTTGGTGTTGACCTGAATGGTGGAAATCTCCAGGTGACTTATGGAGTTCCAGATCTTCCAAAATCCACTGGACAGGAGAAAAATGGAGAAGATCAGGGAAATGCCGCCCCTTCCATTGTGGGGGAAAGCTTTGAAGAGATTGAGAATCTCTATGGCCGTACACAGGAAAAATACCTGGATATGGGGCATCTGGAAATTTTAGTCCTTGGCCAGGCGTTATTAGATGGTGGTCGTTGGGAACAGGCGCTTGCTTATCTGAAACAGGAATCTGTCATAGGCGAAAATGTTTACGTGTTCTGTTGTGATAATGCTTCTGAAGCTGTAGCCTGGACAAGTCCTCAGGAAACTTCCCTGGGAGAATATCTTCTTGGACTTCTGGAAAATAATCCAAACGGAAGTCCTGGGCAGGCGGTGACACTCCGGGAGGTTTACCACGAATTTTACGACCGGGGCGCGTTGCCGTCATTGCCGGAAATTAAGATTCAGGGAGCGGAATTGGAGGTGATATTCTAAACGGACATGTCTGCTTACGCAGACATTACCATGAATGAAAGTCGATTGCTCCGCACCGTTGGCGCTCCCGCAATCGCCGACTGTATTCGTAATCCGGGCTATTGCCCTACTTACGCATACAGTCTAGCCCGTGCGATATCCATGAATCCACTATGCAAGCATGCTGGATTCATGGCTGCCGCACAGGACTTTCATAGTAAAAAATGAGGAATGGAGTATGCCATTAACAAAGACAATTCGGAATACATTTTTGCTGGCAGAGGGAAAGGTACTGGACTGGTATGAATAATTAAGAAAATACAGGAAATACTCCTGATAACAATAATTACTGGAAGTAAAGCCAGTAATAATAAAAGTTTTCGGGGGTATTACCATGTCATATTTAAGAAAAATTCAATATCATATATTAGCAGCGGTTTTACTGTCAGCATTGCTTTTCAAAAATCCGGAAGTGATAAATAGAAATTCAAAGGTTCTGGCCTGGTGGGGAACCATTTATCCACAGTTTTGTTTTATGGAAATGCATGAAGAGGAGAATATGCCACAGAAAGAACCCAAATTTCATTTCTGGATTGCGGAGAAAGTTTTGGAAATCATAGATTGATGGAATCCCATCTGTTTTCTGCCTTGCACCATAGTGACTTTGGTGTTAAAATGGGGGGACAAGATGGCAGAAATGACACAGGGAATGTTACTGGAGTGAATAGTAACCAATGATTTTCTGCCTATTTTAATATGAATTTGGAGACAGATAAATGAAAATAGACAGAGATGCTCCTGTAGGGGTATTTGATTCCGGTATTGGAGGGCTTACGGTTGCCAGAGAGATCATGCGAAATCTTCCGGCAGAGAAAATCGTGTACTTTGGAGATACAGCCCGCGTTCCATATGGAAGCAAATCCAAGGAGACTATTATAAGATATTCACGTCAGATCATCCGCTTTCTGAAAGAACAGCAGGTAAAGGCAATTGTGGTTGCCTGCAATACGGCAAGTGCCTTTGCCCTGGATGCAGTCCGGGAGGAATTTGACATTCCCATTCTTGGTGTGATCGAAGCTGGCGCGAAGGTTGCCGCGCAGGTCACCCGGAACAAACGGGTGGGAATAATTGGTACAGAGGGTACGGTAGGAAGCGGCATTCATGCAGAAATGCTGAAGAAAATTGATCCGGAAATCACAGTGATCGGGAAGCCTTGTCCGCTCTTTGTTCCGCTTGTTGAGGAAGGATGGACACACGATCCGGTGACGGTGGAGGTGGCAACCAGATATTTAAGAGAATTGCAGGAGAAAGATATTGATACTTTGATCCTGGGCTGTACGCATTATCCGCTGCTGCGTTCCACCATTGGTCAGGTTATGGGAGATGGGGTTCAGCTTGTGAATCCGGCGTATGAGACCGCATTAGAGCTTGGGAAACTGCTGAAAGAGCAGGACATGCAGAGCACAGGTCAGGGACAGTCTGATTTCCCATACCGATTCTATGTCAGTGATCTGGCTGAGAAATTTAAGGGCTTTGCTAATTCTATCCTGCCATTTGATGTAGAGAAGACGCAGAAGATTGATATTGAGAAATATTGAATAACGAAATCTAGTTGCAAGTAAAAGAAAAGTTGTGAAATCTGCTTTAGCAGATTGGAAGAAATGGAAAGATCATAATGGAAAAAGAAGTTTTAATTCATGTAAGAGGTTTACATATGATGGACACTCCGGAGGGAGATGAGCCTATCGAGATCGTGGTGCCGGGTGAGTATTATTTCCGCAACGGCAGCCACTATCTCCGCTATGAGGAAATGCTAGACGAGCATGGCGATCCTACTGTAAATTATATCAAGATTTCTCCACGGGGAATGGAAGTACGGAAAAAGGGACAGGTAAATACCCATATGGTATTTGAGCAGGGCAAGCGGAACATGGCACTTTATACCACACCGTTTGGCACTTTGGAAATGGGAATTTCCGCCACCAATCTGGAATTGAAGGAAAGTGACAGCAGGCTTGACATGAAAGTAAAGTATTCCCTGGATCTGAACCAGGAGCATGTGGCAGATTGCTGTCTGGATATTCATGCGCAGGAGAAGACTGCGTCAGGGTTTGTATTGTAGGTACTGTTGAGCTGAGATATTACAGAAACTATATAAAGATATTTTTATAAGAAGACAGCAGGCGTTCGTTTGATGGAATGAACTCCTGCTGTTTTCGATTTGGTAAGTTTAGTTTATTTTCCCTTTTATATTTAAAAATACTTTTCAAATATCGGCAGAACTGCTGCTATTTCCTGAATTGTTATCTGAAACGGTAGTGGCAGAATCCGGTATGGGAATCAGGATTTTCAGATGGAACCAGTGGTCACTGGCGCTGACATCCACCGCACCGCCGTACTTTTGGGCGACATACTGCACACTTTTTAATCCATATCCGTGGAATCTGGAGTCTCCTTTGGTAGTGGCAGGAAGTCCGGTATCCAATTTAATTTCGCCCTCGTAATAATTCTCGAAAAGAATGATCAGAAAATTCTTTCTGGAATGTGCATTAATGTGAATCAGCCTTTTTTCCTTATCTGCGATCCTGGTCTCGCATTCTATGGCGTTATCCAGTGCATTTCCAAAAATGGAGCTGATATCCATGGCGTTCATGAATTTGAAAAGGGTTCCGTCGATCACGCTGGTTATGGTAATCCCGTGTTTCTGACAATACATGGTTTTCATTGTGAGAACTACATCTATCACCGTATTTCCAGTCTTGTTCTGGGCTTCATAATTCAGGAGGTCTTCTTCCATCTGGTTTAGATATTCATTTCGCTTCTTGGTATTTTCCTCCGCACGTAAGACGATGATGTGATGCTTTAAATCATGATACTTGTAGTTGATCATTTCAATTGCATCACGGGCCTGTTTGTACTGTGCGTACTGATTGTGGAGAAGGTTCTGCACACTATCCAATTCGTAGCGGATACGCATATTCATACGCTGCACATGATAGGTATACATGATGGCGACACCACTTAAGTCCACCAGAGTGCGCGCATTATAAATCTGGTCGGAATAATTTCCATAGATCGGAAGTCCTGGGACAAGGAAGCCAAGGTTGCTCATAACGAAAACTGCAAGTCCTATAAATGCATAGGAAATAAGCTCGCCGGTGGTGATCAGTGCATCCTTTTCCTTTGGGTGGTAATGGTAGTATACGAAGTCAAATAGGGCAAATACAATTCCATAGCAGATGACTAGCACAAGGATTCTGACTGCCATGGAAGTTATGGGAGGGTCGTGATGCAGCAAAAGCAGTTCAAACTGCCATTCGAAAGAAGCTGCGAATTCTGCAATGATAAAGGAACGGATTGCGTAATAAGCAGCATCTCTTACGTTTACTTCTGCACACAGGTATATGAAGCCGTACATAATGCATAATGCTGCGACCATACACAAAAGCCATAGAACATTATTAAGATCAGGCGTCAAACCAAAAAGGGCAAGCTGTAAAACCAGAGTTCCTACAGCGGTAAACACAAATTTCGATGTGCTTATCCGGGGTCTGAGCAGTCTGAGGCAGATCATGCAGGAAAGCCATTCTGCAATTGCAGTATATATTCGAGGTATATTTGGTGATATTGGAAGTGGCAGCATATTAATGTTCTCCCCAATATTTCGTCAGATCCTGAAGAAATGCATTCTGGCGTGGCCGACCAAGGGGAAGGCTTTCTCCTTTTACCTGGGCGCATTTATCCTGGATACCGTCTACATGTGCAAGGTTGATCAGGTAACTTTTGTTTCCACGGGAAAATCCATAGTTACAAAGTGCTTTTTCGGCAGCGCTTATAGTGCCGGGAGAAATGTATTCTCCTGTGCAGGTATGGTAGATCAGATTGTGTCCCTGAACTTCTATATAGTAAATATCAGCTGTATCAAGGCGGACAACGCCTCCTTTTATCGGAACGACAACATAATGCCTGTCGCGTTTTTTTAGTTTAGTGATAGCCTGGCTGATACGCTCTGCAAATGCAAAGTAGGAGATGGGTTTCAGAATATAATCCATAGCACCTACTTTATATCCCTGTATGGCGTATTGGGTCATATTTGTAATGAAAATGATGACTACACTGGAATCAATATTTCGAATTTCTTGAGCGGCAGTCATACCATTGATAAATTTCATCTGAATATCCATCAGGATAATGTCAAATTGTGATTTATATTTGGAGGTGATTTCGTCTCCGTCATGATATACGGTCACAGCTATTTCTTCGTTGGAATTTCTCTGATATTCCTGTAGATAATCTGTTAGCTGCTGTACATATTCTTCTTCATCTTCTACGATAGCAATTCTGATCATATGTATTTCCTTTTTTTCTCTATATATAAATTGTAATTTTTTCTATATTGAGTGTGCTTAAAAGCAGAGCGTACTGAAAAGTGGTGAAATCATGTGAATGCATGAATTCTGTGAATCGCGAAGCGTGTTGTTGTGAACAGTTACAATTATATATAGTTTGCCAGATGTACGCAAGCGGTAAAATTATAGCATCTTTCTGAAAATAGTAAATATGCACAAAAATATAAAACAAAAATTGTAAAACAAGCACAATGCATATAAAGGCTTAACTTTGGTAATCAACAATTAATGCAAAAAAATAACAGTTCTTGCAAGAAATGGCAGCTGCAGAATTTTTTATGCTATATTGCATTCACGACAAGGGAACAAGAGATGTTCCAGAAAAAAAGGAGGACAACAATATGAAACAGAGAAGCAGACGTCTGATGGCACTGATGATTGCTGCAACCATGACAGCTGGTTCTGTTGCAGCAGTTCCGGTAGCTGCAGAGGATGATCCGTACAAGCAGGCTGAGGCAGCTTCTGACGAAGAAGAGGCTCTTGGCGGAATCGTGCCAAGTGCAGATGCAAAATATACAATTTCCGTTACAGAAGACGGATGGATCAAGGTTGAGAACGAAGGTGGAGATACACTTGGTCTGGCTGCTGATTCTGCAGTAAAACTTCTGGAAGTAGATGGATACGCTTTCAAGGATATGAACCAGAACGGTGAGCTTGATAAATATGAAGACTGGAGGCTTTCCACAGAAGAGCGTGCAGCTGATCTGGCTAGTCAGATGCAGGGCGAGGAAATCGCAGCAGTTCTGACACACGGTGGCTGGGGCGATTTCACAACTGAGTCTTTGACAGAAGACGATGGCTCTTACACTTATCTGATGCAGGGTGGCCGTGGCGGCGTTACCAGAAGCATCTCCCAGGGTGGTGCAGCTCATGCAAAATGGGCAAATGCAATTCAGGCAGTTGCAGAGCAGAGCTTCTATGGTATTCCGGCTATGATTTCTATTGACCCTGCTAATATTTCTGGTATGGTTGAGACTCTTTCCCTGGCTTCTACCATGGATACTGAGCTTGCAGCAGAAATCGGACAGGAAACAGCAAAAGAATATCGTGCAGCTGGTGTTACTGCACTTCTCGGACCGCAGGTTGATATCGCATCCCCGATCATGAGCCGTGCAGGTGGTACATATGGTGAGGATCCACAGCTTACACTTGATATTGCTACAGCATATGTAAACGGAATGCAGTCTACCTATGATGAAAACGGCGAAGACCTTGGTTGGGGCGATGAGTCTGTTTACTGCTTTACCAAGCATTTTGCAGGTGCAGGTGCTACAGAGGGTGGACGTGATGACCATGGAAACGGCGGACGTTACGCTGTATTCCCGGGAAATAACCTGGAAGCACATCTGATCACTTATTTTGACGGTGTATTTAATCTTCCTGGAAAAACAGGTTCCTCTGGTATTATGACAGAGTATGCAATTGACGTTGATGCTGATGGAAATCCATACGGCGGAGAGTGGGCTGGTGCTTACAACCCATATCTGAATGGTATGCTTGATGAAGCTGGATTCGATGGTCTTAAGATCACAGACTGGAGTGTATTCACATTCGCAGGTGTGTGGGGTGCAGAAGACCTTGAAGAGGCAGATCGTATTGCTACAGGCTGGGAGGCTGGAGCAAACCTTCTCGGTGGATATGATGATATCGACACTGCAAAAGAAGCATATAGCATTCTGGTTGACCGTGATGGACAGGATAAAGCAGATGAGATCATGCGTGCAGCAGCAGAGAAATTTGTCGGAACCATGATGAACCTTGAGATGTTTGAGCAGCCATACTGTGATTCTGCTTATGCTGAGTCTGTGATCACTACTGGTGATTCCAGTGACTTTGCAAAAGAAGGACAGAGAGAATCCATTGTTATGCTGAAGAACGACGGAACCATCAGCGAGAATGGTGCCGTATCTGAAAAGCCAACCGTATATGTTCCTTATGTATACAATACTGGCTGGAGCGCAACATGGACACAGGGTATTTCTGAGGGAACACCAAGCTGGACACCAGGAATGGATCTTGATAAACTGGGACAGTATTTCAACATTGTAACAGATACTCTTGGAGAGCCTACTGGTGAGGCAGATGCTGATGGAAATGCTACTTATACAAAAGATGACCTGACCCGTGCATCTGAAGAAGAAATCGCAGCTTGCGATTATGTACTTGTTGGTATGAGCGGCGCGTATGTAAATTCTTATGATTCCCGTATCGAAGGTGCATTCGGCGGAGATCCGGTTCCGGATGATGTAGAGGAAGTATGGTATCCGGCATCCCTTCAGTATGGTGAGTATGTAGCAGATAATGCTATTGAAACATCTATTGCAGGAAAAACTCTTGAAGATGGAACAAAAGAGAACCGTTCCTATAAGGGACAGGCTGCACATGAAGTTGCCAACTATGGTGATCTGGAAGCTCTTCAGTATGCATCTGAAGCAGCAGGCGATATTCCGGTAATCGTTTCCATGAAGATGGAAAGAGGAATGGTATGGAGCGAGGTTGAGCCGCTTGCAGACGTAATTCTTGTAAATTACAACCAGCAGAGAGAAGACATCGTTGCAGAAGTAATCCTTGGACAGACAGAGCCTACAGGACTTCTGGTATTCCAGCAGCCAGCAAATATGGAAACTGTTGAAACACAGGTAGTAGATGTTCCTCGTGATATGGAATGCTACACAGATGCAGCAGGAAATACATATGATTTCGCATTCGGTCTTAACTGGTCTGGAAAGATTGATGACGAGCGTACCGCTAAATATACAGCTGAGCCGCTTACAAAGGTTCAGAACTTCGATTATGAAGCATATGAGGCAGCAAACAAATAAGAAATAGCAACAAATAATTGTAACGACTCGGAGCTAAGCCTTGGCCAATGCTCTACATGGCCCGGCAGAGAGAAATCTTTGCCGGGCTTAAAATGTGAATGCTGGAAACAGCAGCCCGAGTAGTCAACAAAGAGGAGAAAAAAATGGTTGATTTATTAGTAAAACTTCTGGGTCCGTTTATGTACAGCCTGGGTGTCAGCGAAGCCGATCTGATCTCCTATCTTACACAGCTGGAAGGTTATATTTACGCGGTTATTGCCGCAGCTGTTGTACTGATAGCAGTTATGATCCTGGCGCATTTTGCCAAAAAAGGATTTCGCTGTGCAGTTCGTCTGGAAGCTCTTATGGCATTTTTAACAGCGATTCTGATTATTGTGAATTCCATCTGTTATGGACCGATGTATGCAAATGTTTCCGGATTTTTGAATGCATCCAAAGCAGAATTTTCAGAAGAAACAATTAAACAGAGTGAAGATACGATCCAGAAAATCGGAGAAGAAGGTATGGTTTTGGTAAAGAATGACGGACTTCTTCCATTGTCTTCTGATGTAACAAGCCTGAATGTATTCGGATGGGATTCCAGCTGTCCGATTTATGGAGGAACAGGCTCCGCAGGTTCTCATGCAGATGGAAATATCAGTATTATCCAGTTTCTTCAGGATGCCGTCTATGAAACAAACGAAACACTTACCAAGATGTACACTGATTACTGTGCAGAGCGTCCGGCAATCTCCATGTCCGCACAGGACTGGTCCCTGCCTGAGCCAAATATGAAGCACTACACAGATGACATCATGAACGAAGCAAAGGACTTCTCTGATACAGCAGTTTTAGTAATTGGTCGTCCTGGTGGCGAAGGTGCAGACCTTCCTACTAATATGAATGCCGTGATCAAAGGCACATACAATCAGGGACTTGCGACTTCAAATGCACCAGCGAACTGGCGTTATATGAATGCAAGCTATACCAACAATGGTGATTATGATGATTTCGAAGAAGGAGAATCTTATCTTGAGCTTTCTGTAACGGAAGAGCAGCTTGTAGATAAGGTCTGCTCCGAATTTGACAATGTAATTGTCGTAGTAAATGCAAATAATGCAATGGAACTGGGCTGGGTGGATGAGTATGAGCAGATCAAATCTGTTATCCTGGCACCTGGTGCAGGTGAAACTGGTTTCGAGGCTCTTGGAGAGATTCTGAATGGTTCCGTAAACCCGTCTGGAAAAACCGCAGATACTTATGTTAAGAATCTGCTTTCCACACACTACATTAACAACATCGGAAACTTCCCATACACAAATGTGGATGATCTGAAAGCACAGGCACTTGCAGCTGATTCTTCCTATAAGGGAAATATTTCTTTTGTAAACTATGTTGAGGGAATTTATGTAGGCTATAAATTCTATGAGACAGCAGCAGAAGAAGGGCTGATCAATTATGAGGACAGTGTGCAGTATCCATTTGGATATGGTTTAAGCTATACCACCTTTGATAAAGAAATGAAGAATTTCAAAGACAACGGCGATACCGTTTCCTTTGATGTTGAGGTAACCAATACCGGTGATGTTGCAGGTAAAGATGTGATTGAAGTTTATTACACACCTCCATATACAAATGGTGGTATTGAAAAGGCATCTGTAAACCTGATCCAGTTTGAGAAAACAGATTCCCTGGAACCGGGTAAATCCCAGACACTTTCTTTCGAGATTGCGAAAGAGGATATGGCTTCTTATGATTCCAGTGAGATTAAAGTTGCTGGCGGTGGATATATCCTGGAGGCAGGAGATTATACAATTTCTGTACGCTCGGATTCCCATACAGTAGTTGCTGAAGAAACCTTTACTGTTGATGAAGATATTGATTACAGTAAGGATGGACGTTCCAGCGATAATACAACTGCGGTAAATGTATTTGAAGATTATACACGTGGTGATTTTGTTGAACTTTCCAGAGCGGATGGCTTTAAAAATGCAGGAACCTCCTGGAGCGGTCCGACTTCTGAGACTGCACAGATGTCTAACGAGCTTCGTTCCCAGGTTGAAGAAAATATTTTCGGTATTTATGACAGCAGCAAGTATGATAATGCGGATGATGAGATGCCGACCATGGGCGCTGACAATGGACTGACACTTTTCGATTTGAAGGGTGTGGACTATGATGATGCGAAATGGGATGAGCTTCTTGACCAGCTTACCTATGAAGATATGACAACCATGATCAATGTAGGAGGATGGCAGACTGCAGAAGTTTCTTCAGTAGGCAAGATTGCAACTTCTGACTGTGATGGACCAGCAGGTCTGAACAACTTTGTAACCAAGACTTACGGAACTTCTTATCCGACAGAAGTGCTGCTTGCCCAGACCTGGAACAAAGAGCTTGCCCGTGAGGCTGGTGAATCCATGGGCCAGGAGTTTGCAGATGTTAAGAACTACGGTTGGTATGGACCGGCTATGAATACTCACCGTTCAGCTTTTGGAGGACGTAACTTCGAGTATTATTCAGAGGATGGTGTGCTTGCCGGATATCTTGCAGCAAATCAGGTAAATGGTGCAGCAAGCAAAGGCGTATACCCATATATCAAACATTTTGCTGTGAATGATCAGGAAACGAACCGTGAGGCTGTTCTGCTCACCTTTGTTTCTGAACAGGCTATGAGAGAAATTTACTTAAAACCATTTGAAATCTGTGTGAAAGGTTTTGAGGAAGGCTCTATGGCAGTTATGACTTCTTACAACTGGCTTGGAGGTGTTCCGGCTTGTGCGGATTCTGATCTGCTTCAGACGGTACTTCGTGATGAATGGGGCTTCCAGGGTATGACTATCACAGACTATGATGGCTCTTATGGCTATATGATTTCTGAGAACTGTGTAAGAAACGGAAATGATCTGATGCTTGGTTATGGCAATTCCGAGTCCAACCAGTTCCCGAATCAGAGCGCAACGGGTACTCTGGCAATGCGACAGGCATGCAAGAACATTATGTACACGATTGTAAACAGCGGTGCGTATGCTGGAGATGAAAATCCGGTTGGAGGCAAATCCAACATGGATAAGCTGTTTATGAAAGTGAATGTGACGGCAGGAATCGTAATCGGTGCGATTGCAATTCTTGTTCTGGTACATGCGCTTAGGAAGAGAAAGAAAATGAAAAAAGTTGAAATTACTGTAGAATAAGCTTTGGGAGAAAAGAGGCTGGCATAGAGATATGCTGGCCTCTTTTTAGGAAAGGAGCATTCCACTAGAATAAAAAGGTCCTAAACATAGTAGATTAATTCAACCTGAAATAGCACGTGCTTTTTCCGCGCCCTTCTTTTTTTAATTCACCAGCCGTAACCAGCTTCCGTAAGGCACTTTCGATGGAACTGTCACTGAGTGTAGGACAGAATTCGCGAATATCCTGTTTGGTAAAACGTCCGATTTTATTTTTGCTGGCACGCCGTACCATTTCAAGCGCAGAAAGTTTGGTTTCCACAAGGGATACACGGTCTTCAAAGTCTTTATATGCTGCCAGGATTGTTCCGAGAATATACTTGATAAAAGGCAAGGCATTTTCCGTCCCTTCATGCCATCCGGTTTGTGATTCTGCAAGGGCATGATAGTAGAGATCTTTATTTTGGGCAATCTTAGCTTCAAGAGAAATATATTTGCCAACATAGAATCCATTTCGATACAAGAGTAACGTGGTCAGCAATCTGCTCATTCTTCCATTTCCATCGTTGAAGGGATGGATACACAGGAAGTCATGGATAAAGACTGGAATTGCGATTAGTGGTTCTACTTCCATATTTCCGATTATCCGGTTATACTCTTCACAGATTTTATCCAGAACTTCTGGTGTTTCATATGGGGAAAGTGGTGTAAACAATGTTTCAACATGACCGTCTGGGTATGTGGCACTAATGTAGTTTTGTACAGTTTTTGTGCGACCGGCAATTGGATTGTTCATGTGACTATAAAGTATTTTGTGAAGCTGCAGGATATAATTCCGGGTGATCGGAATAGCATCAAAACTTTCATGTATAATATTCAGTACGTCACGATATCCAGCTATTTCCTGCTCATCACGATTTTTGGGGGTTGTCTTTTCTTCGACCAGTTGGCGGATTCGTGTATTTGTAGTGACTATGCCTTCAATAGCATTTGATGCTTCTGTGCTTTGAACTTTAGCGATTTTTACAAGCTTTTCAAGTTCTTCGGGGCGTTGTTTCAGGTATAATTCCTGTTTACCAGCTTCTTTATATATTGCAGCAACGAGCCCGAGGATGTCTGAATCCCATTTTTGCTCTTTGAGTGAGGAGTAATTAAAGATTCTCATTTCGCACCTCCTATCTTTTTCCCTTAAATAATACCCTAAAATAAGGGAAAGAACAATAGAATAAGGGAAAATTCCCTTAATATTACACCATAAATAAGGGAATAATATTCAGACAAGCTTTTTGAGTGATACGAAAGCGTAATCTGTAGCTTTTTAAACGTGGGATGTTGTGGACTATTGGGGAAATTCATTTTATACTATAGTTAAATTGTGAGTAGATTTACAAGGAAAGAGAAATGGTTACGGTTCAAAGATTGTGAACAGCAATAATTTACGGGAGGAAAACAAAAAATGGAAAATACATTTTGGATCTGGTATCCGGGAGATTTTGAATTATATCATGCAATGAAGCAGAATTTCAGCCGTGTGGAGAGAGGTTTTGGATGGCCGGCATTCTGGAAGAGTGAGGGCTTCCGTAATCGTGTGGCTTTCCGCCGGACTTATGAATTGGAGCAGGAGACCAGCTTTACTGTATTTTCCAATGCAATTGGCCATGTGCTTGTAACCTGGGAAAATGGGGAGAAGAAATATCCATTTGGAAAGAAGATCACAGTAGCTCCTGGAAAGGTGCGGATCTCTATTCATGCAGGCTGTGTGGAGGCATTTCCTTGCGCTTATGTGCAGGGTGAGGTGATCCATTCTGATAAAACATGGAAGGCAGAGGATTATTCCCAGCCATTAGTGCCGGTTGGAGTGTGTAAGTATTTTACCAAGCCGGGACAGAATCCTACTGTGTGGGAATATACAGAAAAAGAATGCAAGCCTGTAAAAATCAGCGAGATAAACGGTGGCGTGCTGGCTGAGTTTGAAACAGAGCTGACAGCAGCGGTTTATGTGAATGATAAACGTCAAAATAGTTCTGGGGTGGAAGTCTTCTGCGGCGAGTCCATGGACGAGGCTCTTGATCTGGAGCACTGCTACTATAGCTGGCAGCCGGATCCTGTCACAAAGAGATGCCCATGCTGTGCAGTTCGTTTTGCATTTATTCCTGATTGCAAAGCAGAAGATGTGGAAATCACAGCATTCTATCAGTATGTAGATTTCCCGAAACGCGCTTCTTTTAAGTGTAATGATGAGAAACTGAACAAAATTTGGGAAGTGGCAGAGCACACCTTCCGCCTTTGCAGCGGAATCTTTTTCCTGGATGGTGTAAAGCGTGATAAATGGATCTGGTCCGGAGATGCTTATCAGAGCTTTTTTGTAAACCAGTATCTGCTGGCAGATCCGGATATTGACCAGAGAACCCTTCTGGCACTTCGTGGAAATGATCCGATGACCAGACACATTAATACTATTATGGACTATTCCCTGTTCTGGATTCTGGGTGTGCTCTATCATTATGAGGCATACGGTGATCTGGAATTTGTCCGTCAGGTTTATCCGAAAATGTGCTCTCTTATGGAGTTCTGTGAGGGACAGCTGGATGAGAACGGATTCCTGGTAGGACGTGAGAATGACTGGATCTATATTGACTGGGCAGATATGGATAAGACCGGAGCACTTTGTGCAGAGCAGATGCTGTTTGCTGCATGCTGGCAGACCATGGCGAAGGTAAGCGCAGCCCTTGGCGAGGAGAACCCGGAATATATTGCAAAATATGAGAAACTGGTGGCTCAGATCCGCAAATTCTACTGGGATCAGGAAAAGGGCGCATTTATCGATTCCTTTGAATCCGGCAAGAGAAATGTTACCCGACATGCCAACATTTTTGCAATTCTTTTCCATATTGCAACAGCAGATGAGCAGGAGAAAATTCTGGAAAATGTGATCAGGAACGATGAAATTCCGGCAATCACAACCCCGTATTTCAATTTCTTTGAGCTGGATATGCTCTGCCAGACAGGAAATCTGGAATTTGTACTGAACAAGATCCGTAATTACTGGGGAGGTATGCTGGACCGCGGTGCGGTTACGTTCTGGGAAGAATTTGATCCGGAGGCGCCGGTGGAAGAGCAGTATGACATGTATGGCGACCGTTTCGGAAAGAGTCTTTGCCATGCGTGGGCAGCAAGTCCGATCTATTTCCTGGCGAAATATTTCATGGGGCTGAAATTTACCTCTGTAGGCGGTAAAACATTTGAAGTAGAGCCACATACAGAATTCTTTGACAGCTTCGACTGTACCCTTCCGGTTGCAGATGGACAGGTTCATCTTGTGTGGGATGGAAAAGAGCTGAAAGTGGAGACGAGTACAGACGGCGGCGTGCTGAAATGTGCAGGAAAATGTGAACAATTAAATGCCAAATGCTGTAATTCATGATTTTGTATGGGTTATGAGATATGTTACGGCGCAGACCGTGAATTGTACTTTGAATAGTTATTACAATTAATTCAAATTATAGGGTATATAAGATAGAAATGAAAATTCGTGGTAAGATGTAAGTATCTGAAGAAAGAGATGTGGAAATATTCTGGGAAAGATACAGACAGAATACCACGAATTTGTTTTATGTATTTTTACTTCTTTATAAGGGGTTTCCGAAAATGAAAAAGAAAATATCCCTGAATGTCAGACTGTTTCTGGTAACGATGTGTATTGCCATTCCAGTGATCGCGGCGCTTTTTTTCACAGGAATCCGGGAACGAGCATCAGCCAGAAAGGAAAAAATAAATGAGATACAGTCTGACGTGGAAATTGAAATGTCAGGAATTGATACACAGCTGAAATTTTTAAGAAACAGCCTGATCAATCTGGCAATGGACGACTCTGACTTCCGGAATATTGCTACATCAGAAGAGAAAAATACAGAATTCTGGCTGACGAATCAGAGAGTGCTTGAAAAAATAAATAATCAGATGGATGAAGTGGACAATGGATTTACAGTGTTTGCTTATTATCCGGAACCAGATGTGTTTTACAATTATCTGAAGGCACCTTCTGTTTCTGAATTTGTGAGAAAACAGGCGGAAGGTGAAAGGCAGACGCAGGCTTACAGCCAATGGAGCACAATCTGGTGTGAGGGAACTCCATATCTGTTCTTTATGCTAAATTATAACAGTTATTATATTGGTGCCTGGAGCTCTTATGAAAATATTGTAGCAAATTTACAGCTGGAAATGGAATCACCTGCGGAAACCAAAGCTGTAAATCCGATGGAAGTCTATCTGGTCTGTGACTCCAATGGCCGGATCATAACTCCTGCAACCGCTGAAAATACAGGATTATCTTTTGAAAAAAATACATATACGGATCCAGACAAAAACAAATGGTATTATGGCGGCGCAGTAAGTGAAATTGCAGATTTTTACCTTGTAAAACAAGTAGCAAAAAGCTTTCTGGAAGAACAGCTTCCTGCCGTTGGAAACGAAATTGCAGCGTTTGCAGCAGTGTTCCTCCTTCTGTTTCTGGTATATGGAATCTGTCTGTATTTATGGATTCTTACGCCTATGTCTCATCTGCAGAAGAGCATGAATGTGATCCAGCAGGGGGACCTGGATTACCGGATTCCGAAGCTTTCTAATTGCAGTGCTGAATTTGATTCTGTGATTCAGGAATTTAATTATCTGATGGATCATATCAAAAACCTGAAAATCCAGATGTACGAAGAGCGTCTGGCTGGAAAAGAGACAGAGCTACAATACTTAAGCAGGCAGATTCAGCCTCATTTTATTCTGAATACCTTAAATACCATTTATAATTACAGTGAAAGTGACGTGGAAACTACCAGACAACTGATCCGCCTGACCTCCGGTTATTATCGCTATGTAGTCAATGTAAATTCCAGGTATGTTCAGCTGGGACAGGAACTGGAACACATTGAGGATTACCTGAAATTACAAAAAATGCGGTATCCCAATGGATTTGAATATGAAGTAAACTGCGACGAGGCGATCAAGATCGTGCCGATTCCGCCTTTTATTATTGAGAGCTTCGTGGGAAATGCCATAAAGCATGGTTTGAAACCTGGAGAACTGACGAAGATTCAGGTAATCGTGAAACAACTGGAGGAGTTCCGGATTCTCATTCAGGTAAAAGACAATGGAACTGGTTTTTCGGATGACAACCTGGATGCAGTGGAGGAATTTCTGGAAAAAGGAATTGTGTCGGAGGAATTGGGGGTAGGAATCCGCAATTCTGTGGCAAGGTTGCGGCTGATCTATGGGGAAAAGTGTGAGATTCATATTTATAATCAGAAACCGTCAGGTGCAGTGGTGGAAATATTATTAAATCTACAGAAGCCAGAATCTATTTCGCAGAAACTGTGAGGTTCCGTTTGGGGGAATGTAGTATATTGAAAAGATATATCATAGTAACAAAATGCGAAAGATTTTTGGGATTTGGCACTGAAGCGTTGTAGAAATAGTTATTGAACAGGGAGTACAAAGATGGAAATAAAAGCTTTGCTTGTGGATGATGAAGAGCAATGTGTGAAAACCCTTAGGGAAGGAATTGACTGGGAAAAACTGGGAATCCAGGAGGTTTTCGGAGCCTACAATGCAGTGCAGGCCCGCGAAATCATGGAAAGGGAGACCATTTCCCTGATCCTTTGCGACATTGAAATGCCAGGGGAAAGTGGACTGGAATTTATATCAAGTGTACGGGAAAAAGCGGATTTGAATGATGAAAACGTAGAATGTATTATCCTCACCTGTTATCCAGACTACAAATTTATGCGCAAAGCCATGCAGATTGGCTGTAGTGATTATCTGATCAAACCTTTGGACGGTGAAGAAATGATGGCAGTTCTTGAAAAAGCTGTGGAAAAGATACGGAAGAAGTTTGAAAAAGATGAGAAAGAGAAGAAGCTTTTTCAGGAAGCTTCAAAGTCACCATTACCGGAGATGCAGCAGAATATCATTGATGGAAAAGTAATTCCATATATTAAGGAGCATTTTGCAGAGCCTCTGACTGTTGCGGAAATCGCAGATCATGCCGCACTGAATGCCCAATATATGATGCGCCTTTTCAAGAAAAAGACAGGAATTTCCGTGCTGGAATATGTGACGGACTGTCGTATGGAGAAGGCAAAAGAGATGCTTCGGGGAACAGACTGGAATAATGAGATTGTTTCTGAGAAGCTGGGTTATGCAAGCTCTGGCTATTTCATTAAGTTGTTTAAGAAAACCTATGGCGTAACGCCCCGTGAATTCAGAAAGGCTTCGAATTTATGAAAATCAGAAAACTAATAATTGGTATTGGTGCGGTTCTTTGCGCAGGTGCGATTCTTTAGGGATGCAGGAACAGGAAAAGCACCTCTTCTGTAACGGAAAATGCGGACGATGGAATCTGCGAAATTGCTATTGAAAATATGACGCTTGGTGCCAGTTATCCAGATACGGAGGAAGTTGAAAAAAAGATCAATGAAATTACAGTTCCGGCAATTTCCTGCAAAGTGAAGATTGTGAACTGCTTTATTGGAGACCATGCAAATATGGTAAAAAAATCCAAAATGGGGATTCAGCAGCTGGATTTAATCAATACGGGAACTACCACTTCTTTGTCAGAACTTGTGGCAGATGGAACGCTTTTGGAATTAAATGCTCTGTTGGATCAGTATGGAAGGGAGTTAAAAGAAAAAGAGGGAGCCCTTCTGAGGGTAACCTCTGTGGATGGTAAGATTTATGCAGTATGTGCTAATCTGAACCCAGGAAGAGCTTCTGGAATCGGATATAACAAAGAGCTTGCGGATAAATACAAGATTCAGGTTCCAGAGCAGATCGACTTAGAGGCTCTTACAGAAATTGGCATACAGTTGAAAGAAAAGAATACTGGTATCTATCTGATTTCTTTTGGAAATTCCGGAGCAGTTGAGGCTTCTGCCTTTGCGTCTTGGTTTGATATTGAAGACTTCGGTGGAGATATGAACTATGGCGTGATTTTTAATCCTCTCGATAGTATAAAGATTGAGAATGTCTATGCTTCAAAGGAATATCGTGAGTTTTGCAGAACCATGAAATTATGGAGAGATGAAGGATATATCCCAAGTGATTCCCTGTATAGTGGGGCAGATGCCCAGGCAATGTTTAACAATGGAGAAATGTTTCTGCAGTGGACCAGTGTATCGCCGGGAACTTTACATCTGGTGGAGAAAAAAGAGGTAGATTTTGATGAAATACTGGTGGCGATGACTCCCAACCGGATCACTACCTCACTGGTGCAGGAATTCACCTGGGGAATCAGCAGTTCCTGTAAAAATCCTGAGAAAGCGATGGAATTATTGAATCTGATCTATACCAACAGTGAGCTTGCGAATCTTCTTCAAAATGGCAGGGAAGGCATTGATTATGTGAAAACAGGGGAAAAGAGCATCGCATATCCTGCAGGGAAAACCAACAGTACAGTGGGATATTCCAGTTATTTTTCCTGTTTTGGTGACGGTGATGAGGTTTATCAGTTTGGAGAAAGTACAGGTGACTGGACTGCATACATAAAGAATTATTCAGAAGAATCGAAACCGTCCAAAACGCTGGGATATGTTTTCCAGACAGATAAAGTCGCACAGGAAGTGGACGCCGTCTCCAAGGTGGTAAACGAGTACCGGCCAGTACTGGAAACCGGGCTGTGTGAGGATGCAGACGAGACGCTGAATCAGTTTCTGGAGGCTTTGCAGGAAGCTGGAATGGCCAAAATTATAGGGGAAAACAGACGCCAGCTGGAAAGCTGGCTGGAAGAACAGGAGAAGTAACAGGCGAAAGATCCAAATGTTTTTTTGTACAAAATCCGTTTGGCTCTGAACAGTTACAAAAAGTCATTTTTAGACAGAAATTAAGTCATAATTGGACAGCCTGAAATTTTTATTATGTGATAATGTAAGAGAAATAGACAACCGGGGGCATAATGAATAGTCCCCGATTTTGTTATTTAATAACGTCATGAATTATATAAAGGAAATCAGGAGGCTATTATGCACAAGAAAAAATGGTTATCAGCTCTAATGGGAGTACTTATCGGAACTATGAGTTTGTCTGTATCAGCTTATGCGGCTGATTCCACAACCGCCCTTCCAAAAACAGAAGGAAAACCTCGTCTTCTGGTTACCCAGGACGGTGAAGTGGATGATATGAACACTCTGATTCACACCTTGCTTTATTCCAATGATATTGATCTGGAAGGAATTGTACAGACCAGTTCCAAGTTGCATTACAGCGGAGATGATACCACGGAGGCTTTAAGATGGATGGGAACGGACTGGATGTCTGAATTTCTGGATGCATATGCCCAGGTGTATGATAATCTGAAAGTGCATGATGAGAATTATCCTTCACCGGATGATCTTCGCGCCATAACAAAGGTCGGAAATATTAAAAATGTCAGTGATACTTCTGAAGAGACAGAAGGTTCTGAACTGGTAAAAGAGCGGATTCTGGCTGAAGATGACAGGCCTCTTTATATTGAAGTAGGCGGTGGTGCCAATACAGTGGCCAGAGCGCTTATGTCGATTGAAGAGGAATACAAAGATCAGGAAGGCTGGGAAGACCTTTATAACCGTATTTGTGAAAAAGTGATCCTTTTTGCATGGGGAATGCAGGATGATTGTTACCTGAATTATATTCAGCCAAACTGGCCATCTATGCGCATGGTAGATGTCTCTGGTTCTACTCTTGCATACGGCTACAGATGGGCAACTCTGGAAGAACTTTCCGACGAATCCAGGGAAAAAATGAGCAGTGCCTGGATGAAAGAAAATATTGAACAAAATCTTGGCGCCCTGATGGACAAATATGTGACATGGGGAGATGGAACTTATCTGGAAGGAGAAGCTGACACAGATCAGTATGGCACCAACGAGGCACTTCTTGGAGACGATACTCTCTGGGTAGGACATGCCTATGAGCAGTATGATTTCCTTTCAGAGGGAGATTCCCCGGCATGGTTTGTTACCATTCCAAACGGACTGCGTAGTCTGGAAGATCTTTCTTATGGCGGTTGGGATGGAAGATATGCTCTGAAAGAAAATGATGAGAATCCGGATGTTCGTCTGTATCAGGCTGCAAAAGGAAATGAAAAAGGAATTGCCCCATGGATTGCTGCAATCCAGAGTGACTTTGCCATGAGGGCAAAATGGTGTGTAACAGATAAATATGAGAATGCAAATCATCTGCCAACAGTTTCCGTAACAGAAGGAACCGACTTGACTGCAACTGCCGGAGAAGAAATCACACTTAATGGAACTGCTGAGGATCCAGATGGAGATACCACAACCTTCCGCTGGTATCATTATCCATACGGAGATACCTATGAGGAAGCTGAGGATGAGGATGGAAATCCTGTTGCAATCGAAGTGACAACATCCGGGGAAAACCAGGAGAACGCTTCTTTCATAATCCCTGAGGACGCAAAAGCAGGAGATACCATTCATATCATTATGGAAGGTGTAGATGGCGGAGGAACGAATCCGATAGCTTATCAGAGAGTGATCGTGACAGTAAATTAAAAAATTGAAAAAGCAGTCTGGAATAGAACCCGTGTATTACAATTGTATGCAACAGTATCTATCCAGGCTGCTTTTATTGGCTAAGTGTTGTAGACGGGATAACTGAGTATTCCTTAAAACTGCTTAAACAGTGGTTCTAAGTCATAATCGGTAAAATAGTTCCCCCATGCGGTGATCGTATCCGCGTCTACGTCCTTGGCAGCAGCAATGCCAACCGGAAGATTTTTTCGCAGATCATAATTTTTCCCGTCGCTGTCAAGAAAACAGGTTTGGTTTGGTGACAATGTGAAAGTGGTATCTTCCTGAATCCAGACGATATGTTTTGCCAGGATATTGCATATTGGCTGTTCTATCACATCATCTATCCAGTCCTGCGGATTCTTCCAGCATTTTTCAGAATGGAAGATGTCTGAAAAAGAAGTAGACTCTTTCTGGATATAGTCTGCTACCTGTTTTTTTGTTGTTTCAAAATGATAGTATGGCCATTTTCCATTAGCCGGATTGGCTGAATCTATAAAAAACGGAAGACTGTTTAATTCTTCATTTGTGTTTAAGTTTCTGGCACAAAGGGTAAGATCTTTGTCCAGGAAAGCAAGAAAAGTTTCGCCATAGTATTTATAAATTCTGCGTCCAGTGCAATCCAGCCAGAAGTACTGGAATGGGACATTGGAATCAATAGGTTCTGAAATAGACAGTTCTAATTCTTCAAGGATCTCCACTGCTTTTTTCGCTTTTTTCTCTTTTGCCAGATCTTTAAGCTGTGTACGGGTAGCGTCAGTGACTACACTCTTATAAAATAATACGAAGTTTGCGGCTTTTTGGAAATGAGCTGCCTTCCCTTCGTTTTGAAGAAGTTCAATAAAATATTTCACTGCCTGGTCTGGCTCAGCGGTTAACTTCATGCGGCAGTAGCTGACCAGAAATTTAGAATTCTGAAACAGGTATAAGGCAGCGTAATCCTTTAGATTTGCAGCCTCGGACCAGAAATTCCGCAGGAAGAACAGTGTATTAGCAGGAAGAGGACTGGAAGTCTGCAAATATCTGAATGGGAGATTGATCTTTGTATCTCTGGTTGTGCTTGTACTTTTTGTTTTGTCAAAGTCGGATGGGGAACACTCAAAGCGTTCCAGAGATTCTGGAAGATGGATGTTTCTTGATGACTTAACCCACGCACAACCTGTAAGGGTGACATTGCTGGGAATCACCTTAACTCCTTCGGTGATGATAATATCAGCATAACGTGCTGGTTTGGTATGGAGATATATTTTTTTGACCTCTTTCAGAATTCCATCTTCTATGATACAGCCATTTTCATCTGGTAGTGTTTGATAGTCCATATGATTCCTCCGTGTTTTTTAGAAAATTGGTGTTTCTTCAAGTATAAGTTTTGGGTGGAAATGTGTCAACAATGAGTGTGTAATTTATGCTTGCAAAACTGTTATACCGGCTGACTAAACGGGAGCATTACACTTGCAGTAAAATATCCCTTTTCATATTCAAAATTCAATACACCATTCTGATTTTCTACAGCAGAACGGACTATTTTTATTCCCAGACCATGATTGGGAACGTCTTCCTTGGTGGTGGAAAGTTCCGGATTTTCGGCGAGAACATTGTGCCCGATCTTATTGCTTATTTTACAGAGCAGATAGTTCTGAACACACTTAATGATAATCTGGATATCTGGTTCAGACTCTGTTTTACTGGCTTCAATGGCATTATCCAGAAGATTCAGAAGAATTGTGCATAGTACTTCTTCATTAATGGAAAGCTGGTCTGGAATAATGATTTCCGTGTAGGTTTTGATATGATATTTTTGTGCTTCCTGTATTTTCCTGTTAAGCAGATAGTCGATTAAGGTATTGCCAGTCTGGATATCTGTAAGTTTGCTCATTTTTTCACCAATAGCTTGGGAAATATAGGCATCGAGCTGTTCATATTTCTTATCGGCAAGGAGCGTCTGGATGTAAAAATAATTATTTTTCAGTTCATGGCGCTCTTTTTTCACCTGCTCCTGAATTTCCAGTGAATAACGGTAACGGGCTAACTGTGTACGGGTCTGGGTCAGGGCATCATCCAGTCTGCGCTGGTCTTCGTAAGAACGGATAATAGTGGCGAGAAAATAGTATATGATGGGGAGATTGGTAAGCAGGATACCGGAAAGTATGGCAATCTGCTGTACGGAATAAGTGGCTTCGCTATTAGAAGAAATCCCGAAAAAAAGTAAAAATCCAATAGGAAAGTAGAGAATAAGTGCTCCTTTAAAACGTGACATGGGAAAAGGAGTGGAAAATCTGACTTTTCGGAATAATCTGGACAAAAGAAAAAGTAAAATATATAAAATGAGTGTTGTAACCATATCAAGAGTACGGTATAAATTCGGTTCCATGGTAAATTCCCTGCTGTAAAGAGGAGAACATACCATTTTGTACAACTGGGTGAATGTCATAAAATACAGAACGTATACCAATTTTGAAAAAAGAGTACCTGCCAGGAAAATATGAGCACAGATAACGGAGATAAAGATAACGCATACAAAATAAAACCAATAAGGAGTCCGTTCGGCACTGGTGAAATTTAGGTAAATAAAAGAGAGTCCCAAGCGGACAGCAATGTATGGAAGTATGGAAAAAAGGATATACAGTATAGAAAAAACTATGTGATTACAGTGAATATTGCGAAAAATTTCTTTGAAACCGCAGAGTATCAGCAAAGTATAGGAAAGAAATGAAAAAATAACAAAGGAATCTAATGTCTGATAAAGCTGGTAAATAGAATTAAACATAAAACCTCCTAAAGCCTTCCTTTACTTCTTCAACTTTTCCACGACTGACGGGTAATTCCTGCCCGTTTGTGAGCTGAAGGGAAGTCTTTCCTATATAGAAAATATGTCGGCAGTTTACAAGATAGCTGCGGTGGATTTTAATAAAACCATGAGCAATAAGGCTTTCTTCCATATCTGAAATTTTGCATTGGACGGTGGAGGTACCACTTGCAGTTACGATCAGACAATTTTTTCGCTGGGCCTCAATATAAAGAATCATGCGGATGTCAAAGGAAAAAATATCACCAGAGCCTGGCTCTGTAATGAAAATAGAGTGTTTAGTCTGTTCACCAAGTTTTTGCGTAACTGCATCTGCAAGTGCAGGTAAAAGCTTCTGATATTCACTTTTCCGAATGAAGCGGAATGGTTGTACCTCGAATGTCTGAAAAACAAGTTCCTCTTTGTTTGAAATAAAAATAACAAGAGTATCAGGGGATTGCTGTCGTATTTTACGGCACACCTGAATGCCGTCAATTCCGGGCATTTCAATATCCAGAAAAATAACATCGTAGTGATAATGTCCATTATAGGTATGTAAAAAATCTTCTCCAGAGGAAAAACTGTCAAATGCAATAGAAACATGACGTTTATTAAATGAATTAATCAATGTATTTTTCAGATAGGACAGAATTTCACATTCATCTTCTACGATAGCTGCCTGGTACATGGTTTCCTCCTTGGAATTATTAATAAAATCAGAAAAATGTTATTTGGCTTCTAACGTTATTATAGCAAAGTATAACACAGTTTTTTCTGCAATTGGTACTCTATTTTAACAACTGGTACCAAAATCAGGAAAAGGGAATTTTTTGTGCTAAGATCTGGCTATCTCAAAGGAGGAGGAAAATATAAAATGATCAAATTAAACATGAGTGACGTAATCAGTGTCCTCAATATGTGCAAACCCTACATCATTACAATTGCCGTGATTCTGGTAATTGGTATCGTGGCTGCGGTTTTGTGCAGAAAACTGGAGCTTCCAAAAAGAAAGCTTGTGAGGGGAAATGCTATCCTGGCAATGATCCTTGGTATTGCGATCGTTGCAAACCTGATCTGTGCAGGACCTATGTCTACCTTACTTACACTGAGTACCCAGGCTGCAGAAACTGTTTCTGATGAGACAACAGAGCAGTCAAATGAAGACTGCAGAACGATTGCAGCAGAGGGAACAGTACTTCTGGAAAACGATGGGATTCTGCCATTAAAGGATAAAAAAAACATTAACGTCTTTGGCTGGGCAAGTGTAAATCCTATTTATGGTGGTTCCGGAGCAGGTGCGTTAAATGATCTGTATGATCGTGTAACCATGCTGGAAGGTCTTGAAAATGCAGGCTTTAAGCTGAACAGCGAGTTGACAGAGCTGTATACCGGCTATGGAAAAGAGCGTGCAAATTATGGAACTGACTGGTCTCTACCAGAGGTTCCTGCGGAAGATTATTCTGATGAACTGATTGAAAATGCGAAAGAATTTTCTGATACTGCCATTGTAACGATTGCAAGATGGGGCGGTGAAGGCAGCGATCTTCCTACAGATATGTCTAAGGTTTCTTACACAAATAATTCTGATTCTTATAATGATTTTGAAGAGGGGCAGCATTATCTGGAGCTTAGCCAGACTGAGAAAAATATGATCGATCTGGTATGTGAAAATTTCGAACATGTAATTCTGGTTTATGATGGACTTTCTACTTTTGAACTGGGATTTGTAGAGGACTATCCACAGATTGAAGGTGTACTCTGGTGTGCTGGTCCAGGACAGACAGGATTTGACAGTCTGGGAAAAATAATCAGTGGTGAGGTAAACCCATCTGGAAAAACTTCTGATACATTTTTATATGATTTAACAGAAACACCTACATGGAATAATTTTGGAGATTTCCAGTATGACAATATGGAAGAGTTCAAAATTGATGAAAGTGACCCATATGTTGGTGGTTGTGTACCGACATTTGTAAATTATGTGGAAGGAATCTATGTTGGATACCGGTTCTATGAGACCGCAGCTACAGAAGGATTTCTTAACTATGATAAGGTAGTAAAATATCCTTTTGGATATGGCTTGAGTTATACTGATTTTACCCAGGAACTGGAATCCACCAGTATGGAAGATGGTAATATTACTCTCAATGTAAAGGTAACCAATACAGGAGATACAGCTGGTAAGGATGTGGTAGAGGTTTATTATAATCCGCCATACACCAATGGTGGAATTGAAAAATCAACTGCAAATCTGATCGGATATGAAAAAACAGATGAGCTGAATCCTGGCGAATCACAGACTGTAACTGTGACTTTTACAGCAGAAGATATGGCTTCTTATGACTATCTGGAAAATGGCTGCTATGTATTGGAAGCAGGAGATTATGAGATCAGTATTAACAGCGATTCCCATAATGTAATTAATTCTGTGACCTATACAGTAAAGGATGACGTTATTTATGACGAGACAAATCCTCGTTCTACAGATCAGACTGCAGCAGTAAATCAGTTTGGTTATGCAGATGGACATCTCACGTATCTGTCTCGTGCAGATGGATTCAAAAATTACGCTGAGACAACAGCTGCACCGGCCAGCATGTCCATGCCAGAGGATTTAAAAGAAGGATTTATTGTTACTTCCAATTACGAAATGCCGGAGATTCCGGATGCCAAAATGCCAGTAACAGGTGCGGATAATGGAATGAAGCTGGCAGAACTCCGTGGTGCGGATTATGATGATGAGCGCTGGGAAACGCTGCTGGATCAGCTTACAATTGATGAAATGCAGGATATGATCGCACATGCTGGTTTCCAGACCGCAGAGGCAAAAAGTGTGGATAAAGTAGCTACTGTTGACTGCGATGGACCATCGGCGGTAAGCAATAACTTTACAGGTGCCGGCTCTGTTGGATTTCCGTCTAACGTTATGATCGCCTGCACCTGGAACAAAGAACTGGCACATACATATGGCTATGATATGGGGAAAATGGCAACTGAGCTTGGCTGCTCCGGATGGTACGCACCGTCTATGAACCTTCACAGAAGTGCTTTCGGCGGACGTACCTATGAATATCCTTCTGAGGATCCGGTACTTGCAGGAACCATGTCTGCGCAGGCTGTAAATGGAGCAGCAGAGAATGGTGTTTACGCATATATGAAACATTTTGCAATGAACGAGCAGGAAACAAATCGCTGGATCATGATCTGTACCTGGTCTAACGAGCAGGCAATGCGTGAACTTTATCTGAAACCGTTCGAGATTTGTGTGAAAAATAGCGATGTTACAGCTGCAATGTCTTCCTTCAATTACATTGGAAATGTATGGGCAGGTGGTAATTATGACCTTCAGACCACGCTTCTTCGCGATGAATGGGGCTTCAAAGGTTTTGTAGAAACTGATTATTTCGCAGGAGCATTTAACATGAATGCGGATCAGGTTATTGCAACTGGCGGCTCCTGTTGCCTTTCAACCTTTGATGTTGGAACAAACTTTGTTTCGGATACTTCAAATCCGTCAGCAGTCCAGTATATGAGAACTGCCTGTAAGAATATTATGTATACAGTTGTAAACAGCAATGCATATGCAGAGGATGCAACCGTAACAATGGCACTTTGGATAAAGATTATGATCGGTGTGGATGTGGCAGTTGCAGTACTTCTGCTCATTCTGGAAATTGTTCTGGTAAAGAAATATAGGAAAAGAAAAAATATCGTAATTATTTCCGAATAAAATCTGAAAAATGGCTCATAGGTTTTGCTTTTTATTGGCGGAACCTGTGAGCTGTTTTATTTGTGGGGAAAATTTTTTTTGGTGTACATTTTGCATAAAAAGAACAAATGCTATTTGTATAGAATGACAAATAAAAATTAAGACTGAAAATGTATTTTGTCGTTAACGTCAAAAAAAAGACTGTTCACGTCGTTCTTTCCCCAGTTGCTTCAAAATAAGTTACACTATACGCAGATTAAGATTGGAGAAGTCTGTGAGAATACGAAAGGAGCAGTTTACCTTATGCAGAAAATTGATTTTAATAAAGGCTGGATGTGCAAGTGTCTTACCCGTGAGGAGAAAGCCTATCCGGTGACTTTGCCACATGATGCCATGCTTAGCGAGCCACGTACCCAGGAGAGTACCGGTGAGGGCAATATTGGATGGTACATTGGCGGTGACTATGAATATACTAAGAATTTCTTTGTGCCAGAGGAGTACAAAGATAAGAAAGTTCTTATTGAATTTGAAGGCGTTTACCATAATGGAGAGGTTTACATAAATGGAAAAAAGGCTGCGTACCGTCCATATGGATACACAAATTTCTATGTGAATACAGATGGATTTTTTAAGTGTGGGGAAGAGAACGAAATCAAGGTAATTGCTCATAATGCAGACCAGCCAAACAGCCGTTGGTATCCGGGAACCGGAATCTACCGTCCGGCTTATCTGCATGTTGGCGGGGAAAAATATATCCCAGTAAATGGCGTGAAAATTCGGACCTTAAGCTATGATCCTGCGAGAATTGAGGTTGTGGTGAAGACTTCCATGCCAGGGGAGGTTTCTCTGAAAATTGAATTTGAAGGAAGCAAGGTGCTGACTGCGATTGGTGAGAGTGCAGAAGACCAGGCAATCTTCCAGCTGGATGTTCCAAACGCAAAACTCTGGGACACTGAGCATCCAAATCTTTATACCTGTAAAGCAACTTTCAGTGATGATGAAGTAACGGAAACCTTTGGAATCCGTGAATTAGTCTGGAACCCACAGGTGGGAATGACCATCAATGGAAAGCGTGTGATTCTCCGCGGAGCATGCTTCCACCATGACAATGGCGTGCTTGGAGCCTGCACTTATCCGGAAGCAGAAGAACGTAAAATGCGTATTTTCAAAGAAAATGGATACAATGCAGTCCGTTCAGCTCATTACCCATGTTCCAAGGCACTTCTGGATGCCTGTGACCGTGTGGGTATGCTGATGATGGATGAGTATGTGGATGTGTGGTATATCCATAAGACCAAGTATGATTATGCAGGACAGCTTGCTGACTGGTGGAGAGAAGACTTAAAAGACATGGTAGATAAGGATTATAACCATCCAAGTGTGATCATGTATTCTACCGGAAATGAGGTTGCAGAGACTGCCCAGAAGAAGGGAATCGCCCTTACAAAGGATATGACAGAGCATCTTCACAGCCTGGATTCCACCCGTCCGGTTACCTGCGGAATCAATATTTTCTTTAACTTCTTAAGTTCTATCGGACTGGGCGTTTACAGTGATGACAAGGCAGAGAAGAGTGCTGGAAATGCAGAGAAAAATGCAGCACAGGCAGAGAAAAAGAATGCCGGAAGTGGAAAAAACAGCGCGAATGAAGAAAATACACAGGGTGTTAATGCGAAACCTGCAAAGAAGAAAAAACCAGTAGGAAGTGAGTTCTACAATACCCTTGCCTGCCTGGTGGGAGACTATTTCATGAAATGCGGAGCCACCCTTTACCCATGCGATCTGAAGACAAAGGATGCCTACGCAAACATGGATATTGCAGGTTACAATTACGGTATTTTCCGCTACAAACATGACCTGAAAAAATATCCCAATCGTCTGATCCTTGGAAGTGAAACCTTCTGCAAGGATGCATACAGTTTCTGGGAGATTGCCAAGAAAAATCCACGTATTATCGGTGATTTCGTCTGGGCTGGCTGGGATTATATCGGTGAAGTTGGAGATGGCGCAGCCGAATACTCCGATTATAAATTTGAAGATCCATCCACCAGAATGACCGGTGGAAACGGTAGAATCGACTTGAATGGAAAACCTCGTGCAGAGGCTGCCTACACAAGGGTAGCGTTCGAAAGAGAGACAGGTCCGTTTATCGCAGTAGACCCTGTTTATCAGAAAGAAAAGCTTCGTCTTACTGGCTGGCAGCTTACAAAAGCTCTGGAAAGCTGGGCCTGGAGAGGGTGCAATGGCGAACCGGCGAAGGTAGAGGTTTATGCAAGAGCCGCCCAGGTAGAGCTGTTTATTAACGGCAAGAGCATCGGCAGAAAGGCTGTGAAAAAGTGCCGGGCAAACTTCAATACCACTTATCAGGATGGCGAGATCACAGCTGTTTCTTATGACGAAAATGGAAAAGAAATCAACCGTTATTCTCTTCAGACTGCAGGCAGTGATACCATTCTTCAGGTAAGACCAGAAGAAAAATCCGTGGAACCGGAAGGTCTTGCTTTTGTCCAGTTACAGTACACTGACAGCAAGGGTATCTGGAAGCCGATGGAGAAGCATAATCTGAAAGTAAGTGTTGAGAACGGAATTCTGAAAGGTCTGGGCAGCCCGGCTCCTTATGTGAAAGGAAATTACACAGACGATACAGTGGCAACTTACTATGGTGAGGCCATGGCGGTTGTTCGGGCGGATGGAAACGGGCCGGTGAAGGTGACTGTGACGGATGAGACGCGGTCCTATGTAGTTGAAATTCCATGTAAATAAAGCGTATAATTGCTATTTAATGTGCTGGATGTCGATTACCGGACGCGGTCTGGCAATGTATATTCACCGCCGTGCGGAGCAACGTTCCGCCGAACTAGCTACTAACTTCGACTAAGACGCTCGGGAGAGCTCTCGCGCCAAGTCTACGTAAGCATCGGATTTCAGCTACACTAAAACCGCTCCTGAAATGCACGGCTACGTGAATATACATTGCCAAATCGCTGGTTATCGACAACTGGTTAGAATCGCGATTTCTCAACACATTAAATAGCAAATCTGAATGAGTAATAAAAGTAGAAAGAGGCGTACCAAATGAAGAAAAAAGGTCTTATCATCGGCGGCATCTGTCTTGCCGCCGTAGCAGGAATACTTGGCTACAATCACGAGGCTGTACGTGTGGTTTTCCACAATGTGTATGATCCGGCGGTTAAATTAGATGATTCCACAGAATGGGCAGGAGGAAAATCCTACGAAAAACTCCAGTATTCAGAAGTATCCGAAAATGATTATTTGGACTTATATGTGCCAGAAAGTGATAAGCCAATGCCACTTATCGTATTGGTACATGGTGGCGGCTTCGTATTCAATGACAGCCAGTCACGTCAGGCGCAGCTGATGTACCGCTATTTCCGGGATCATGGATATGCATGTGCATCTATCAATTACCGTCTTGCCCAGGAAGCTGCATTCCCGGCAGGGGTGGAAGATGTAAAATCTGCGATCCGGTTCCTTCGTGCCAACGCAGAGGAATATGGCTACGATCCGGAACGCTTTGCTATCTGGGGAGAATCCGCAGGCGGTTATCTTTCTGTAATCTGCGGTGCGTCCAACGACGATGAATTTAACAGTGTGCCGTTTATCGGAGAAGACGAGAAGAACCCGGTTTCCAGCCAGGTACAGGTAATTCTGGATTATTATGGATGCATGGAATTTGGAACACAGGCAGCAGATTATAAGGAACTGAAGATCCCGAAGATTGTCCAGTGGGCTTCCGGCCTGTGGCTGACCGATGCTATTAAGGACACTGGATTTAATGATGTAGAATCCTACTGGATGCGCAAGGACGTAAATACCCTTACCCAGGAAGAAAAGGATGCTTATAGCCCATTGTATTATGTCAAAAAGAACTTTACCCCGGAAAACAGCCCGAATGTGCTGATCTGGCATGGGGATGCAGATTTGAGCGTTCCGTATCTACAGTCTGAGCGACTGAATGAGCTGATGACTGAGCAGATCGGAGCAGACAAGGTGGAGTACAGGCTTTTCCATAATTTCAAGCATGCGGCAGACCAGCTGTACAGTGATGAAAACCTGGGAATACTGAAAGCGTATCTGGATGAAAAATTATAATACTTATATCTGAACTGAAGAATAGATCATACAATTTAAAATTGTGTAAGAAATTGTAAAATGGAGACAGGCTTGTCTGGAAATTGAGTTTTCCAGATGCGCCTGTTTTTCTTCTGAAAACCTGTAAAAAAACCTCTGAAGCCTTGAAAATACAATGTTTTTTTGCTATGCTAATTATATTTGCGTAAGTGTAGTTATCAAGCATTATTTACAAACAGAGGAGTACCATGAAAATCGAGAAGAGACTATGGATATCATTGGTTGCGTTTGGAGTGTTTGCCATTTGTTTCAGTGGATGGATATTCAGCCAGAGTACAGCGAAGGAAAAATTATTCTGGGATAACACAGTCAGGTTTGCGACCAGAGAACTTAATGAGGAGGAAGTTACCACAGAAAGCATTTCGCTTCCTGCGGAATTTGATGTTCCAAAATCCATATTATTTAAAACAACCCATACCATTGCGGAAGTCTGGCTGGATGGAAAAATGATCTACCAGTATGGTGAGGAAGAAAGTGCACCTAAATTTATGAAATCTCCGGGAAGCTGCTGGCATATCGTAGACATTCCTGGAAACAGTGCAGGTAAAAGCCTGGAAATCCGAATCATTCCGGTCTATGATGATTTCACTGGAAATTTGGACAGTATTGTGTATGGAACCAGGGGAGACTGTATTCTGAAGATTCTCACAGACAGCCTTGCAATCCTGATTATCAGCTGTGGCATTTTGTTTATGGGTGTAATCAGTCTGATCCTTTATTTTACGGCGGTGCGCAAACGAAATAAAGAAAAAACAGAAGCAAAAATCGAGATGTTCTTGAACCTTGGAATCTTTTCCATGCTGGTTGCAATCTGGACTTTAGGACAGTGTGGTTTCCTACAGTTTGTGATACCGGATGGAAGAACCTTGTATTTTGTGGATTTCTTCAGCTTTTTCCTGTTTCCGGTGCCTTTTAATTTCCTGTTGTACGACATTTGCAAAAGCAAATACCGAAGAGGTGCATTATATCTGGCAATGCTTTACCTGACCAATATGGCGGCAGATATGCTGCTCCAGTGTCTGGGAATCGTGGATATTTTCCAGATCCTTTTTGTAACCCATATTCTGCTGATCGCAAATGTTATCTATATGATTGTGATCATTCATTATGAAGCCGGAAAGCTGGAAAATGAAAGTGCCAGGGAATTTAAATATCCCATGTATAGCATTATGCTGTTTGGCGTACTGGAGCTTATTCTTTATTATGTCCGGAAATTCCAGACTACATCCATATTTTTGCCAATCGGAACCATGCTGTTTATTATCATGCTGATCTGGATTCAGGTGTATCGTTATTATGACCAGTATATTCAGAAGCAGAAGCTGGTTTATCTGCAGAAAATGGCGAACATGGATATGCTTACGGAGGCTATGAACCGGAATGCTTACGAGAACATGATCAAATACCTGGATGAACAGGAGATTGAGCTTCAGACCACAGGTGTGGTATTGTTTGATCTTGATAATCTGAAGGTAATCAATGATAATTATGGCCATGCGAAAGGGGATGAGGCCCTGAAGCTTTGCTATCAGTGTATCAGAAGAGCGTTTAAGAATGAGACCAGCTGTTTCCGTATCGGAGGGGATGAGTTTGCGTATGTTTATCACAGTGAGGAAAAAGACCAGATTCCTGCGTGCATAAGCTCGTTAGAGCGCATTCTTGAGGAAACAGCCCAGACACTCAGCTATCCGTTAAGCGTTTCCACTGGGTATGCTTATTATATCCCGGATACGGATATTGATTTTAAGGATATTGTGAGACGAAGTGATACCATGCTGTACCGCCAGAAGCGACGGAAAAAAGTGGTGCGGTCAACGGAAAATGAGAGCTCCCTTTCCTATATGGAAAAGCGTCCCGCAGAAGATATAATTGACGAAGTAATCCTTCATGAGCAGAAATACCAGGATATGTCTTTGGATGAGCTGTGCAGGATCATTGACCTGATCAGCCCGACCACAGATAATTATCCCTATATCATTGATTTCAGAACGGATTTCTATTATATTGCACCCCAGGCTCTGGAGCGTTTCTGCATTCCGAAAAACGCGTTCCACAAGGTAATGGAATACCACAGACAGTTTGTATATGGCCCGGATTATGCGGATCTGAGAGCGGAATTTGATGATCTGATCAATACAGACCGTTGTCTTCACAGCATGGAGTACCGCTGGATGGACCTGAAAAAAATGCCAGTCTGGATCAACTGCAAGGGCTATGTGGTACGCGATGATGAAAAAAAACCAATTTATATGATTGGTTGTGTAAATGAGATCGGTGCGAAACAAAAAGCTGATAATGTAAGTGGTCTTCTGGGAGAAACAGGATTCCGGGAATATATAGAACAGCCGGTACCAGACTGGCAGAAAGGCTGCCTGCTGCGTGTTGGAATCGATCATTTCAAAGAAATCAACGAAAACTCCGGTCAGGAGTACGGGGACTTTGTTCTGAGGGAAACAGCAGCATGTATTTCCAGCTGTCTGTCCGCAGATCAGAAAATTTATAAATTGCTTGCGGATGAGTTTATGATACTGGACGTTTCCTCTAATAACGTTATGGAAATGGAAAAGCTATATACCAGAATCAGGGAAGCGATTGACGGTTTTATTGAGGACAATGATTTTGATGTTATGTTCACTGTTTCGGGAGGTGTTTTGCCCCTTCATGATTCCAGGGAGCTTTCCTATTCAGAACTTATGAAACTGACGGATTTTTCCCTGAATGAGGCGAAGAAGCGTGGAAGGAACTGTTGTTATGTATTTGATGAAAAAGATTATCAGAGATTTTTGCGGAAACGAGAGCTGACACAGGAACTGAGGGAGTCAGTAAGCGCTGGATGTAAAGGCTTTCAGGCGTTTTATCAGCCGGTGTTTGAATTTACAGATGGAAAGCTTTGCGGAGCAGAAGCATTGATGAGATATACCTCGGAAAAGCTTGGAATGGTTTCTCCGGTAGAGTTTATCCCTATTCTGGAGGAAACAGGCCTGATCATTCCGGCTGGCCGCTGGATGATGCGGGAGGCTATGAATAAATGTAGTAAGATCCGTGAGAAAATTTCCGGATTTAAGGTAAACATCAATATTTCCCAGGTACAGGCTGCCAAGTCTGATGTGATCCTGGACATCACTGCAGAACTGGAAAAAGCAGGACTTCCAACAGATGCGATCAATATTGAGCTGACGGAAAGCGATCTGCTTGAAACCAACATAAACGAGAAGCACTTCCTGACCGAGATGAAGCGGATGGGAATCAAGCTGGCACTGGATGATTTCGGAACCGGTTATTCCAATTTCCATTATCTCAGCGAGTTGAATCCGGAAATCATCAAAATAGACCGTTCTTTCACAGCAAGTGCTGTGGCAGACGAAAAAGAGTATTATCTGCTGAAGCAGTTCTGTACCATGATCCATAACCTTGGTCTGAAGCTTTGCATCGAGGGCGTGGAAAATGAGGAAGAATGGGCGAAGATCAAACTGCTTGCGCCAGAATTCGGACAGGGATACTTCTGGGGAAAACCCTGCGGGTATGAGGACTTCGTGAGACAGTTTGTGGAGAAGAATTAATTAAAAAATCTGGCATGCGGACAGTTAGTCCGGTGCCGGATTTTTTTGCTATAAAAGCAGGAAGAAAAAGTTTTTAAAACAGATTTTAAAAGCTTTGAAAAAATAGAAGTTTTTTAAATGCATTGTGAAAAGTATTTTCAAATCAGATGACATCTTCTATAATGAAAAAAGACGATATTTAAGAAAATGCATGCAAAAGATAAATTGCAGGGGTGGTTAAATGAAAAACCAATACAATAAAACGATTACAGCCTGTTTCGTAGGCTATATTGTTCAGGCAGTGGTAAATAATTTTGTACCATTGTTGTTTCTAATGTTTCAGAGAACCTATGATGTTCCGCTGAATCAGATCACATTGCTGGTAACATTTAATTTTGGAATACAGTTATTGGTGGACCTTCTTTCAGTGGGATTCGTAGATAAAATAGGATACCGTGCTTCCATGTTGCTGGCACATATTTTATCAGCTGCGGGACTGATCCTTCTTACGATTTTACCGGAGCTTTTACCAGTGCCATTTGTTGGAATATTGATTTCTGTAATGATTTATGCCATTGGTGGAGGACTTCTGGAAGTTCTTGTCAGTCCGGTGGTGGAAGCGTGTCCTTCGGACAACAAAGAAAAAGCAATGAGTATGCTTCATTCTTTTTATTGTTGGGGCCATGCAGGAGTTGTGCTGATATCAACCGTTTTTTTCAGTGTGGTGGGAATAGAGCATTGGAAAATATTAGCTGTTATCTGGGCTTTGATTCCAATTGGGAACGCTTTTGCTTTTGCGAAAGTGCCTATTGCACCATTGATCGAGGATGGTGAAGCCGGACTGGGCTTAAAGGAATTGCTGCGGATGAAAATATTCTGGATCTTACTGGTGATGATGATCTGTGCTGGGGCAAGTGAACAGGCAGTAAGCCAATGGGCATCTACATTTGCTGAAAAAGGTCTTAGTATTTCCAAAACAGCAGGGGATCTGGCAGGACCTATGGCGTTTGCGATTCTGATGGGATTGTCAAGATTGTTCTATGGGAAGTATGGAGACCGTATTCGTTTAGACCATTTTATGATTTATAGCAGTATTCTGTGTATATTGTCTTATCTGGGAATTTCCCTTTTCGAACTTCCGCAGCTTAGTCTGGTAGCCTGTGCTGTTTGTGGATTATCTGTTGGAATCATGTGGCCCGGAACGTTTAGTAAGGCTTCCGCTGCTTTGCCAAAAGGTGGAACAGCCCTGTTTGCTTTATTGGCCTTGGGCGGAGATCTGGGCTGTGCAGGCGGTCCGACGCTGGTGGGAATGATATCAGGAGCATTGGGAGACAATCTGAAGATGGGAATTCTGGCAGGTACTATCTTTCCGGTATTGTTGCTTGTGGGGATTGTTTTTTGTAGAAAGGTTAAAGCGGATTAGCATAGCGGCGAAGGTATATTTTGTAAGAGAAAGAAGCTTCATGGAGATTTGAATCCATGGAGCTTTTTTCTGTTTACGTATTACAAGAAAAAGCATAAATAATAGTTATAAAAATCTGCGCATAATCAGAAAAACTGAATAGTTAATACTTGCGTATAATTTGGAAGATTTATGGTATCTATTATAACTGATTCATAACAAAACGGTAATCTGTAGGTGTCATCTGAAAATTATTATAGAAAACCTGATTGAAATATTTGGTTGAAGTATACCCAACTTTTTCCGAAATATCGGATACCTTCATCGTAGTGTGGGCAAGAAGATCTTTGGCAGCTTCCATGCGCCGTTCCGTGAGCAATTGGGAAAAGCCCATGGAGAGCTCTTTTTTTAGCAGTCTGGAAACATAAGAACTGTTGCGATTGATAAACTCAGCGGCATCGTTCAGACCGATTTGTTTATCGTAATTTTTATTTATATATTCCATGACTGAGTTTACTATGATTCCGGTGTTGCGTGTGGTGGCACTGGACAGTTCTTGAATAATATTTTTAATACAGTTGGAAAAAACAGTCCGGCTATGTTCTGCACAAGGGCTTTCAAGGCAATAGCGGGTAATAGGGTGAGTAAGGTAACTGCTATCAGTTGGATCATCCAGAAAATTTTTTAATTGGATATGAAGGTTTAATTCTATCAGTTTAATAGCATCTTGCTGTGTAAGAAGATTTTCGTTATGTATCAAATCGAAGAAGGCATCGCCAACCTCTAACGCATCAGAAAGATTGCGTGTTTGAATTGCATTGATCAGGTTGGAAATAATTTCATTGATTTCAATAATGCTAGAACTGTAATCATTTATTTCTGCGAAAAAAAGAATACTGTCTTCCTGTGAGCATGCATCAGATGCTTTGTAAGAAAAGCAATACTGTATCTGTTTGTTAAGTTTTGGAAACTGTTGAATAGAATTTCCTGGTTCACTGATTCCTACGGTGATAGAAGAAAAAAGCTTTTCTTTGGCATAGCATACTAAAGAAGTGGCAAAATTTCTGGCTCTTGCGGCAGGATTTTCAGCAGTAACGGGCAACAGAATGTAAACGATATTTCCAACATAACAAGATGCAATTCCTTCGTATTCTTTATTAATCTTTTTGGACAAAGAATAGGAAATGTAATATTCCTGGTTTTGCAGAATATTCATGCGGTTTGTAGTGTTACATTTTATGCCAATTAAGTAAAAGAAATCCGGGTTTAATCCAAGCGAGATACATTGCCGGAGCAATTCGGGTGAAAAGCTTGTAATAGGATTAATCAACAATGTTTCCATAAACTGTTTTTTTAGGAGAGTCTGATTTTCTTTGAAAAATTTGGAAAGCATTTCCTTCTGCTTTTCTGTATTTTCCTGTTCCTGTAGAGTATTTATAGCTTTTTTTAGACAGCTAAGAAAAGTTTCGCTGTTTAAAGGCTTGAGAAGATAATCAAAAGCATCATATTTCAATGCTGCCTGTGCATATGAAAATTCAGAATATCCAGATACAAAAATAACGAGGAGTTTTAATTGTGTTTCATATATTTTCTGAAGAAGATCGATTCCATTTTCACATGGCATTTGAATATCTGTAAACAGAATATTTGGTTTTTCTGTCTGGATAATTGTCCAAGCATCAGATACATTATTGGCAGTCAAAAGCGCGTGGCAATTAAATTCAGATTGCTTTATTATATTTTCCATTGCCCGAAGTGCGATTATTTCATCATCTACAAGTAAGATTTTCATTTTTAAATTCCTGCTTTCTCAATAGGTTTTTCAACTAAAGTGAGTGGGAGACGGATGGTAATGCATGCACCATTGTTTTCATTATTACTTAGGATTAAGCCGTGTTTTTCGCCATAATAGAGCTTCAGCCGTTTATCAATATTGTAAAGACCGTAAGATGTAGCTGGTTTTTGTTTGGAGTTATCATCAAAATTATCAAGAAAATCTTGTGAAAAACCTGGCCCATTGTCTTTTACGCATATCTGAAAGTGTGCTTCCTTAATACTTCCTAGTATAGCAATTATTCCTTTGCCTGATATTTTCGAAGTGCCATGGATAACTGCATTTTCAATCAGAGGCTGAATGATAAGCTTAGGAATGTAGTAATGGTATAACGATTGAGGAATATCAATTAAGATAGACAGATTGTCTCCGAAGCGGAGTTTCTGTATGTAAGTATATTCTTTTACATAATAGAAGGTTTCTTCAATCGTGCTAAAAGGGTCGCCCTTTAGGGACATGCGTTCAATGTCTGCAAGAGCATTCAGTGCATGATGACATTCTTCTTTTCTGTCCATATCTACCAGACCGGAAATACAGTTTAAAGTATTATAGAGAAAATGAGGGTTTATTTGTGCCTGAAGACTTTCAATCTCTATATTTTTTGTAAGAATTTCCTGCTCATGAATTTTTTCGGACAGAGTATGGATTCTGGAAAGTGTCTGGTTATATACGTTTGACAGTTCTGCAAATTCAATGGAGCTATCCATATGGATGAAAGCATCCTTGTTAATTGCCTTGGTTTTATTCAGCTTTTTCATAAAATATCCAAATTCGTTTGCAATGCTTCTGGAAATAAAGCTGGTTGCAGTGATAATTGCAAATAGAGAAAGGATAGATGGAAAAAGCAGCAGGATAATGAACAGCCGTGCATCCTTATAAACTAGGGATTGGTTAGTTATCAATAACAATTTCAGATTGTTTATGTTAGTGGAAATTGGCGTTGCGGTGTATTTACAATTCTGAGCACTTAGGCTTTCAGAATGTATTAGATTTAAAATATTTTGAACGGAAAGCTCCGTAGTATTTCTAAAAATGTGATTATCGCTGTCAATTAAAACAAATTGGTATACATTATTGTTAAGAGAAAAAATTTTATCAAATACAAAACTTTTAGGTTCTACAATTAGGGTACCAAGATAATTTTTTCCTGTGGTTGCTGTTTTGCCAGTCCATTGGTAAATATTTCGGCACATATACAATTTATCTGAATTGTCAGGAGTTTTGAAAAGAAAAGGAAGCCCATGATAGTTTTCGCTTTTCCTCATAAGTTCATCTGTATAAGTGTGGGAAAAACCAGATACTGATTTTGAGGAGTAACTGGATGCCGAAATCAGTTTTCCACTGTTGGTGAGGAAAAATATATTGTCGGAATAGTTAGCACTTAAGGAAGGATAATATGGAGCATCGTTAAGCAAAAGTTGTTGAGTTTCCTGTCCATCATCTTTGTTAGCATTTACCAGTACGTTCTGGGTTGAGTTTTTATAAAAGAAAATATTTGAATCAGAGGTAAACTGATCAAAATAGGATTCCAGGGAAGCAAGGGCAGAACTGGTGTAGGCTGCCTCCTGATGAGCAGAAGATTCCCGTACAGAATGGAAATAAAACATTGTATCAATTGCCCCTATGGAAAGAAATGTGATCAATAAAATAGGGATTACATAACGTGTGTATTTTATCCGGATACTAACAGGGGAAGTTTTTTTCTTTTTCATAAAGACCTCTTTTCTATGTAAAAGCTATTTATGGATGTCTTACTTGATTTTTATTATAACATACTGAATTTAGAAAAAAAGAAGAGGTAAAAAAATTGGTAAAGGATGTCATTTTTCTGGAATCGAAAAGTAACGTATAAAGGAATATAATAAAGACATCAAAAAACAGGAGGGTTTTACTTATGAAGAAGAAAGCGATTAGCACCTTGTTGGCAATGGTAATGACCGCAGGATTGTTTGCTGGAAATGCATCAGCAGCATATGCAGAGGGACAGTCATCTGGAGATTACGAATATCAAGATCTGGAGGATACTGAAATTACTTATTTTAGTTTTTCTGTAGAAGGAAAAGAACTGTATGAGAAAGAAATTGCTGCTTACAATGAAGTTCATCCAAACGTGAAAATTAATCTTGAACTTGTTGGTGGCGGTACAGATTGGCGTTCTACGTTAAAGGCAGAGATTTCAAGTGGTCAAGCGCCTGATATCATTTTATTGGAAGGTGCATCTGATTTTGAGACATTTGGAGACATGCTGGAAGATCTTAGCAATCAGCCATGGGTAGAGCATGTATATGAGAACAGTATTAATGACTGTAAGATCGGGGATTCAATAGTAGCTTTACCTGCAGGTGTTGTGTGCTATGGACTTTTGTATAATAAAGCAGTTTTCGATGCTTGCGGTATTGACGGTTCTACGTTGAAGAGCTATGACGATATAGATGCAGCGTTTGGAAAAGTACAGGATGCTATTGATGCTGGTGATCTTGCAGATGAATTCCCGGATCTTGAAGCCGTTGTTTCACTTCCGGCAGCAGAAACCTGGGTCCTTGCAAACCATGGTGCAAATCCGGCTCTTCAGGCAGAGCTTGGAACTGCATTTGATACATATGAAGCGAAATCCGTTGATTTCACATATGCAGATGCATTAAAAGATTATATTGATCTAATGGTAAAATATTCACCAGATGCAGACAAGCCGGAAGCCTTAGTTGGTGTTGATTACGACAGTGCAATGGGTGGCTCCTTCTGTATTGGAAGAACAGCTGTCATTCAGATGGGACAGTGGGTAGCTCCTGTAATTGAAGAAATTGATCCAGAGCTTCTTGATAATATCGGTGTTCTGCCAATGCCATTGAAGGGTGTGGATGAGGATAATATCTGTTACGGCATTGCTTCTTATATGGCAGTAAATAAAGACGCGGATGATGCAAAAAAGGCAGCTGCAAAAGACTTTATGAATTGGCTTTTCATGTCTGATGAAGGAAAAGCACTGGTTACTTCTAACATCAGTGTTCCTATGGATAATTTTGACGATTTTCCATCTGCAAACGTAATCAGCCTTGCGTGTGAGCCATATGCAAAAGAAGGAAATACTTTCTCACTGGTATTTGGTGGGTATCCAGATGGTTGGTATGATCTGTTTGGTGCTGGAATTCAGAGCTATATTGCCGGAGATAAGGACTGGGATACAGTTATCGAAGAAGCCAAGACAAACTGGGCAGAAATGAGATAAAGAAGAAATTGTTTCAGGACAGCCGGAAAACTTTCTGGCTGTCCTTTTATGGAGGAAACGATATGCGTAAATCGAAAAAAGTATTCTGGCTTTTTCTTGCCCCATGTTTACTTACGTTTTGTATTGCAGTAGTAATTCCTACAATAACAGGTATTTACTATTCTTTTACAGACTGGGACGGAATTCATGCGAATTGTGATTTCGTTTTTCTGGACAATTACATTAGTGCGTTTCATGATAGCTATTTTCAGAATGCCTTTGTATTTACTTTTAAATTTGTAATTGTAGCAGTTATTGCAGTAAATGTGGTTGCATTTGCAACGGCTATGTTGGTGACACAAAATATCAAGGGAAAAAATTTATTTAGAAGTATTTATTTTATGCCAAACCTGGTTGGTGGTGTTTTGGTTGGTTTTGCATGGCAGTTCATTTTTTGTGATGTATTTGACAGTATTGGTGAAATGCTAGGAATAAACTGGCTCTGTGACTGGCTATCTACTCAATCTACTGGATTTTGGGGAATGGTTATTCTTGTTGTATGGCAGATGAGTGGGTATATGATGCTGATTTATATAGCACAGATTCAGAATATTCCAGAAAATTTGCTGGAATCTGCAAGAATTGATGGGGCAAGCTCTTTCCAGTGTTTCTGGAAAATCAAACTGCCATTGATGATGCCAGCTTTCACCATTGGTCTGTTTCTTACTTTGACGAATTGTTTCAAACTATATGATCAGAACTTGACATTGACTGGTGGAGGACCTGCAAAATCTACAGAAATGCTTACAATGGATATTTGTAATACTGCATTTTCCAGAAACATGTATGGAATGGCGCAGGCCAAGGGAATCATTTTCCTTGTGGTAGTTGCGCTTATTACAGTGAGTCAGTTAATGTTTACGAAATCTAAGGAGGTGGAGATGTAATGCAGAGGAAAAAAATGATATCAAAAACAGCAATTATTATATGTTGTATCATACTTGCTGCGTTTTTTATTTTTCCTATTTTGTTGTTATTTATCAACTCATTTAAATCTTTGAAAGAAATATATATGAGTGTACTTCAGCTCCCGAAGACTTTGAATTTTGATAACTATATTTCAGCATTTGAAGAACTGGATTATCTTAACGCAATTAAGAACTCTTTGATTGTAACCTGTACGGTAACTGTTGCAAATGTAATTTGCTGTTCAATGGCTGCATGGGTCTTGGTACGTTATAAAACGAAAACGAGTAAACTAATATTTACAATTTTTTCTGTTGCAGTGCTCGTTCCATTTCAGTGTGTTATGCTTCCTTTGCTGGCAGAAATGGGAAAATTGAATATGATTAATATGCCTGGCCTTATGCTTGTAAATCTTGGATTTGGATCGTCTATGTCAATTATTCTATTTCATGGATTTATAAAAAATGTTCCAGTGGAACTGGAAGAGGCAGCTGCTATTGACGGAGCCAGCCAGTCAAGAATTTTTTTCACGATTGTACTTCCTCTGATTAAGGGAATTGCAGTAACTGTTGCAATCCTCAATGTAATGTCCCTATGGAATGATTATCTGCTTCCATCTTTGACAATTAACCGAAGAGGAACACAGACACTTCCGCTTCGTACTTATTTATTCTTTGGTGCGTATACAAAAAAATGGAATCTTGGATCTGCCGCATTAGTTATGGCGATTATTCCGGTAATTATTTTCTATGTACTTTGCCAGAAACATATTATTAAAGGTGTAACGGAAGGCGCAGTAAAAGGTTGAGAACTATCTGAAGAAGTTACAGAAGGTTGGAAGAATATTTGAAGAAAAGAAAGGCGATAGAATATGTGCTGGACAGTGAATGAAATAAAGAGAAATGTATGGTATGTTGATGAGAGTGGTCTGGATGCCATGTACATAGTGAAAGGAAGTAAATTATCTGCAGTAATAGACACGGGGACAGGAATTGGCGATTTTAAGGGACTGATAGAGTCTTTAATTGATACTCCGTATATTGTATTGATCACACATGGACATGTTGATCATGCTGGCGGATGCGGGCAGTTTCGTGAGGCTTATATTAATGAAAAAGACTATCAGGCTGCGCTGGACATTACGGTTGAGGATAGAGAAGGATATCTGAAAAACATGGAAAGCGCTGGTGCTATTGCACCAGGCAGTCTGAAAATTACTGAAAAACTTAGAAACAATAATAAGCCAGTGTTTCATTTTATGAAAGACGGAGATGTATATGATCTTGGGGATAAACAGTTGATTGTATATGAGATGACAGGTCACACAGCTGGTTCAGTATGTCTGCTTGACGAAGCTGACAAAATATTATTTTCCGGTGATAATGTGAACGATCTGGAACTGATTTGCGCACCTGCAGAAAATCGCGAGACATTGTTAGGGGAATGGCTAAAGGCAGGAAAAAGAGTTTTTGCAAAAAAAAATAGCTTTAATATTTGTGGCGGTGGACATTGTTTGATTCCGATAGAAAAGGCAGAAGAGACGTTAACCTGTGGAGAAAAAATCCTTTCCGGGGAATTGTTGGCAAAGGTAGAAAAGGTTCATTTTTTTCATGCACCGTTTTATAAGTATAAAAACTGCAGGATTTACAATGGGGATTTTGCAAAATTACATTCAAAAGAATAAAGAATAAAAAACAAAATGAGTATATGAAAATAAAAATTTATTTCATATACTCATTTTGTTTTTGTTTATAAATTGACGTTAAGTTAGTTTTCTCCTATAATGAATTACAACTGATTAAGCCATATTCATGAGAAAATGGGGTGTGAGAATTGGGAAATTATCTGAATCCGGGAAACCAGTTGTTGCGAATATGTTGCCGCCATATTACAGCAAGGCTGTATTCTGCTGGTTGGAATTAACTATGATAAGAAGACGAAAGAACATCAGTGCAAAATTGAAAGTCTGCGCAAATGAGAACATGTAATATGACCGGGGCCGAACCCGGTCATAATAATATCTGAAGAACATTGAAAATGTAAATGGGAATAATGGGGGATTACAGTGGCAAGAGTATATTTTGTAAGAGAAGGAATCAGTATGGAGGTTCCTCTGGGGATGACAATTCTGGAAGCAGAAATCCAGGCAAATCTTGCTCCAGATGCTCCTTGTGGGGGAACTGGCAGCTGCGGGAAATGTCTGGTGAAAGTAGACGGAAAGCCAGTTCTGGCCTGTCAGACCAAGGTGGAAAAAGACTGTCAGGTGGAGATCCCAGGGAAGAAAAAAAGAGGGAAAATTCTCAGCGAGGGATTTTCCAGAAACATAAATTTCCAGCCAGAATTGCGGGTGAAAACAGTACAGTTGGAAAAGCCAAAGCCCGGGGAGAAAAGGTCAGAGTGGGAAAGGTTGCTGGAAGCGGTGTATGGAGAGGACAATGCTAATAGGGACAATGACCAGAAAAAGAAGCCTGGATTCCAAGGTGGGGAAAGCTGGAAGGGGAGAAAAGAGTACATTTCACCAGATGTTCATCTGGCGGGAAAGTTATATGAAAGGCGAAGCCTCGGCTCCGGTTGGAATGTGATTTACACGGACAATGAGATCTTGGAATTGTATCCAGATACGAAAGGCAGATGCAATATTTGCACAGCCGCCATTGATCTTGGTACTACTACGATTGTGGGCTATCTTCTGGATGGAAAAAATGGAAAGACATTGGCTGTGGAGAGCCGGATGAATCCGCAGGTACAGTATGGGGCGGATGTGATCCAGAGGGCAAATTATGTATTAGAGCATGGGGACGAAGGATTAAGTGTTTTGAGCAGAAGTGTGAGAGAGACAGTTAATGAGATATTGGAGAGCCTTATGGAGAAGGTGAAGAATCAAGGAAACGGGAAGGAATACAAAGAAGCTTGCAGGACAAATATTTATCAACTAAGCCTGGTGGGAAACACTTGCATGCACCACCTGTTTCTTGGTATCCCTTCGGCGTCACTTGTCCACGCACCTTATACGCCAGCAATCAGCCAGGCTCTTACTTTACATGCTGGAGACTATGATATTCATATTCACAGGAAGGGCCAGCTTATCCTGCTTCCCAACATTGCCGGATACATAGGAGCTGACACCAGTGGCTGTCTGCTGGCACTTCGTCAGGATCTGAAAGAAGAGATAACCCTTATGCTGGATATCGGAACGAACACGGAGATGATTCTTGGAAATAAGGATGGCCTGGCAGCCTGCTCCGCTGCGTCAGGTCCGGCTTTTGAGGGCGCGAAAATCCAGTGCGGAATGCGTGGACTTCCTGGTGCAATAGACCATGTGAAATATGAAAACGGAGAATGGACGTATACCACCATCGGTGGGGAAAAACCCATCGGTTTGTGCGGCTCCGGGCTGATTGATCTGGTGGCGGAGCTTTTACGCACAGGGCTGCTGGATGAAAATGGAATCCTGCACAGTGGGCAGGAGAAGCCAGATACTTTCGTACTTGTACCGCCAGAAAAAACTAAATATGTTTCACGGAATGAGGACAAGTACGTTATTCAGGCAGATAAAACAGGTGAATATAAAACAGAAACATATAAGATAAATACCCCTTATTTTGAAAGCACATATGAAGTTTATCTCACCCAGAAAGACATCGGTGAAGTACAGCTTGCCAAAGCTGCAATTGCAGCAGGAATCCAGTTGTTATTAAAGAAAATGAATGTTGAAGAATCCCAAGTGCAGACCGTATATCTGGCCGGTGGATTTGGCAATTACATGAATGCGGAAAATGCAGCAAGGATAGGTCTGATTCCTGAGAGCTTTGTAAAGAAAGTGCAGTGTGTAGGAAATGCAGCAGGTGAAGGGGCAAAAATTGCACTGCTGAATAAAAAGGAACGGCATGAAATCGAAGATGTGGTAGAGAAAATTGAATTTCTGGAACTGGCAGCGTGTCCGGAATTTCAGGACTGTTTTATAGATGAACTGGGATTTGGTGACTTTTATTTATGAACTTCAAAGATTTAAAACAATTATGCCTGGCCCATGGTTTTACCCATGTGGCCCCACTGGCCTGTGACACCATAGAATTGAAACCAGAGGTACGCCAGATGTGTGCCGCAGATTCCTGTCACAAATATAACAAATGCTGGAGCTGTCCGCCTGGATGCGGAACTCTGGAAGAATGTGAAAAAAGAGTAAGAAAGTTTAAACTGGGAATTCTGGTGCAGACAGTAGGAGAACTGGAGGACTCCCTGGACGGAGAAGGCATGATGCGGACAGAAGCCATGCACAAAGCCTCTTTTTATTCCCTGGAAAAGGAACTCCGGAACTTTTACCCGGATATGCTTCCGGTTGGCGCAGGCTGCTGTACCAAATGCAAAACCTGCACGTATCCAGATGCCCCATGCCGTTTTCCGAAAGAGGCATTTTCCTCCATGGAAGCCTACGGAATGCTTGTAATGCAGGTGTGCCAGGCGAATCATCTGGACTATTATTATGGACCGGGGAAAATTGCGTATACAAGCTGCTATTTATTAAAGTAAGGGCTTTGAAGAGTAACTCTGAATCGTTACAAGTTTTTTGGAAATGAATGCAAGTTGTGAAAATATTCACAGTAAGATAGTATAATTGAATGAGAAAAAAAGAGAAGCGGCTTTCCCGTTGTGTGATATAAAATGTACTTGTTAAAAGAAATGTCTTAGCGGAGACATTTCGATAGAGCGAACGAAAAAAGCGGAGAAATGTCTGAAGCTGTCTGGAAACAGTAGCTGACGGACAAGTACAACTGAATATCAGGAGGGAAAGCCATGATTATTATTGGGGAGAAACTGAACGGATCTATTCCGTCAGTTGCCAAAGCAATTTCTGAGAAGGATGCGGACCTGATCAGAGAGAGAGCCAGAATGCAGGCTGAAGCGGGAGCTACATTTCTGGACGTATGTGCCTCTGTAGAGGAGGATGTGGAAGTTGAAACCTTGAAATGGATGATCGATCTTGTGCAGGAAGTGACAGACACACCGATTTGTGTGGACAGTCCAAGTGCCAGATCCTGCGTAGCTGCGATTCCATTTTGTAAACGACCGGGACTTATCAACTCTGTATCCCTTGAAGGGGATAAAATTGACACTATTTTTCCAGTGATCGCAGATACTGACTGGGAGTGCGTAGCCCTTCTCTGCGACAATGATGGAATTCCGGATTCCGTAGAACGACGTATGAAAATTTTCTTCGGAATCATGGAGAAAGCGAAACAGTACGGCATTGCACCAAGCCGTTTACATATTGACCCATTGGTTGTAACACTGGGAACAGACCAGACAGCACTTACCGTATTTGCAGATTGCTGCAGACGGATTAAATATGAATATCCGGAGATTCACATTACCAGTGGACTTTCCAATATTTCCTTTGGACTTCCGGTGAGAAAAAATATTAACCAGGCATTTATGGTGCTGGCTATGAATGCAGGTATGGACAGTGCAATCGTGGATCCTACCAATAAAAACATGATTGGTATGATCTATGCGACAAATGCACTTTTGGAGCGTGATGAATACTGCCTGCAGTATATTGATAAATTCGGAAATAAGGTAGAAGAAGCAGTCCAGCCTGTACCTGCTTCTCCACTTGATGAGAAAATGCAGGCTGTATTCAAATTAACACAGGATGGTAAAAATAAAGAAATCGGACAGGCAGTACAGGCTGCTCTTGATGCAGGCTGTGATCCGACTGCGATTCTGAATGATGCCATGATCGGTGCTATGGCTGTAGTTGGAGATAACTTTAAGAAAGAGATTATTTTTGTACCTCAGATGCTGGCAGCAGCCAGAGCCATGAAAGCTGGCGTGGAGGTACTGAAGCCATATCTTGCCACAGGAGAAGCTGGAAGTGCAGGAACGATCATTCTGGGAACAGTAGCCGGAGATCTTCATGATATCGGTAAAAACCTGGTTGGAATGATGTTCGAAAGTGCTGGTTTCGAAGTAATCGATCTTGGTGTTGATGTGCCGATCCAGACATTCATTGATACCGTAAATGCTCACAAAGAAGCAAGTATTGTGGCACTTTCTGCGCTTCTTACCACCACCATGCCGTCTCTTCGCGATACAGTGGCAGCCCTTCTGGAGCAGCCATTTAGAAAACGTATCAAAATTATGGTAGGCGGTGCTCCTATTAATCAGGAGTTTGCAGATGAGATCGGAGCAGATGCTTATACAGAAGATGCCGCATCCGCTGCAGAACAGGCGAAGAAATATGCAGAATCCGGATTCTGTGCAAAGGCAGCAGCCGGTGAATTTGATGAAGAACCGGCAGAGAAATATGCCGCCGGAGCTACTGTTTCTACAGCAGCTTCCGCCCCGACAACGGTATCCGACACAAAATCAGCTGATAGCAAAAATGAAACAAATGCAGCTGACAGCAAAGCAGGAACTACAACAGGTTCTGCCAATTCTACAGATAAGGCAGAGAGCCAGACACCAGAAGAAAATAATTCTTCAGCTGAAAATGGCACCTGGATTCACAAACCAGTACAGGAAGAACCACATTTCGTAAAAGGTGAAGTGGATTTAAGCAAGATCCAGCTTCCAAAACCAGGCCAGGGTTACAAAGTAAATATGGAAGCAACCAAGGAGAAATTCCGCAATTACTGGGCACACAAAAACACTGGCAGACCGCTGATGTGTGTCATTGCAAGAAGACCGGAAGTAGAGCAGTATTCCGATGGAACTCCTGTAGAAGGCGGCTATCTGGATCAGATCTGCCAGGGTAAATATTACAATATGCCGGAAGAACTGAAATGGAAGGATATGGAGGATAAATACCAGAGTCCACAGCGGATCGTAGACCGTTACCGTTACTTCTGCGAGACACATGCCTTCCTGGGAGAAAGCTTCCCGAACCTGAACATTGATTTTGGACCAGGTTCCCTTGCTTCTTATCTTGGTTCTGAGATTGGATTCAAGGAGGATACCGTCTGGTTCAACAAATGTCTGGACAGCTGGGATGGAGTGCCGAAGCTGACCTTCGATCCGGAAAATAAATGGTTTAAGAAGCATATCCAGCTTGCAAAAGACTGCCAGGCACTTGCTGGGGATGATTTCTATGTAGATATGCCAGACCTTATGGAAAACATCGACGTACTTGCTTCCTTACGTGGAGCACAGGATATCCTTTTTGATCTTCTGGATGAACCGGAGATGATCGGAGAAAGAATCCAGGAAGTAACCGATATTTATTATGAATATTATGACCGCTTCTATGACATCATCAAAGATGAAGAAGGTGGAAATGCATATACTGTATTCCAGATCTGGGGACCAGGCAGAACCGTGAAGCTTCAGTGCGACTTCTCTGCCATGATGTCACCGGAAGATTTCCGCAAATACATTCAGCCATCCCTACGCACCCAGTCTGAAAATGTAGACCATGTACTTTACCATCTGGACGGACCGGCGGCAATCAAGCATATGGATGCTCTTATGGAGATTGACGGAATTGACGCTCTTCAGTGGACCAGTGGAGATGCAGGCCCGGACGGAACTCTTCCAGATTGGGATGTGATCTATGACAAAGCCATTGCAGCAGGAAAATCCATCTGGGTAAAGGTTTACTCAGGAGAGTTCGAGGATTGGATCCGCAACGTAGACCGTATCGTAAAAAAATATGGTTCCCACAGCCTTTTCCTTCTTTTCCCGGAAATGTCCATGGAGCAGGCTGCGTATCTTCTGGATTATGCAGACCGCAACTGGAGTGATGTAAAGGGAACATTTGTAGAGTCTTTAGGAAGGTAGGAGTTTTCCTGAAAGGGAAAAATTGGGAAATGGTTCAAAAGGAGCCAAAAAAGGAGCCAAAGTAAACATGTTATTTTGTTTACCCCATAATAAAATAAAACTATGCGAAAACGCTGGATACAACATCTGTCCAGCGTTTTTGCATTCTAAAGCTTGCCACAAAATCATTCTCGTAATGTGCACGCTCTACTTTATGGTATATTTTGCAGAAAGCCTTTTTCAAACAGGCTCTTGGAAATAGTACCAAAAATCAAACGAAATATATTCGTAGGAATAAATTGTCAAAAGGGACTGATTAATGACATTCTGGATATGAGTAAGATTGAGCACGGGGGCCTGAAGCTGAAAGAGGATATTTTTAGTTGTGATGAATTCGAGAGCTCCATAATACAGTGATTGGACCTCTTATGAATGAAAAATGCATTAATTTCGTCTTCCAGACGCCAGAGGATGTAGACTGCATCCGGGTTGACCGCCTGCGCTTCAGTCAGATTTTCTTTAATCTGCTATCCAATGCGGCCAAATTTACCCCGACAGGTGGTACCGTAGAATTTACTGGAAGAAAAGTTGCGCAGGAGGGCGAGAAGGTAAAAATGGAATTCCGTGTGAAAGATAACGGAATTGACGCTACTAAGGAGATCCGGGCGCTTTCCAGAAACGATGCGAAGACAGTACCAGTGATCGCCATGACAGCGGACGCATTTGATGAGGAACGGAAACAGACTCTGGATGCCGGAATGAATTATCATCTGTCCAAGCCGATCAATCCACAGCTTTTGTATAGCGTGCTTTCTAAATATATTTGCGCTTGTTGACAAGGGCATTGCTTAGAGCCGTTCTTTAAGACGATTGTTTTTATCTTGGTTACAACATTCACTCAATGATTGTTACTTATTGTGTTCATTATACCTCCAAATGCTTTATATTTCCCCGGTATTTTGTTGGCGTGGCGCAGGAGGATTGCGTGTGAACCGCAAGTCTGCTATACTGTGCTTATGTGATTTTCACAGGAGGCAGAGCATGAAACTGGAACGAGACACCATACCACTTGACAAAGAGTTTCCCTTTCAGATATCAGAGGTGGAGCTGAATCCTACCAACAGTCATCCGGGAACCTGGCACTGGCACAGCTATTTCGAGATTACCTGGGTCCTGGAGGGCAGGGGAAATTATTTCGTCAACGGGCAGGAATATACAATGGAAAAGGATGATATTATCATCTTCAATAACGTAGAGCCACACGGCTGGAAGCTTCTGGGCGGCAATATGAAGCTTCTGGTAATGATTTTTTCACCGGAATTTGTGGCAGAGAAGATCAGTGTCTTTGATACGGAATATCTGAAGCCTTTTGTGGAACGGGGCAGTAATTTCAAGAACCGGGTAGGACATGAGGAGACTGTGAATGGGGAAATCCGTACCAGCATCCGGGAAATTTACCAGGAGTGGAATGATCGTAAAGAAGGATATCCGTTGATGATCAAGGCAAATGTGCTAATAATCCTTACCATGCTGATCCGTGCCTACCAGGATGAGACAAAATCTGGTGAAATGCTTAAAGAAAAGAAAAATGCCATGAAGCGTCTGGAGCAGGCATTTACTTACATAAATGCCCATTACTGTGAGAAGATCACGCTGGAGGAGGTTGCTTCCTCAGTTTATATGAGTTCCAATTATTTCTCATCCTATTTCCGTAAAGTAACGAATATCAGCTTCAGTGATTATGTAACACGTCTGCGTGTGAACCGGGCGCGTGAATTGCTCCGGGAGGATGGGGCGAATGTAACGGAGATTGCCATGGAATGTGGCTTTAATAATATTTCTAATTTCTACAGATTATATAAAAAATATATGGGAAAAACTCCTGGAGATGAGAAAAGTAAAAATAATTAAAATTCAGGAGCGGATATGTCATAGACCGCTGGAAGGCTGGCATGTTAGGATGAAAGTAGGAAATTTTGTCCTGGCATGGCAGCTTTTTTTGACAGGAGTTTAATAAGCGGAGGAAGTAAAAATGGTGAAAACAGATAAGTATGCGGAAACAACGGCGGCAGGGCTGATTTATCGTCTGGTGCCTGTTACAGATGAGATCATCCGTTGCGTGATCGGAAAAGGCACAGTGAAAGAAATGGATTCTTTAATTATTGAAAAAAAAGAATACCCGGAAGTGGATTTTCAGGCAGAGGAAAAGGACGGAGAGCTTGTTTTGCGGACTGCGAAGATTCTTGTTGCTCTGGATTTATCTACTGGATGTGTAGAGTGGAAGCATCCGGACGGCAGCAGCTGGTGCACTCAGAATAAGTCGGATCTTACGGAAATTGATGTAGTCCGTTACACAACAGGCGGTGAAAAGCCCATTATCAACCGGGTGAAAACGGTTGATGGCGAACGCAATTTTATTCTGAATCTGAAGCCGGAGAAGGTGCGTGACGGGTATCGTGCCAGGGTGTTTTTTGACTGGAAAAAAGATGAGGAAATTCACGGACTAGGCCAGGGGGAAGAAGGTATTTATAATTACCGTGGACATAACCAGTATCTTTACCAGCATAATATGAGAATTCCAATGCCGCTTTTTGTTTCCACAGAAGGGTATGGAGTGCTGTTTGACTGTTGTTCCCTTATGACATTCAATGACGAAGGACGGGATTCTTATCTGTTTCTGGATACAGTGGATCAGATTGATTATTATTTTATGGGCGGCTGTACCATGGATGGAATCGTCCATGATTACCGCTATCTGACGGGAAAAGCGCAGATGCTGCCAAAGTGGGCGTATGGTTATATCCAGTCGAAAGAGCAGTATTATACAGCGAAGGAGCTGGAAGAGATTGTGCGTCATTATAGAGAAATCGGAGTTCCGCTGGATTGTGTGGTTCAGGACTGGAACACCTGGGAGCCAGGGAACTGGGGTGAGAAGATTCTGGATCAGAGCCGTTACGGGGATACAAAGGAATGTATGGACAGAATTCACGAAATGCATGCCCACAGTATGGTTTCTGTATGGCCAAATATGAATGCAGGAGGAAAGAACCACCAGGAATTTTTTGATGCAGGATATCTGCTTTATGATTATGCAACTTATGATGCCTTTAATGAAGAGGCAAGAGCGATGTACTGGAAGCAGGCGAAGGAAGGGCTTTTTGACCAGGGATTCGACTCCTGGTGGTGTGATTCCACAGAACCATTTTCCGGACCGGACTGGGGCGGTGCTGTAAAAAGAGAGCCGTGGGAGCGCTACAGCCTGGTTGGCGGTGAGCATAAGAAATATCTGGATCCGGCTGTGACAAATGCCTTTGCCCTGGAACACGCAAAGGGAATTTATGAGAACCAGAGAAAAGACAGGGAAGATATGCGTGTGCTCAATCTTACCCGTTCCGGTTTTGCTTCCGGGCAGAAATATGCTGCTATGCTGTGGTCTGGCGATACCTGCGCAGATTGGGAAAATCTGAAGATCCAGATTGTAGAAGGCTTGAATATGGGGCTGAGCGGCTATCCATACTGGACACTGGACATCGGAGCATTTTTTACAGTTGGAGATAAATGGCAGAACCGGGGATGCGGCTGTAACACAGATCCGTCACCGAAATGGTTCTGGCAGGGCAAATATAATGAAGGCGTGAAGGATAAAGGGTATTGTGAGCTTTATACCCGTTGGCTGCAGATGGGCACCTTTCTGCCTATGTTCCGTTCCCATGGAACAGATACACCGAGGGAAATCTGGAATTTCGGGGAAAAGGGAACCATGTTCTATGATGCCATTGAGAAGTTTATTAAGCTGAGATATCATCTTATGCCATATATTTACTCCCTGGCTGGAGCCGTACATTTTGATGATTATACGATCATGAGAAGTCTTTTATTTGATTTCCCGGAAGATCTGGAAGCGCGCAAGGTGGAGAATGAGTTTATGTTTGGCCCATCTCTTCTGGTCTGTGCGGTTACAGAGCCGATGTACTACGGTCCGGAGAATACGCCAATTGAGCGGGAAAAGACATGGAGCTGTTATCTGCCTGCTGGTACTCTCTGGTATGATTATTGGACAAATGAGAAATATGAGGGTGGACAGTATGTGACTGTGGAGGCACCTATTGACAGAATTCCGGTCTTTGTAAAGGCTGGTGCAGTGATTCCGGTTGCAGAGGGACTGGTTTACGCACAGCAGAAACCGGAGAAACCAGTGCAGATCATGGTTTATCCTGGAGCTGATGGTGAATTTGTGCTGTATGAGGATGAAGGAAACAATTATAACTTTGAAAATGGAGCATATGCGACGACCAGAATCGTCTGGAAGGATGCGGCAGGAAAGCTGATCATCGGAGAGCGTGGGGGAAGATTCCCAGGAATGTGGGAAGCAGAGTATGAGACTGTGATCGTGAAGTAGAAGGCAGGAGAGCGTATGCGTGTAGAGAGAAATAAGGCAGTATTTGCGGAGCCGCCGGTTGCAGTGCCAGACGGTAATGTGGATGTGTCTGGCGGGGGACGATGGAAAATCTGGCAGAATGCCGGTACGAAGATTGATGCGCCGATTCTGGGAAATGGAGATCTGCTGGCTGCTGTGGCCGGGAACGGAAGGTATCCCCAGTTCTGGTTTACCACCAATGATTTCTGGCAGATGGAGAGTGCAGCAAACTGGGAATTCTTTCATGATAACAGCTCTGCCAAATTTGATCCGGCAGTGAGCGGAGGAAGTCCAAGACCAGTAGGGCGCATGGTGTTTGATATTCCGGCTATGGAAGGTGCAAAGTGGTATACGGAGCAGAAATTTTCCACTGGAGAAACAATAACAATATTGACAAATTGTGACGGTAAAAAGTGCACTTTGAAAAGCTGGGCGGCAGCAGATGAGAATATTCTGGTGGTGGAGTTTGAGACTGAGACAGATCTGGATCTGGAGTTTGATTTTTATTTTCCAGATGAGCTGGGAAAAGGCTGTGAGAGAGGTGTGGATATCTGGGGAAGTGGCGAGTCAGATGAGGTTCAGAATGGAATGTTCGTGGGGACGGTGACTGGCAGGCCGCTGCAGGTGAAGAAGATTGGTGGCGGTATTGTAAGTGGTTACCGGCAGTTCTCGGATCATGTGGATATGCCGGTGAGAGTGGGATTTGCAGGTGGATTTCTGGTTGTTGATGAAAATATGTCATTTAGAGAGTGTTCCAGAAAATTTGGTAATATGAGTGACATGCGGAATCGGAATACCTGCAAAACAATAAAAGCAGGCGAAAAAGCTACTTTCGTTTTGCCAGTGCGTTCCTGGGCGAAATGCAGTAGACCTTATGAGTATGCTTTTTCAAGGGCAAGGTGGATAACATCAGAGGATGTGGAAAATTTGCGGGCAAGGCACCTGGCATGGTGGAAAAGATTCTGGTCTGTTTCGGAGATTTCCCTGGATGATCCAGTGATCGAACAGAGGTATTATCTGTCTAAGTATATGCTGGCAAGTGTATCCCGTGATTCAGAGTATCCGCCAAACATTCTTGGAATCAGTACCTTTGACCGTCCTGCATGGAATGGAAATTACAAGATTAATTATAATCATCAATCCCCATATTTGAATCTGATGGTTTCCGGACATTTTGCACAGTCTGATCCTCACGATGCGCCTTACCTGAAGCTGATGGAGATTTCGGATGAAATGAGCAAACGGCTGCTTCGTCATGAGGGACTGTATTATCCTTTGGGGTTGGGACCTCATGGCGTAGTCAGCGAGGCTCTTCTTTTACATATGAAATCACCGGCGCTTCACGGTGCACTGAATATGATTTACCGATATGGCATCACCGAAGATGAGGAATATGCCTGGAAGGTTTATCCATATCTTCGTGGAGTGGCAGATTTCTGGGAAAAGGATCTGGTTCTCCTGGATGGAGTGTATCATGTGGTGGAAGATGGTATGCATGAGCGGACAGATGGAAATATCCGGGAGAATGGTGTGCCTGAGGATCCGGTAAATACGCTGGGGTATCTGAAGACATTTTTTACATGGATTCCAAGGATAAGCGAAACGCTTGGAATAGATGAAGAAAAGCGGGAAACGTGGCGGGACATTGCAGATCATCTGGTTCCTTATCCAAAAGGTAAGGTGGGACAGATTCAGGACAATCCTACTTTATGGAAAGAAGTGGATGTGAAGCTGGAAGATCTTTTACCCGAGGAAATGCTGGAAAAGGAAATTTATTATGACGAAGGTGTAGGCGGCAAGTGGTCTTTTCATTTCCCTGGGAATATTATGCACATTTATCCGGGAAATGCAATTGGTCTGGGAAGTGATCCGAAGGAACTGGAAGTGGCGAAAAATACAGTGCATATTCATGCACTTGTAGAGAATGCGCTTGGAGAACTTGAATATAAAAGAGCAATTGAGACCGGTAAGAATAAGAAAAATGAGAAGATAACAAAGAACGTACGAAATGAGAAAACTGAGAATTTATTCCCAAATAGAAATGAGTTTACGAAGAATGAAAGGCTTGTAAGTGATTCTGGGAATAGCATAAAAAATATTTCTGTGAAAGATAAACATTTTTACAAGGCTGGTGCTTTTAATGCTTCCAACTTAAGTTGCGTGTTTTTCACCGCCGCTGTGCGGGTGGGCTATGATCCGGATATTATCTGGGAGGAAATGCGGGAGATGATTATTCACCGCGGAATTCCCAATGGGTTTCTGAAAGAAAATCCACATGGGATTGAGCAGCTGAATACCATTCCAGATGCGATTCAGGAAATGATGCTGCAAAGCTATGAAGGAATTATCCGTATTTTCCCGGTATGGCCGCGTGCGAAACATCCAAATGCTTCGTTTAGAGGATTCCGGGCGTGGGGCGGATTTGAAATCAGCGCCTCCTTGAAGAACGGGGATGTGAATGAAATTATAGTTTGTAGTCACAAAGGGCATAATTGTAAAATCGAGAATCCATGGCCAGGTCAGAATGTGAAAGTGGTTTATGAATACAGCCAGACAGAAGAAGTGCATTTTGGGGAGTTACTGGAGATTGAATTGCATAAAGAAGAAAGTGCGATAATAATTGCTTGCTAAATATTAAAAGGTATGCTGTGAAAAAATAATCAGGGCCTTAAAACAGATGAAAACACAGTTCGAAAATGGCTTGCAGAATGAAAATATTACTATGAAAGTCCTGTGCGCAGCCATGAATCCAGCATGCTCGCGTGTTGGATTCATGGATATTGCACAGGACTTTCATTCATGGTGATGTCTGCGTAAGCAGACACATTCGTTTCATCCGCGGAATTCCAGCGGACTTTTTCCTGTATGCTTTTTAAAAATCCGGCTGAAATATCCCTGGTCGTGATATCCACACATTTCTCCGATCTGTTTGATAGACAGCCCTGGTTCGTGAAGAAGCAGCCGCTGGGCATGGCTCATACGCAGGTTGATCAGATATTTGGATGGCGTACAGTCGTAGACCTGACAGAAAATTTTTGTCAGGTAGCTGGGACTGTAGTTCATATTATCAGCGATCAGGTTCAGATTGATGTCCTCACTGTAATTTTTTACAATGAAATCCTTGAGCAGGGCTGCAATCTGTGGTGGCGTTAAAGCTGCTGTCTGGGCATTGAATACCTCTTCATAATCATTTCCTGCAATCTGGAATTCCTTTTTGATCTTGGAAAGAGCTTCTTTTAATTCATCTGAATCAACAGGCTTCAGCAGATAATCAGAAACCTTTAAGGTGATGGCTTTTTTCGCATATTCGAAGTCTGAAAATCCGCTTGTGATAATAAATCTGGTAAATGGAAACTGCTCCCGTACTTTTGTGAGCAGGGTGATTCCATCCATGACAGGCATACGGATATCCGTAACAATAAGATCCGGACTGAGCTTTTCTACCAGTGTCAGTGCCTGATCACCTGTCTGTGCAGTTCCTGCGACCTGAAAATCCGGATCCGCTTTCTGGATTTTCTGGACAAGATTGTTGAGCAGAAGTTCTTCATCCTCCGCAACGATGACAGTGTACTTCATACTATTTTGAGTCCTTTCTAAATTTGTGATATATCTGAAAAATACCTGCCAATTGACACGATTCCATGCCCTTCGGCAGTATTTCCATATCTGAAAATAATCTCTCCTTTACAAAATATTTTCCATCTGAGATACACGTTTACGGTCCCCAGCCCATTTATCTTCAGCTCCGGAAGTCCCGGATTCTGAATGGCTTTCATAATATTGGCAGTGATCCGTTCCTTGGCTTCCTCCGTAAAGCCAGGGCCGGTATCGGTCACCTCGATCTGCCAGCTTCCCGGCGTAACCACACTTGTAATGGAAATATTCCACGGAGGTGCGCAATCAGACCCGTACCGGATGGCATTTTCTACAATTGGCTGAATGATCAGCTTGGGAACCGGCTGGGAGAGAAGGCTTTCGTCCACGTCAATGGAATAATTCAGGCTGGACTGGTACCGGACCTTCATGCAATACAGGTATTTCTGTACATAGTCCAGCTCGTCCTTTAAGGTAACCGTAGTTTCCACTGTGCTGGTGATATACCGCATGATCTGGGAAAGATTCCGGCACATTTTCACCACTGTTTCAGAATCGCCATTCTCCGCCAGAACCATGATACTGGATAAAGTGTTGTAATAAAAATGTGGATTGATCTGGGTCTGTAAAGCCATGCTTCTGGCTTTCATTTCCTGTTCCTTTGCCTGGTTCAGCTGCTCCATGGAATCCTTCAGATTATCACTCATCAGCTGAAATGCCTGGTAAAGCTCTTCCAGCTCATTGACGGAAACCGGATAGGCGGTAACCTTTTCCTGACCAAGAGTGTCAAGCTCCATACGTTGGATAATGTGCTTCAGATGCTTTACCGGTTTTACAACTGTGCGGGAAAGACGGTAAGAAATAAAAATGGAAACCGCCAGAAGAAGTGCCACGATCGCAGCCAGAATACGGAGCAATTCGTAAACTGGTGCCAGCACCACTGTTTCGGGCAAAATGGTCAGGTAGGTATAACCTGTGTAAGTGGATACTGCTTCCGCCGCATATTCTGTTTTTCCGGTAAGGGGGCTGGTCAGCGTAATGTCTGAATCATCACCCTGGGTAAGCTCATAGTAAGGCAAAAGAGCAGTTCTTTCCTTATCAGAAATATCATATGGATAAACCAGATTTCCGCTGTTGTCAAAAACATAGACGCTGGCGGCATCTTCGTGGTTCTTTTTTTCATAGGTGATAATACTTTTAAATATGGACTTGCACTGCTTGGCTGTTTCAATTACACCAACACTGCGCTTGTACTGATTGTTAAAGGATCGGTACAGGGAAATAAACCACTGGTTGTATTTGGCCGATTTGGAATACTCCATGGTACAATAGGGCTGGGTGAGAACCTTTTTCCCTTCTAATTCACGGGCTGTCTGGATCCATTCTTCTTTCGAACCATCGGTGCGCTTTACCAGTGTGGAGATTCCGGCTTCCAGCACATATCCGGAAAAGTCATAAAGGTTTACCTGGTCAGCCTTCAGCTCTGTTCCGGAAAGGGAAATGAACAGGTCGGACATATCAGAAAGCATATCATTGGAAATGCTAAGCCCGAAGGACTGATCCAGTATGGACTTGGACTGATTACTATAGTTGATATTCACAGATACCGCATCCAGATTACGGATTGCCGAATCTACCTGTGTCTGAAAGCTGGAATTCAGGGTATTCATGGCACTGATCTGGCTGTCTTTGAGCTGGCTGGAAACAAAGGCGTAGAAAAAGACCGCGAAGGAAAACAAAATCAGGCAGGCCAGACTGATATATGCAAGAAAAAGTTTGGATTGCAGACTTCGTGTTTTCATCTGGCAGGACCTCCCTGTGATTATTTGTGTGAATTATAACGTCAGGTAATTGGTAAGATTCGTAGCTTACCGGTGTATTGCAAAAACTGTTCAATGCAAACATCATATCATATTTGTACAAAAAGTACAAATGTGAAACGAAAATCTAAACATATAATATGAAAATATTTGCCTGATGAGGCTCTAGCCGAGTATTATAATGTGAAAAAAGTATAATTCATGGTGAAAAAAGTACAAATTCAAAGTAAGAATATCCATGGAACAGTAGAACGGCAGCTGGTAAAATAAAACCATCAAAAGAAGGACGGAATCAGCGGAGATTCCAACAGACATGAAAATGCCATTTAATTAAAAGGAGGACATGTAAATGAAAAGAAAGAGTTTTGTAGCAGTAGCTTGTGCAGCAGCAATGATCGCATCTATGACAAGCGGAATTACTGTATTTGCGGAGGAGAACACAGATTTTTCCGGTGAGGAGCTGAGCATTCTGGTTTCAGCAGGCTGGATGGATAACAGATATGATGCAACCATCGAGCGTTTCGAGGATACCTACGGGGTAACCGTAGATCTTCAGACAATCCCGGCTGACCAGTATTCCGACTTGCTTCAGTCTAAGCTGGCTACAGATTCCTGTGCAGATGTTTTCTGGATTCAGTCTAATCCATTTGCAATCGAATCTACTATCGTTGATCCTGAGAAATATTGCATCGACTTTACAGGAGCACAGTGGGAAGACCTTATGCCGGAAGCAAGAAAGACTTCCTGTGTATACAATGATAAATTATACGGACTTCAGATCTGGCACAATTCCCCAGAGTATGTAATGGTTTATAATAAGACTCTGTTTGAAGAAAACGGCTGGGCAGTACCGACCAATTATGCAGAGCTGAAAGATCTCTGTGCACAGATCGCAGATGCAGGAATTACACCATGGTTCATGCCAGGTGCAGACGGATGGCAGCATCAGCTGGCATTCTTCCAGATCGGCGGTGTTTACGAAGAAGCTACACCAGGTCTTTATGATGCACTGAATACAAACCAGGCAACCTTCGCTGACAATGAGAAAATGCTTGAAGTTCTCAATGAGTTTAAAGAGCTTTCCGACAACGGCTACTTCGGAGAGGACTGGATCGGAACAGACAGCACCAACATGGCAAATGAATTTGGTGACAGAAACATTGCAATGGCAATGGCAAACTCCAGTTACATCCAGCAGATCAAGGATGACACAGGCACAGAAGATGAATTCGGTATGTTCCTGATTCCTCTTGGTGACAATACCTGGTATCCGACCAACCCGGCTGGACCTACCATGTTTGGTTATAAAGGAACAGAGCATGAGGATCTTGTAAAAGAATTCTTTAACTTCGTTACAACAACAGAGAGTCTTCAGGAAATCCTCGATAACTCTCCTGCATATACAAACGTTGATATGAACGACGACGCAGTTGAGCAGCACTGGCTTCCAGAAGAGGAAGAGTTCCTTGCAACTGTAGACGACAGCAAGAAGAGCGTATCTGTTCTTCAGACCGGTACCAAATATACAAATGATTACTGGATGCAGTTTGGCCAGGATATGGTTGCATTCTGCCAGGGTGAAATGGAAGCAAATGATGTTCTTGCAAACATGGATACCAACCGCGCAGAAGCTGCCAAGACAGTTGGTGATGCAAACTGGAACTAAATCCTTAATAAGTGTATATCTTCAGTGCGAAGGAAATATTCCTTCGCACTGTTTGATAATAGGAGGTACCGCCTGTGAACAAAAAGAAAATTTATCCTCAGTGGTTTTTGATCCTGCCACTGGCTTTATACATCATCTTTTTCCTGCTTCCCAGTGTAATGGGTGTAGCGTATTCCTTTACAGACTGGAATTCACGAAGTGTGTTAAATGGTGTACATTTTATAGGACTGGAAAATTTTAAAGAGATTTTTACATCGAATAAAGATTATTTAAGCGGTATTGGAAATACCTTGAAATTCACTATTATTTCCAATATCGTGAAGCTGATTCCTGCGCTTCTGATCGCCATTATGCTTCAGGAGGGATTAAAAGGAAAGGGACTTTACAGAACCCTGCTTTATCTGCCGTCTATTCTTCCTTTTGTTATCATCGGTCTTGTTTTCAAATCCATTCTTAACTACAACAATGGTCTGTTAAATGCCATTCTGGATGCACTGCATCTGGGAATCCTGAAACAGAAATGGCTGTCAGACCTCGGGGTTGTATGGAAATCCATTTATGGGGTGGATGCATGGAGAGGTATCGGTTATGTTATGACTATTTTCCTTGCAGGATTGAATACTATTCCGAAATCCTATTATGAGGCAGCAGAGATCGACGGAGCCAATTTCTGGCAGAGACTCCGCTATGTGACGCTCCCAATGCTCAGCGGTGCGATCATGATCAACATGGTATTTGGTATTACATACGGCCTGAAAGTATTTGATATCGTTTACGTTCTTACCAACGGTGGCCCGGGACATGCTACAGAGGTTCTTACTACTTATGCATTCCAGCTTTATTCCAGAGGGCAGTACGGAATGTCCTCTGCATTGAATAGTATTTTGCTTCTGATCACTGCGATCGTTGGTGTTGTGATCGTTAAGACTTTGGGAAAACAGGAGGTGCAGCAATGACAAAGAAAAAATTTCAGACTCTGCTGAAGCATCTGGTCTGCATTTTGTTGTGTCTGACCGTTATCCTGCCTTTCTATATGGTAGTTGTAAACTCCTTTAAGAGTAAAGGTGAGGCATCCAGGATGAGTCTGGCCCTGCCGAAGGAATGGCTGTTTTCCAATTACACAGAGGTTATTGACAAGGGAAATCTGATCCAGGGCTTTTCTAACAGCCTTCTCTATGCACTGGTGGCAACCACTCTTGGTGTTGTGCTTTGTGCCATGGCAGCCTTTGTAATGTGTCGGAAACGTACGAAACTGAATGTATTCTTATATTATTTCGTACTCTGCGGACTGTTTTTCCCGGTCAACTATGTAACTCTGGTAAGAGTGCTTAGCACCCTTCATCTGAATGATACACGCCAGGGCATCATTATGGTATTTACCAGTGCCATGATTCCGTTCTGCGTGTTTACCATCCGTAACTTCGTTGTTTCTGTTCCTGTGGAGCTGGATGAGGCAGCTGTCATTGACGGCGCAGGCCCATTAAGTCTGTTTTTTAAGATTATCATGCCTCTTCTGAAACCGACAATGGTTACCTGCTTTATCCTGCAGTTTATGGGCGTATGGAGCGATTTCCTGACTCCTTTGTATCTGTCCAGTAAGAGCAAAATGTTCCCGATGACTATGGCAGTTTACCAGTTCTTTGGGAAAAATAAGAGCTACTGGAACTATATTTTCGCAGATATCGTGCTAACCTGTATTCCGGTTGTAATCGTGTATATGATCGGACAGAAGTATATTGTGGGTGGTATGACATCTGGAGCAGTGAAAGAGTGATAAGTTTTTTCTCACAAATGATAAATTCCTTCAGGAGCGTGTGAAAAATCAGGCCCCAGGCCGGAAATATTTCTTTGAGTTATCAAAAGAAATATTTCCGGTTATTTTTATGTAATAGGAAATTCCGTCGGAATCTCCTATTACATAAAAAGCCCTGCCGGGCAGGATCGCACTGCGGCGGAGAGGCAGATGTCGCATGAAGCGACCCGCCGCAGGCGAAGAATCCTGCAAAGCAGGATTCTTTCTTGTGTAATAGAAAATTACAAAAATTTGACGGAAAGAGGTATTTAAAATATAATAAACAATAAATGGGTACGGTGCCTGTCAGCTTGGCTGGTGGGTGAAAGAGGAAGAAATTTGTGATGGAAGTGGGGCGGAGTTTTTATGCCAAAATTCAAGGAATTATTAAGGGTTGCAATTGTAGAGGATGATGATTCCTATGCAGAAACCCTGCAGGAGTATCTGAACAAATATGAGCAGGAGAATGAGGTAAGATTTCAGGTTGTCCGCTATGAGGATGGAGCAGACCTGGTGGAAAAGTATCATGGGGATTTTGACATCCTGATCATGGACATTGAGCTGAAGTTTATGGATGGAATGACGGCAGCCCAGCATATCCGTAAGATGGATTCCAATGTTATTATTATTTTTGTGACAAATATGCCCCAGTTTGCCCTGAAGGGCTATCAGGTTGATGCACTGGACTACGTGCTGAAGCCAATTTCCTATTATGCTTTTTCCCAGAGGCTGGAACGGGCATTGGAGCGTATGGAGAGAAGAAGTGCGAAAAAATATATCACACTTCATTTGAAAGGAAGAGTCCAGAAGGTCAATATTTTAAACATTATGTATATTGAAGCTTTGCAGCATGACCTGATCTATCATATGGATAAGGACGGCGTTACCTATACGGTACGTGGAATCATAAAAGATCTGGAAGCTACCTTGAAGGACTATTATTTCTTCCGGTGTCATAAAGGGTATCTGGTGAATCTGGCCTATGTGGAAAGCGTAGGAGAGGCAACGGTGCAGATCGGAGAAGAGCAGATTCCGGTGGCGAAACTACGCAAGAAGGAATTGCTGAATGAATTTAACCGGTATATCAGTGAGGTGAGCAAATAATGACAACGACAGATGGAACCCCAGGACTTTATTATGCATTTGCATATGCGCTATATTCTGCACTGGTAATGTTGCTTCTAAATAAAGACAGAAAATGGAAAAAAGAGATTCCAGGAACTATCCTGATGACGTTCCTTATCTTCTGGATCATTATCGTAACGGATGGTTATCAGAGTATCAGCCAGGCCTTGTATGTGCCCATCAGTGGATTTATTGTTCTGGTGCGTTTCTTCTATTTGAAATTTGCATGTGAAAGAAGCTGGATAGAAACCTGGTATTATACTGCGTGGGCGATTATGCTGTCAGAATGCTGTGCCGCGATCCAGTGGCAGCTGTACTACTTCTTTGTGGATGGAGATGTAAAGTCGCAGACACTTTTGACGCAAATTCTGATGTTGCTGGTTATTCATGGCATTCTTCTGGTGATCTGCTGTGTGGCAGGACGCGAAATCCTATATAAATGGGAACAGCCTGAGATCCGTCTGCATGAAGTTTTCAGTACCGGATTTATTGTACTTCTGGTGCATCTTGCCAGCAACATCAGCTGCTTTTGGTCCAACACCCCGTTGTCAGCGGCGACATCCAGGGAATTTTTCCTGCTGCGTATGGTAATAAATCTCTGTGGCGTGGCGGCTCTTTATGTGATACATATGCGGATGATGGATGAAAAATGGCGCTATGAAGTGCAGATTCTGGAGAAGACATTGCAGTTCCAGAAGGATAACTATCAGACAATGGAAAACAGCACCAATCTGGTAAATCAGAAATATCATGACCTGAAACATTATCTCAATGTATTAAAGTCAGAGGCTGGTGAAGAAACGGTACGGCAACGTCTGCTGGAAATGGAAAATGAAATAAAAATATATGAGGCGCAGAATAAAACCGGAAATAAGGTCCTGGATACAATTTTAACAGCGAAAAGCATTGAATGTCAGAGTAAAAAAATTCAGATGAACTGCATTGCAGATGGCAAGATCCTGTCGTTTATGGATCCCTTTGATATCAGCATTTTGATCGGGAATGCCCTGGATAATGCAGTGGAAGCGGTTATGAAATTCCAGGATCCGGATAAACGTCTGATCTACATTACCATTGAACAAGTGAAGCATTTCGTAAGAATCCGTATCGAAAATACAGTTGCCGAGGTTCCGGCATTTGACCACGGCATTCCCCTGACAACCAAAAAAGATAAAGAAAATCATGGATTTGGAATGAAAAGCATGGAGACCATCGTAAACAAATATGACGGTTCCATTATGGGAAAAGTAAACGGGGAATGGTTTGAACTGCAGCTGCTTTTGCAGATGCAGGAAAAGATGTCCGTAAATTAAAATCAGAAAAAGACCAATAAAAAGTAAGCGGTTTATACAGCAGGCAGACCGCTTACTTTTTTCGTATCTGGAGTAAAAAATGTGAATCTCTTCGCAACAGAATTATTTGTGTCAAAAAAAGGCGATTATATGACAAAGCCGGAAATATCTGGCCTTTATAGTGTATGCTTGAAAAAAGGAGGAGGAAGAGATGTACCATAGTTTTAAACCAGGGAAGAAGTGGCTGGATACTGAAGGAAAAGCGATCCAGGCTCATGGCTTTTCGGTTTTTTACAGTGAAGAAGATGGAACGTATTACTGGTATGGCGAAAACAAGGAATATACCAAGGGCGGCCCTTCTAATACGATCTGGCACTGGGGTGTAAGAGCCTATTCATCGAAAGATCTGTATAACTGGAAAGACCTTGGACTTATCATTCACCCGGATCCGGATGATCTGAACAGTCCACTGCATCCTACCTACTGTATGGACCGTCCGCATATTGTGTATTGCAAAAAGACCGGAAAATATGTGGCATGGCTCAAGATCATGGCCGGTGTGACAAGCCAGTTTATGTGTGTGTTGCAGGCAGATGATTTCATGGGACCCTATGAATATGTCCATAAGGTGTACAAGCCGCTGAAAATGGACACCGGGGATTTTACCATCGCAGTAGACAAAAACACAGGGAAAGGGTATCTGATTTTTGACAGACCACACTTTCAGCTTGTAACGGCTACACTTTCGGAGGATTTCACAGAGGTGACCGGAGAGTACTCCGTTCATTATGACGGGCTGCATCCGCCATATACCAGAGAAGCCCCCACTTATTTTGAAAAAGATGGAAATTATTATCTTTACACAAGTGGAACTACTGGTTATTATCCAAACCCAAGTAAGGTGTGCCGGATCACAGACTGGCATGGGAAATATGAGGAATTAGGGGATCCATGTATAAAGGATACTACGAAAAGCTCATTTTTCAGCCAATTTACCAGTGTGTTAAAGGTACCGGGGACAGAATTGTATATCGCAATGGCTGACCGCTGGATGCCTACATTTCTGGGAAAGGCAATCACAAGACTGTCCTATCCGTTTGCAGAGCGGACCTTGAAAGCAAGCGGAGCATGGACGGTGGACACTTCGGAGAAAGAAGCGGTCGAATTGCCGGGGGTAGAAATCAAACATAAAGAAAACACAAGCATTTCCACATACGTATGGCTGCCGGTAGAATGGATCGACGGTAAGCCAATGATCCGCTGGTATGATGAATGGAAATGGGAAGACTTTGGAGGGGGAAAGAAATGAAACATTTGAAAAAGCAGGCAATGCAGGGACTTGCAACCGTATCGGCGTCTGTGTTAGTACTGTCAATGGGCGTAGAGACGCTTGCAAACAGCAGAGCACAGTTTATCAACGGTAGATTGGGAACGACCAATTACCAGGTAATCCAGACAGACAGTGAATCAGATGGAATTTATTATAAATCTGAGTTTAACAGTCTGGAAGAAGTATTAAATGCAAAGAAAGAGCTGGCAACACAGTTAAGCGCAGAGGGTTCCGTATTATTAAAGAATGACGGAGCGCTTCCGGTGAAAAAGGACAGCGAAAATATTACTTTATGGGGATTAAACTCCATCAATCCTACTTTAGGTGGAATGATCGGTTCCTCTGTTGCTGTTGATGATGAAAATGGGCAGATTGCATATTCCCTGCAGCAGGCACTGGAAGAAAAGAAGTTTACACTGAATCAGACTATGCTGGATCTTTACAGCAGTGAAGAAGTAAACGATACCTATGGAAGAAAAGGTGGACACTCTTCCATGCCAAGCTTTGGAATGACATACGAAAATACTCCAATGTACAAGGTTGGTGAAGCTCCGGCATCTGTTTATACAGACGAAGCGTTAAAGTCCGCAGATGATACAGCCGCTGTTGTCGTACTTTCCCGTGACAGTTCAGAAGCAACGGATTACAATCCAAATATGGTAAGCGGAGATGAAAGTGACAGCTTTGAGCGCCCGCTGGCATTGTCTGACAATGAGAAGGCTATGATCGAGCTTGCGAAAGCACATAGTACAAAGGTTATTGTACTGATCAATTCAGACAACCCTATGGAACTTGGTGATCTGGAAAATGACGCAGAAATTGATGCAATCCTTTGGGTAGGTGAGCCTGGAATGAATGGCTTCCTTGGAGTAGCAGATGTGCTTTGCGGAGATGCCAATCCGTCTGGTCATCTTTCTGACACTTATCCGGCTAACACTGCTTCTTCCCCATCTATGGTAAACTGGGGCGTTTATCTTTACACAAACAGCACACAGGCTGGAAAAGATGCTGTCCTGACAGAAGCAAATAAAGCAGACTGGTATCTGGTGGAATCCGAAGGTATCTACAGTGGATACAAGTATTATGAAACAAGATATGAGGATCAGATCCTGGGACAGGGCAATGCAGATACCAAAGAGGGTTCTTCCACTGGTGACGGATGGGATTATGCAAATGAAATGGTATATCCATTTGGCTATGGACTTTCCTATACTACTTTTGAACAGAAATTAAAATCTGTAGATGTAGCCATCGGCGGCGAAGGAACTGCTGTGGTAGATGTAACCAATATAGGTGATGTAGCCGGAAGCAGTGCTGTAGAGCTTTATGTGCAGGCTCCATATACAGAAGGCGGAATTGAGAAAGCGGCTGTTCAGCTGTTAGACTTCGGAAAAACCAAAGTACTGGAGCCAGGTGAAACAGAAACCGTTACCATTACCTTTGCTCCACAGTATATGGCAAGCTATGATGAGGATGCTGTAAAAGAAAATGGAACACAGGGTGCATGGGTACTGGATGCAGGTGATTATTATTTTGCAGTTGGAAATGGTGCACATGAAGCATTGAACAACATTCTTGCCAAAAAGACAGGAAGCACAGATAATCTGATCGCCATTAATGAAGATGAGAATATTACAGCGGATAACGCAATTGTATGGAATCTGGGAGAGAAGAACCAGGAAACCTATTCTGTAGGTGTTGAAAATGCCCTTCAGGATGCAGATATCAATAACTTCATTGAGAACACAGTAGAATATACCACACGTTCTGACTGGAGCAAGGGCTGGACACCTGTAGAAGCAATCACTCCTACTGAGGAAATGATGGTTGGTCTGACCAATAATACTTATTCATTAACTGAAAATAGTGATTATAACGAAGTATGGGGAGCTGACAATGGATTACAGCTTGCTGACTTCATTCTTACAGATGAAAATGGAAACACTACCGGAGTTCTGGAATATGATGATCCACAGTGGAATCAGCTTCTGGATCAGGTGACACTGGATGAGGCGATTAATTTTGTGGAAGCTGGCGGTGATGATTTCGAAAATATTGACAGCATTGGATATCCAAGAACTTACGCAAATGATGGACCAATCGGATTTGTAAGAGACCAGGTTCCGGGATATTTTGTAAAATGGAATAAGACAAATTCAGATGAGCCTACTTATGTAGCAGAAGAGGATGAGTATTCCGGATATGGAATGGCAGGAATGCCTACAGAGCCGGTAGTAGCAGCTACATTTAACAAAGAGCTGGTACAGCGTGAAGGTGAGATCTTTGGCGAAGACAGTTTATGGAGCAATATTGCATCAGTCTTCGGTCCTGGTTTAAATAACCATAGAACTCCGTATTGCGGAAGAAACCATGAATATTATTCTGAGGATTCCATGCTTACCAATTTAATGGGAGTTGCAGTCTGCACAGGAGGAACTTCAAAGGGAATGATGATGTCTCCGAAGCATTTTGCATTCAACAATATGGAATTAAACCGTTCCGGATTATCTACCTTTATGACAGAGCAGGCCGGAAGAGAGATGGAATTAAGAGGATTCCAGGGCGCAATGCAGAAGAACGTTGCAAAAGGAATCATGACAGCATTTAACCGTGTTGGTACTGTTTTCGTAGGTGCAGATGAAGGTGTTCAGACACAGATCGCAAGAAATGAGTGGGGATACACTGGCTGGATCGTTACTGATATGATCAATGGTGCCGATTATATGAACTGGAAGGATTCCCTGCTGGGCGGCGGCGGAACGATGCTGTCCAACCCGACTACTTATGAAGAAACAGAGTGGGGCGCTATGACTTCTGATAAGAATATGAAGAAGATCAAAGCAGATTCCCTCTTCCAGCACAAGATGAAAGAAATACTTAAGACTTATGTCTATACAACTGCCCAGAGTAATGCCATGAACGGCATTTCTGCAGGAACCCAGATCGTCTATGTAAATACCTGGTGGCAGAATCTGATCGCAGGTATCAAGTATGCGTTTGGTGCACTTACAGTTATTTTGGTAGTACTTTATCTTGTAAGTCTGAAAAAGAACGGAAAGGAAAAGGAGTAAACGGTTATGAAGGAGACGAAAAAGCTTTCAACCAGTAGCTGGCTGACTCTGGCAGCAGCGGTACTTGGGATTATCGGACTGGTAGCATATTCCACTTCAGAGGTTGCAGTAAAACAGATTGGAATCATTGCAGCAATTGCTATTGTATTAAATATTATTACCATTGTAGTTAGCATGAAATATTCTTTTGGTATTTTGAATCTTTCTTCCACTGTAAGTGCAATCCTGTTTTCCGCTGCATTTGTATATGGCTTCGCATCACAGCTTGATCCGCTTGGATGGGCTGTCTCCGGGCTGTATACATGGGGACAGGTAGCCGGATTCCTGGTATTCGCGGTACTGACCTTTGCAGCCCTGATCTTAGAATTTGTAGTGTCATTTAAGGGATTGGTAAAATAGCTTATGTTAAAAAAAGATTCTGTTTCGTTGCCTGAGATGGCGCTGGGGTATTTCTTAGGACCATTTGGCGTACTCATCGTGAATGCAGTATTTACCTGTTTCCTGAACCGTTTCTACACAGATGCCCTGGGCTTGTCTGGAAAATTTATTACGGCATTACCTCTGGTGTGCACGATTTTTGTAACAATTGCAAACATCATTCTGGGAATCCTTATTGACAGGACCAGAACGAAAATGGGAAAGGCAAGACCTTACCTGCTGGTTGCGGCTCCGCTGATGGTTGTTTCATGTGTACTGATGTTTTCTGTTCCTACAGGAAACATCAGACTGGAGCTGATCTGGATCGCAGTGTCCTATAACTTGTACTTTGCAGTTGCCTACCCGATTTATTTTCTTTCGCACAGTATGATGGTTCCGCTGTCTACCAGGGACAGTGCGGCAAGAGGAAAGCTTTCTGTTATCAGCAATGCTGCCAATATGGGGGCTGCCGGATTATTTGCATCCATTCTGTTTCCGATGCTGATCTATCCCAGACTGAAAAACCAGAGGGCATGGCTGATCTGCATGAGTATCATGGGAGCAGTGGCGCTGGCAGGAGCACTTGTGGAATTCTGCTTTACCCGGGAACGTATTACAGAAGAGCTGTATCTCAAAAAACAGGAAGATCTTTCCGGTGAAAAAGCTTCAAAAGAAGAGCTTCCCCTGAAACAGCAGCTGAAAGGTGTTGTAACAGATAAATACTGGTGGATGATTATTGTATTTTACCTGTTGTTCAATTTATCAGGCGGAATGAAAAATCTTTCCATGAGTTATTACTGTGATTACATAGTTGGAAAATATCAGGATGGAATTACCCAGACGCTTTTGGCTGTCTTTTCCGGTATTCCCATGGTTCTTGGAATGTTTACCGCATGGCCGCTGGCAAAGAAATTCGGTAAGAAGAATTGTACAGTTGCTGGTTTATGGCTGGCAGTTGCCGGGGGAGTGATCAGTTTTATCAACCCTACCAATTTTATAATGGTGGCCATCGGGGTTACCATTAAAACCCTGGGAACGATTCCTGCCTGCTATGTTATGATGGCATTGTTTGCAGATGTACTGGATCATCTGGAAAGAAAAAATGGCTACAGAAGTGATGGACTTTCCATGTCACTTTATAGTATTATCACAGTATCTGCTGGTGGAATCATGACTGCAGTTTTTAACGGACTGATCTCTCTTAGCGGATATCAGCCCCCACAGCTGGTAAATGGTGTTATGGAAGCAGCAGTACAGAATGATGCTACAAAATGGGTGATCATTATGGGCTTCCTTGGGGCAGAAATGATCGCGTATGCGATTCTGGCAGTGACCACATCATTTTTGAAGGTTGAGGAAGAACAAAAATAAAGAGAAAGCTGGCGCAGAGAATATTTGCGTCAGCTTTTTATAATGGAAAAATCATTTGGAATATTGTATTTTGCTCACATATCATATTTTTGCCTGAAATCCGGTTATATTTGCCAGCCTCACCATAGAAAATCTGTTTTGTTATAGATTTAGTGAAAAGCTTTTAATCAGATACAAAATCTGGTAAACTGATTTCGGTAAGGTGGTAATAGAAATGAAAAAAGAACTTGAAGAAAAAATTAATATTATGGAAAAGACAACAGAAAAAACGGAACATGTGAGGAAATGGATTTGTTTCATTCCAGCTGTTATTCTTATGCTGTTGTCTGGTATCGATATCCTCCGTTTCGCAATCCTGGGGGATAAAACTGCATTTATTACATTTGCTCTGATCGCGGGTCTGTTTATTCTGGTGGCTTATACGGCATGGAAAAGCAGGATGCCGGTTTTGTATCTGGTGATTGCTGTGGCGGCATTTGTTCTGTATTTTAATACAAACTTCTCGACCAGCACGTATTATTTCAATTGGCTGTTTCTGGTGGAAGCCGTTGTGGCAGCACTTGGTGGAATCCTGGAGATTGCAGCAATAATCAGGATGAAGATAGTGGCAGGAATGATTTCTAAGGGAAAGACTTTAGAAGGAAAAACATCGGCAGAGAAGGTATTGACGAATAAAAAAACGGAAGAGAAAGTTCTTTTTGCGAGAATGTTATCGGAGAAAAAGCCAGAAGAGAAACGGTTAAAACGAAACACACCCCTAATGGTATATTTCCCGGCGATGATGGCAGTCGTTATCCTTGCAGGCTTTCTGGGATTCTGGAAAGTGAGATACGAAGCAGCACACAATGCCCAGGGACAGGCAAGAGACGAACTGTGGGCAGTTCCTGCCAAATATGACGAAACAGAACCAAAGCAGGTTGGAACAGTAGAAGAAGTAGTTTATAATACAAAGGCTTATGCAACAGACGAGCGGGATGTAAAAAAGACTGCTTATGTTTATCTTCCCTATGGCTATGACAGCGAAAAAGAGTATAATATTCTTTATCTGATGCATGGAACCGGGGATGATGAGAAATACTGGCTGAAAACCAATCCATATAATAAGATCATGCTTGACAATATGATTGCGGATGGAGATATACAGCCCTTGATCGTCGTGACACCGACTTTTTATGTGGAAGATGACTGCGCGGATGATCTGGATCAGCTGACCTATTCTTTTGCGAAAGAGCTTCGCAATGATCTGATGCCGGAAATTGAGTCTTCTTATTCAACTTATGCGAAATCAGCAGATGATAAGGGCTTTTCCGAGAGCAGGGATCACAGAGCGTTTGCAGGCTTATCAAGAGGCGCGGTGACGACTTATCACTCTGCAATCTGTCAGAGCCTGGATTATTTTTCCTGGTTCGGTACATTCAGCGGCAGCAGAACAGATGCACAGCAGTTTCAAGATACCATTCAGTCAGGCACGTTTGCAGATTTGCCGATTCATTACCTGTATGTGGCAAGCGGCAACTTTGATTTTGCATTGCCAGGACAGGTGCAGGACTATCAGGCACTTCTTGACATAGAGCCAAGACTCCGGGCAGGAGTGAATACTTGCTTTGATGTATTTCCCATGAGATATCATTCTATGGGAAACTGGCATCTGGCGTTGTATAATTATTTGCAGAAGATATTTTGATGATACCAGAGTCAAAAGGTCAAAAAGTTGTTCGTGCTTGCACGATAAAGCTTTTGATCTTGGGACTCGCCAAACATGAGAAAGTAGCGATTTACGCAGTAAATCAGCGGATTTCGAATGCCCCCCCGGATTGTGGGAGCAGCGTAGCTGCGGAACAATCCGTGGTATCAAGTTAGTGTCAAAAGACCTTTTGACACTAACATCATTTTGATGAAATTTATTGAAAATATGACAGGGGGTATTACCATGGACAAAATTATAGGAACCAATCTTGGCAACTGGCTGGTACTGGAGAAATGGATGCAGCCATTTATCTTCCAGGGAACAGGTGCGGAGGATGAAACCTGGCTGAACCGTAATGTGCCAAAAGAAAAGCTCTGGCCGATGATGAAGCAGCACAGGGATACTTACGTGACAGAGGATGATTTCCGGAATATTGCTTCTCATGGACTTAACACAGTCCGCATTCCGGTTCCGTATTTTATTTTCGGAGACAGAGAACCATATAGTGGCTGTATCGAATATCTGGACAAAGCTTTTGACTGGGCAGAAAAGTATGGCCTGAAGGTTCTTGTAGATCTGCATACGGCACCTGGTTGTCAGAATAGTTATGACAATGGCGGCTTGATGGGAGTTTGTAAATGGAGCCAGATGCCGGATGAGGTGGAATTTGTATTGACTGTACTGGAAAGACTGGCAGAAAGATATAAGGACAGAGAAGGTCTGTTTGGAATCGAGGTTTTGAATGAGCCAATCAGTTTCAGTGTTTATATGACTGCGCCAAGCAGGAAAATGGCTGCGGATAAAGACGAGGCGAAGGGTTCCCATCATGTTTCTACCAGATTTCTGAAAAAGTTTTATGTGGATGCTTACAAGAGATTGCGCCGGATTTTGCCGGAGGAGAAAGTAATCGTATTTCACGATGGCTTCCGTCTTGGAGTATGGAAAGACTTCTTTGTAAAGCAGCATATGAAAAACGTAATGCTGGATACCCATATTTATATTCAGGCAATGGAGGATGTGACGCACATCCACAAATTCTGGGCATATCGGGCATTTATCGCATATCAGCATCATCTGTTGAAAAAAGCACAGAAATATACACCTGTTTTCGTCGGGGAATGGTGTGTGTGCAATGAGCTTGCGGATAAGAAAAAAGGGCATGAAGTAATCCTTGACAGCTACGAGGTTTACCGTAAAAAATGGTATAAAAAGGCAGCTGTGCTTCAAATGAATGCATGGAAGGATACCGCCGGATTTTTCTACTGGAATTATCAGTTGTACAGAGACAAAGAGGTTTCCATGTACGCCAGCAGACTTGATTCCTGGGATCTTTGCAGATGCTGGAAGAAGGGTTGGATGCCAGCAAGACTGGATAAATATATGGAGAAATTGTAACAGTTTGCGTGTATTTTATAGCAGGTTGCGCTTTGAATAGTGCAGCCTGCTATTTGTTTGGTAAAATCCAGGTATAAATTATGTGAAATGTTGTAACTGTTCAGAGACTGTCTCCGAAATGGTTTACATTTTGTTGGTGCGGTGAATCCACCAAATGGATTGAAAATAGCAATTTAGCTGTTAAAAAGAAATATATGAATTTCAGGAGGTAATTATGAAGCTGTCATTTAACGAGAATTGGATATGCTATAAAACAGGGGAAAAAGAAGATGCTTTTGCGGTTACACTTCCTCATGATGCCATGCAGCTGGATGAGAGAAGCGAGACAAGCGCAGGCGGAGTAAATACCGGATGGTACGAGGCTCAGGATTATACCTATGAGAAAACTTTTACACTTCCCAAAGAAGCAAAAGAAGAAAAAGTAATCCTGGAATTTGAAGGCGTTTACCGTAAAGCAACTGTATATATCAATGGTGAAAAAGTGGCTTATCACTCCTATGGATATCTTGGATTTTATGTAGATGCAACAAAACATGTAAAGTTTGGTGAGGAAAATGTGATTCGTGTAGAAGTGATCAATCATGACCAGCCAAATAGTCGCTGGTATTCCGGTACCGGAATTTACCGCCCGGTATGGCTTTACACAGTACCGAAAAAGCATCTTCGTTTTGACAGTGTAAAGATTACAACTCTTGATTATAAAGCGCCGAAGATCCGTGTGGAAGCATGGCCAAATGAAGCTGGTGAAGTGAAGATTGAGATTCTGGAAAGAAAAGTAAATCAGGGTGTTTCTAAGACAGAAAATGAAGTAGATCTGACGGATAATATCGTAGCTATGGCAATCCTTCAGGCAGACGGCAAATGTTCCTGTGAGATCGCACTTCCTGGAGCCCAGTTATGGAGCCCGGAAACTCCAAATCTTTATACCTGTCGTGTGACCTTTGGGGACGATGTACAGGAAGAAGCTTTCGGAATCCGTATGGTAAGCTGTACTCCTGAAAAAGGTCTTCAGATCAATGGGAAAAATGTCCTCTTAAAAGGCGGCTGTATCCACCACGATAATGGCCTTCTCGGAGCATGTGCATATGAATTTGCAGAGCGTCGTAAGATCCGCATTCTTCTGGACGCTGGTTATAATGCAATCCGTTCCGCACACAATCCTTGTTCTAAAGCACTTCTTCGTGCCTGCGATGAAATGGGAATGCTGGTAATGGACGAGTATATTGACGGTTGGTATATTCACAAGACTAAATACGATTATGCAGATGAGATACTGGATAACTACAAAAAAGACTTAAAGGACATGGTAGATAAGGATTACAATCATCCATCAGTCATCATGTACTCTACAGGAAACGAGGTATCCGAGACTGCTCAGAAGAAAGGAATTGCCCTTACGAAATCCCTTACAGACAGACTGCATGAGCTGGATTCAACCCGCCCCGTTAGCTGCGGAATCAATATTTTCTTTAATTTCTTAAGCTCTATGGGCTTCGGTGTTTACAGCGATAAAAAGGCAGACGAAGCAGCTGAAAATGCTAAGAAGAAAAAAGCAGTAGGAAGTGAGTTCTATAATACGGTTGCCGGAATTTTTGGTGCCGGATTTATGAAAACAGGAGCAACTCTTTATCCATGTGATGTGAAAACAAGAGATGCTTACGCAAATATGGATGTTGCAGGATATAACTATGGAATCAAGCGTTACCGTCATGATCTGAAAAAATATCCGAAGAGAATCATTCTTGGAAGTGAGACTTTCTGCGCAGATGCCTATCAGTTTATGCAGGAGGCAAAAAGAGATAAACGTATCATCGGAGATTTTGTCTGGGCTGCACAGGATTATCTGGGCGAAGTAGGAATTGGTGCATGGGAATACAAGGATTATGCACCACGTTTTGACGGTGGCTGCGGCTGGGTAAGTGCAGGCTCCGGAAGAATTGACCTGACTGGAAAGCCGCTTGGAGAGATGGCTTATATCAGGGTCGCATTTGAACTGGAAGACCTGGCAATCGCAGTTATGCCGGTAGATCATACAAAAGATGTCCATTCCCCATCTGCATGGAAAATGACCAATGCCATGGAAAGCTGGTCCTGGGACGGATGTGATGGAAATGCAGCTAAGGTCGAAGTTTATACCCGCGCAGATCATGTAAAGCTTTATGTAAATGGAGAGTGTGTAGGCACCAAAAAGCCGAAAAACGACTGTAAGGTATTTTTTGACACTACTTATCATAATGGTGAGATCAAAGCAGTTGCATATGACGCAAATGACAATGTGATCGCTGAGAAATCACTGAAAACAGCTGGAAAAGAGACAGTACTTCGTGCAGAACCGGAACTTACAAAAGTGAATGCAGACAGTGATCTTTGCTATGTAAGAATGCGTTATACAGATGAAAACGGCGAGACGAAGCCACTGGCACGAGGCAGGATCAAGCTGGAGATAGAAGGCGGAGAGCTTCTTGCATTCGGAAGTGCATGCCCATATTATCCGGAGAGATACCAGAGCGATGAGACGGACACCTATTATGGCGAGGCTTTGGCAATCATCCGTCCACAGGCTGGTGCTGGAAAAGTGGTTGTGAAGGCACAGGCCAAGGTGGGTGAAGCTGTGGCAGAAGTGGAAATTCTGGGCTAAGAACGTACATTGCCAGGGAAAGAAAAATAAAGACGGCACTATTATAAAAAAGTAAGATATATCGAAAGATAAATGTAAAGTGGCGTGTTATGCAATCGGTTCATTCCAGGCATAACATGCCATTTTAATTTCCCGTATTACTATCATGTACTATTGGCATCCCGAAAAATAGGTTGCTACATACAAAAAATAGAATTAAAATCATAAGTAAAAGATATAGATAGTGTTAAAAAAGTGCAGAAAGCCCTTTTCAAATATACCCGGGTAAAGTGGAGAATTGGTTTTATCTTAGAAACAGGAGGAGTCAAGTTGTATGCTCACAATTGCAATCGTAGAAGATGATCTGGAATATCAGAAGCAGCTTCAGAAATACATAGAACAGTACGGAAAAGAACACGAACTGCAATATAAGATCACAGTATTTCAAAATGGATTGAACTTTCTGGAGGATTACAAAGGCGACTGTGATCTGATCTTTATGGATATTGCAATGCCTCATATGGACGGTATGGAAACAGCAGCCAAGTTGCGCAAAAGAGGGGATGAGACCTGTCTTATTTTCATTACAAGTATGGCGCAATATGCGCTGAAGGGATACGAGGTGAACGCTTTTGATTTCCTTGTCAAACCGCTGGTTTATGAACTATTCTGTATCAAATTTGAAAAAGCACTGTCACATATAGACAAAAAAGAAGCTTACTACATTAAAATACCAAATGGCGCCAAAAAGGTTTCTCCCGGGCAGATCGCATATATAGAAAGTAATAAACATTATCTGGAATTTCATGTCCATGGAGATGTTTACAAAATGCGTGGGACAATGAAAGAGATACAGGAGTATTTTCTGGCAAGCCATTTTGCATTGATAAATAGTTCTGTTCTGGTGAATCTTTCTCTGGTGGATGAATGGAAGGGAAATGAGATCAAAGTGGCAGAGCAGATGTTTGTGATTTCGCAGAAGTATAAGCGGGAATTCCTGGACAGGCTGACGGCATATATGGGTCAATAGCGTAAAGGAGAGAATAGAGCTAATAATGTGGTAATGTAAACGAGGCAGTAACGCTAACAAGGAATATATAAAAGAACAATAACGCATATGGAGCGATAAAATGGGAAAATTGGACGTATTTAAAATCACGCAGGCACACGGATATATTTTTCAGATACTGACCGCTGAAGCATTGTGTATAGGGCATTTGCCAAAAAGAAAAAACTATCTTTTGCGTTTACTGGCAGGAGGAATTACATTTCTTTTGCTTGCTGTTATTTTGCCCAATATTATAACCTATTATGTGTCGGGGCTTTTTTCTGCTACGGTGTTTTTTCTGAGCCTTGGCTTCTGGCATTTTTGCTGCCAGGCAGACATACGGGAAATTCTGTATAGTGGTATGCTGGCACTATTTATCCAGAATTTGTCTTCTAATGTGTATAATCTTGTTTTTTATTCTATTTATAGAAATATTTCTATAGTGGGGCAGTTTTTCCTTTCTGTATTTTTGATGGTGCTGATATATGGGATTTTCTATTTTCAGATTATAAGACGGTTCGCCAGGGAAAGACTGGAAAATATGCTGAGTAATGTAGCGTGGATCTGGCTGATCGCCGTTGGAATCTTTGTGTTTTTTCTGCATTATTTATTCTGGGTTTATGGAATTCGGGAGGTATGGGTGGTATATCCACCGCTGATCTTGTGTGATATTCTGGGGCTTGGTGTTGCCCTTGGATTTGTGGAGCTACGGACGAGAAATGCAGATAATGAAAAGCTGCGGCAGCTTCTGGAACTGGAAAAAAAGCAGTTTGAAATGACCAAAACCAATGTGGAATTTGTGAACCGGAATGCCCACGACCTGAAACATTATATCCATAAGTTGCAACGTCTGGAAAATCCTGAAAATCAGGAACTGGAGGAAGTTCTGACACAGGTGGAGGCGTATGAAAGTGCATTTCAGACTGGAAATGCAGCGCTGGATATTGTATTGACGCAGAAGAAAATGGTATGTCAGCAGGAGAGGATTTCTTTTACCTGTATGGCAGATGGCACAGCACTTCATTTTATGAAAACATTGGATATTGCTTCTTTGTTTGGAAATGCGTTGGATAATGCCATTGAACATGAGAAAAAAGAAAAGGCAGAGAACAGATATATCTTCTTAAAAATTCTTCGAAAAGGGAAAATGGTAAGCATAAGAATTGAGAATTACTGTGAGACTTTTCCGGAACTTTCCGAAGCAGGACTACCGGTCCACTCTTCAAAAAAAGATTCTGAACTGCATGGCTATGGAACAAAAAGCATGCAGTATATTGCAGAAAAATATGGAGCAAATTTCAGGATCTTTTCGGAGAAAAATCTGTTTGTGGTGAGTATGCTGTTTCCTATAGAGTAATATATCTCTTGATAAAGCTATAGTGTAAGGAGTAGAAGAATCCATTTTATAGATGAACGATAGTCCAGTAAATTAGATTGATAAAAATGATAGCCTGGTTTTGATATGTACCCCTTTTGTTGGACAGCAGTGAAATGGGAACAATATCATTTGAGGGAACGGGGCGATTATTTCGGTGGCGCTTCACAGGGATGAGACAATAATTTTGCCAGAAATCCATGTGAATTTGCCACCTTTTTCGATACAGGCTCTTTTCGTGATAATGTAGAGACAAATATGCGGGAAACGCAAAGAAAAGGAGAAGAGCCAATGAAAAGAAAGGCAGTTATTATGGCAATGATAATGTGTATGATGGGTACCACAGTTGGGGAAGCAGGTACAGTTCTGGCGCAGGCCGAAGCGGCAGACACAACAAATGCGGTCGAAGAAGGCCAGGTACTTCTTCCGGCAGCAGATGCTACATTCACAGAAGGGGAAGGCGTGGGCCCGGATAACGAAAAAGAGCCAACCTCTTATGATGAAGAAACCGGTATGATCCGGGCAGCAGCACAGGGCACCGAGATTGTATACACGGTACCAGAAGGTACAGAGGGAACTTTTGATCTGTATCTTACAGTATCTAAGGTTCTGGCAGCATTCAGTTCCCAGCCATTTACATTTACGATCAACGACGGGGAAACCTTCTCCGTACCGGTAGATCTTCAGGTTCCGGCAGATTCACCAGCTTCTTATAAAGACGACGGAGAGTATGATGAAGGAAGCCTTACAGATTCCGGAAGATTTCTTATTAAACAGAATTTGGAATTAAAGGCAGGGGATACCATTAAAGTGACTTGTGCATTTGGCTGCAAAGCGCCGACCTTAAAGGGAATGGTTTTCCCATATGTAGGAGATGTGCTTCTTGCACCAGCTGGAAGTGAAGTAGCAACCGGATATGATAATACGGTAAAAACGATTCCAGAGGCAGATCCATCCGATCCACTTGCCGGACTTGACATTATCTGGCTTGGCTCTTCCGTAACTTATGGAGCACAGGCTGGCGGACATTATTCCATGGTAGATGCGATTCAGGACAACCATCCGGGAACTGTGTGTGAGAAATATGCGATCAGTGCCACTACACTGGTAAATGAAAAAGAAGATTCTTATGTTTCCAGAATGAAACTGATCAGCAAAGACGAAACACCAGATCTGTTTGTAGTCCAGTTATCTACTAACGATGCAACCACAGGAAAACCGATGGGTGAAGTGACAGACAGTACAGATCCGGCTGACTTTGATGATACCACAATTGCAGGTGCTATTGAGACCATTATTTCCTATGTACAGGATACCTTTGGCTGCCCGGTCGTATTCTACACTGGAACCTATGCAGAGAAGGAAAACTATGAGGAAATGGTAGATCTGCTCCTTCAGATTCAGGAAAAGTGGGGAATCGGAGTTGTGGATATGTTCCATAATGAAGAGATGACAGCAATTTATGGTACAGATCTTTATAACGAATACATGCATGACGAGGTTCATCCGTTCCGTAAAGGATATGTGGAGTGGTGGACTCCGGTAATTGAAGAGTATCTGACGGAGTTTCTTGCAAAATAGCCAGGAAATATAATAACCGATCATGACGCTAAAATGACGGTTTGTGCCAATCATATTGCGAATAATATAGTATTTGCTTAACATGTCATTATTGAATAGAAATCTGTCACGATTGGACAACATTACCAATTGCTTTTGTGCTATACTACCAAAAAATAAGCAAGATTTTTGGTAAAATAGACAAAAGCGGCTGCAATTTGCGTATGAAAATTGACAGTCTGCGCAAGAAATGTACCGTGAACGGTAAAATCTGTTATAGTACTACCATAAAAGATAAGCTTACGCAACACCCAGGCATAAATGGAAAGGACGGCTGTCCAAATATGCCGAGGTGGTGCAAATGATAAAAGGAGGGAGCTTATGAGCAACAAGAAAAAGTCCGCAGGTCTGTGGAGAGGACTTACATCTGTATCAGCCAGTCTTCTTGCAGTGACCGTGGGCGCATCGGCTATCGTGGATGCCAATGCGGCATTCATCAATACACGTCTTGGAGTTTCCAGCTACAAGGTCGTAGATACCAGTAACGGAGAGAAAACAGATTCCACTTATTTCAAATCTGAGTTCTCAAGCCTTGATGAGGTAATCGCAGCAAAAGATGCTCTCGCAGCAGAGATCGCATCTGAAGGAACTGTATTATTCAAAAATGAAGATACAACCCTTCCTCTTGATACTTCTTCTGACAAGGTCACCCTTTGGGGATTAAACTCCATTAATCCTACTCTGGGTGGTATGATCGGATCCTCTGTTTCCATCGATGCGGAAGCAGGTCAGAAGCAGTATGATATCCAGACCGCACTGACCGAGAAGGGCTTCTCACTGAATCAGGATATGCTGGATCTGTACAGCAGCGAAGATGTAAACGGTACATATGGCAGAAAGAATGGACATTCCTTACAGCCATCTTTTGGAACCATGTATGAGAATCCGGCAGCTTATAACGTTGGCGAAGCACCGGAGAGCATTTATGATGATGACGTTCTGAAATCAGCAGACGACACAGTTGCACTGGTTGTGATTTCCCGTGATAGTTCAGAGGCTTCTGACTATAACCCGAACATGACAAGCGCAAATGAGGAAGACAGCTACGAGCGTCCTCTGGCACTTTCCGATAATGAGAAAGCTATGATCGAGCTTGCGAAACAGCACAGCACAAAGGTTGTAGTTCTTCTTAACACAAACAACCCGGTTGAGATCGACGACCTGAAGAACGATGATGGAATCGGTGCAATCGTATGGGCTGGCGAGCCAGGTGCAAACGGATTCCTTGGTGTAGCAGATGTTCTTTCCGGTGAGGTGAACCCATCTGGTCACATCTCTGACACATATGCAGTAAATTCCACATCTGCTCCGGCAATGGTAAATTATGGTGTATATCTTTACACTAACAATTCCCAGGCTGGTTCTGATGCAGTTCTTACAGAGGAAAACAAAGGTGACTGGTATCTGGTAGAATCCGAAGGAATCTACACCGGTTACAAATACTATGAGACAAGATACGAAGACGAAGTTCTGGGACAGGGAAATGCAGACACCACAGAAGGTTCTTCAAGCGGTGATGCATGGAACTATGCAGAGGAAGTAAGCTATCCATTTGGATATGGACTTTCCTATACCACATTTGAGCAGAAGCTTGAATCTGTAGATGTACAGGTTGGTGGAACTGCAACAGCTAAGGTTAACGTAACCAACACAGGTGACGTTGCTGGTAAATCTGTAGTTCAGCTGTATGTACAGTCTCCATATACAGAGGGCGGCCTTGAGAAATCTGCTATCCAGCTGATCGGATATGGAAAAACACAGGTTCTTGAGCCAGGTGCTTCCGAAGAAGTAACCATCGAATTTGATCCTCTTTACATGGCAAGCTATGATGAGGAAGCTGTGAAAGCAGACGGAACACAGGGTGCATGGTCACTGGAAGCCGGCGATTATTATTTCGCAATTGGTAACGGTGCACATGAGGCTCTGAACAATGTTCTGGCAAACAAGAACGGAAATGAAGATGGACTTGTAAAAATTGCTGAGACAGACGAGATCAATGCAGACAATGCAATCAAATGGAATCTTGCAGATACAGATATTGAGACCTATTCCACTGGCGTTCAGAATGAGCTGCAGGATATGAACATCAACAATCTGATTGAGAACACAGTTGAGTATACTACAAGATCTGACTGGTCCAAGGGCTGGGAGCTTGTAGAGGCTATCACACCTACAGATGCTATGATGGTTGGTCTTACTGATCAGCTGTATGAGCTTACCGAAAATGACGGTGATGGCAATGGCATTACCTGGGGTGCAGACAATGGTCTGAAACTGATTGACATGATGAAGCTTGATGAAAACGGCAACTATGCCGGGGCAATCGACTTCGATGATCCGATGTGGGATCAGCTTCTGGATGAGGTTACTCTTGATGAGGCAATCCAGTTTATTGAAAAAGCAGGTGATGACTTTGAGAATATCGATTCCATCCAGCTTGCAAGAGTTTATGCAAACGATGGTCCTCTGGGATACACCGGTGACCAGGTTGGCGGTTACTTCGTAAGATGGTCCAAAGACCTTTCTGATGAAGACTACTACACTGAAGAAACAGACGATAAGGCTACTTACCGTATGGCAACCATGCCGACAGAGCCGATCGTTGCAGCAACCTTCAACAAAGAGCTTGTTGAAAGAGAAGGTGAGCTTCTCGGAGAAGATGGTCTGTGGGCAAATGAGAGTTCTATCTTTGCACCAGGTCTGAACCTTCACAGAACAGTTTATTGCGGACGTAACCATGAGTATTATTCAGAGGATTCCGTCCTTACAGCTAACATGGGAAATGCTTTTGCAATCGGATGCAAGAACAAAGGAACCATGTCAGAGCCGAAGCATTTCGCATTTAACCATCAGGAAGCAAACCGTTCCGGTCTGTCTACATTCATGACAGAGCAGGCAGCCCGTGAAAATGAGCTTCGTGGATTTATGATGTGCATGAGTAACAACAATGCACAGGGTGTTATGACAGCATTTAACCGTGCAGGTACTTCTTTCGTAGGTGCTTACAAGAACCTTCTTGACAACATTGCAAGAGGTGAGTGGGGTTACCAGGGATGGTTTGTAACCGATATGATCAACGGTGCAGACTACATGAACTGGAGAGACGTTACAGCAGCAGGCGGCGGTGGAACACTGACATCTTCCGCATATGATACTTCTACAATCGGTGCTATGGCAGATTCCAAGAAAGCAATCGAGAAGGATGTAAACTTCCAGCAGATGATGAAGAAGAATCTGAAATACTTCCTGTATCAGCTGGTACAGAGTAATGCAATGAACGGAATCAGTTCCACAACTGAGATCCAGGCTGTAAGAACCTGGTATCAGAATGCACTGGTTGGCGCAGAAGCAGCATTCGCTGTACTGACAATCCTGTTCCTGATCATGACGATCCTGAAAACCATTAAACCTAAAAAAGAAGCGTAATCGGAGGTGCGGATGATGAATAAGACAAAAAAATCAATCGGACTGTATCTGACGCTTGTAGCAGGCATTATCGCCATTGTAGAAGCAATTTACTATGGCAAAGTAATGTATACTTTCCAGCCAGTATATTATTTCCTGGCAGCAGCAATCGTCCTTGCGGTACTTTCCTTTGTACTGGTTGGTTTCAACAAAGTGATCACCGGATTTATCCCGGTTGTAAATGCAGTATTAATGGCAAGCGCAGCAGTATGGAGCGCTTCCGTAATGGTAAACCAGATCGGTTATGTAGTATCCGGACTGGACGGAATTGACACAATCATGAGCTTTATTATCTTCTGCAGCCTGGCAGTAGTTGGTATGATCATTAATATCGTAGCATCTTTCCTGCCGGTAGCTAAAGAAGCAGAATAAGAAATATCTGGAAATAAAAGTTTAGCTACAGTCACTGGGAACAGGCGCGTAGGCGACCTGTTTCCAGGATGAAGATGTAAGAAGTTAACTGCGCGGCATGCAGTTACAATAGAAAAGGAGAGAAAATCATGAAGAAAAAAGTTTTAGCACTTGTACTTGCAGCATCTATGGCAGCATCTATGGCAGCAACCGTTTCTGTATTCGCAGAGGCAGCTACTGCAACAGAGGCAGATCTTCCGGCAGAGGCACAGTTCGAGCCAAACAAAGACTACGACAAATACACAGTAGTTGAGTATACAATCGAAGACATCCAGGCTGATCTTGTTTGCACAGTATCTGCAAAAGAAGACAACAGCGAGTTCTATCTTGAGTGCAACTTCTATGGTGACGACCAGATGACAAGAACTACTTATGATGGAAAAGAGTTCAAAGTAGAAGAGGATAAGACAGGCTTCATGGCTGGAGATACACCTGCAATCCTTCAGAAAGCAATCGACCAGAACGTATGGGTAGCAATCGGTGATGGCGCAGCAGCTGACGATGCAGCAGCAGACGACGCTAAAGCAGACGACGCAAAAGAAATCAAAGGTGTAACAGAGGACAAGCTTCCGGCTGAGCCACAGTTCGAGGCTAACAAAGACTACGACAAATGGACAGTAGTAGAGTACACAATCGAAGACATCCAGGCAGACCTTGTTTGCACAGTATCCGCAAAAGAAGATGACAGCGAGTTCTATCTTGAGTGCAACTTCTATGGCGATGACCAGATGACAAAGACAACCTATGACGGAAAAGAGTACAAAGTAGAAGAAGATAAGACAGGCTTCATGGCTGGAGATACACCGGCAATTCTTGACAAAGCTCTTGAGCAGGATCTTTGGGTATACTTCGATAATGGAGCAGACGCAGCTGATGATGCAGCAGCTACAGATGCAGCAGCTACAGACGGAGCAGCAGCTACAGCAGCAGACCTTCCGGCAGAAGCACAGTTCGAGCCAAACAAAGACTATGACGAGTACACAGTAGTAGAGTATACAATCGAAGACATCCAGGCAGACCTTGTTTGCACAGTATCTACAAACAAAGATCACACAGAGTTCTATCTTGAGTGTAACTTCTACGGTGATGACCAGATGACAAAGACAACCTATGATGGAAAAGAGTACAAGGTAGAAGAGGATAAGACTGGCTTCATGGCTGGAGATACACCTGCAATCCTTGACAAAGCAATCGAGCAGAACATCTGGGTTCCGATTGAGAAATAATTATCTGATTTAAAGATAAGCTTACACTTAAAATTTTATATACAGCATTTCGGTAACTGAGGTGCTGCAGCGAAAAGGGTGCCTTTGCCATGGGGCACCTTTTTCGCGTAAAAAGAAATATTATGGGGGATTTGCTATGTTGAGGGTGGCAATTGCAGAGGATAATCCAAAGGATCGGGAACGTCTTCAATCCTTTTTAAAACAATATGAAACAGAAAAAAATACGCAGATAGAAATAGCAGAATATACAGATGGAAGTAAGCTCCTGGAACAGTACCGCCCGTGCTATGATGTGATCTTTCTGGATGTGGAAATGCCGGAAATGGATGGCATGAAAGCAGCCGAGAAAATCCGGGAAATGGATGAAGAAGTCATTCTGATTTTTATAACAAATATGGCGAAATACGCCATCCGGGGCTACCAGGTTCAGGCTCTTGACTATGTACTGAAACCAGTAAAATACGAAGCCTTTTCTGTAAAAATGGATAAGGTAAAACGTCTTGCGGAAAAGAAAAAAGATAAGAGCATTACCATAAAAACAGGTACTACGACTCATCGGTTACAGCTTTCCCATATCCAGTATGTAGAAGTGGTACAGCATCTGCTGATCTTTCACACAGAGGATGGGGATTTTTCTACAAGAGGCGTATTGAAGGATGTAGAGTCTGTTCTTGAAGAGAACGGTTTTTATAAGTGTAATAAATGTTATCTGGTAAATCTGCGTCATGTGCGGAGTGTGCATGATGGGATGGCACTTGTAGGAAATGAGCAGTTACAGGTAAGCAGGGCACGAAAGAAAGCATTTACAGAGGCTGTGGCGGATTATATCGGAGATATGCAAAGTATCTAAAACGTTATTGTTCATAGAATGAATAGTAGTTCTAAGGATGCTTATTAGATAATGGTTCAATAGACAATAATTGTAAAGATACTAAGTGAAATTAATTAGGCAGGACAGGAGAGAAAAATGGAAAATTGGCTGCAGGGAATGGATGGCTTTTCCTATTGCATAGAGATGTTGGCGGCATCTTTTTGCTTCTTCATTTTTTTGAAAAAAAGAAATCATTTCTGGATTCGGGTTGTAATCAGCGTAGGGGTACTGTTTGCGGCAAGCTTGATCATTTATCCATATTTTACAGATATTACGAATGTATATAATTGGGTATGGTTTGTTTTTATTTTTGCATTAATAATTGCCATATGTTTTTTTTGCTGTGAGATCACGTGGAAAGACGCTGTTATGGCAGCTTCCTGTGGTGCATTGCTTCAGCATACAGCCTCTTCTCTTTTTATTGTAGTATTTTATCAGGGGATTATTCCAGAATTTTCTGGAATAAGATACTGGGGAATGTTTGCAGGCGTATATTTTCTGGGGACCTTTTTAATAGCGAGAAAGCTTCCAGATCAGGGGCATTATCATGTGAGTAAGGCTAATGCTGCGATCATGGCTGTTACAGTGCTAACAATTGTTCTGGTACTAAGTGTACTGGTGAAAAGTACCACCATTGATGTAATTGGAGTTGGAACAGCAAACAAAGAATATATAAAATTGTTCCGCTTAAATCAGATTTATGCACTTGGAGCCTGTGTTCTTGTGCTGGCGTTGGAAAGTATTTTGCAGCGTGAACTTCGTATCCAGCAGACCCTATCCGAGAATAAAAACCTGTGGACACAGCGTCAGCTTCAGTACGAAATGTCCCGTGAAAATATCGCTATGATCACCCGCAAATGTCACGACATGAAGCATCAGATCGAGGCACTGATCCAGACAGAAAGCCATTCCCAGAGACGCAGAAATTTCATAGAAGAAGTTCAGGATATGATTCAGGTTTATGACAGTGATGTACATACCGGAAACGAAGCGTTGGATACAATATTAATGGAAAAAGGACTGTATTGTAAGGTACATCATATTGACTGGACCTGTGTGGCAGACGGAAAATTATTGGAATTTATGGATGTAGTTGATCTGTTTACAGTCATGGGAAATGCTCTTGATAATGCTGTAGAAAGCGTGGAAAAACGTGACAAGGACCAATACAAAAGCATTGGTGTACGGGTGTGGAAAAAAGATCTTTTTGCAGTGATTCAGGTGGAAAACTCCTTTGAAGGGGAGCTGAAAATGAAGAACGGTCTGCCCCTTACCAGCAAAGCAGACAAAGAAAATCATGGAATCGGAATCCGCAGTATCAAGTCAATTGTGGAGAAATATCAGGGAACTGTCAGTGTCCGTGTACAGGATGGAAACTTCGTTCTGACTATACTATTACCGATCATGTCATGAAAATGACGGTTCATTCCAAAGCCCTTGCGAGGGCTTTTTCTTTTGCTATAATTTACCATAAATAAAAAAGGAGAGGAAAAAACATGGAGAAGAAAGCCAAAAAGCGAATGGGCAACAAAGCCTTTGCAGGAATCTGGGGAACCGTTCTTGCAATCCTTCTGATCGCGGTTCTGGTTGGTAACTATTTCGCAATGAAATATACCACAATCATTACCCGTTCACTTGGACACACAACAACAAAGGTTACCACCACAGGTGATGGAAGTGGTGACAATGAGTACTTTAAAAGTGATTATGCCAGCCATGATGAACTGGTAGATCACGAGACCGAATTCAGCAAACAGCTGGTAGCAGAGGGTATCGTCCTTATGAGAAACCAGGACAATGTACTGCCTCTGGAAAGCGGCAAAAAGATCAGTCTTTTCGGACTTGGTTCTGCGAAATTTGTATACAGCGGACTTGGTTCTGGAGCCATTGATACCACAAAAACAACCAGCCTGAAGGACGCACTTGAGGCAGAAGGCTTCCAGGTAAACCCAGATCTGTATTCTGTCTATGAGAAATCTGAGTCCCGTGTAGGAAAAGAGGAAGATCCATCTACTTATCTGGATTCCGTAGCAGATTCTGTAAAAGAATACAATGATGCTGCAATTGTGGTAATCTCCAGAAACGGAGCAGAGGCACAGGATCTTACCGAAGATCAGCTCTCTCTTTCTGACGCAGAAATGTCACTTGTCAAATATGCAAACGATAATTTCGACGATGTAATCGTAATGCTGAATACAGCAAATGCCATCGAAATGGGATGGTCTGATTCCAGATTTTTCCCGAATATTAAAGGCTGCATGTGGGTTGGATATCCAGGACAGGAAGGTATCACTTCTATCGCAAAAGCACTGACAGGAGAGGTAAATCCATCCGGACGTCTGGTTGATACCTATGCATATGATGCAATGAGCGCACCGGCAACTCAGATCTTTGAGTATGGTGAATGGACAAACACAAACAACGAAGAAAACGGTCCGAAGAACGCTTATACCGTATATGGTGAAAGCATTTATGTAGGATACCGTTACTATGAAACTCGTTATGAGGACACTGTCCTTGGACAGGGAAATGCTTCCACAGCAGACAGTGAATATGATTATACCAAACAGGTTCAGTACCCGTTTGGATATGGAATTTCCTATACACAGTTTGGTTACAGTGACTTCTCCCTGACAGAAAACGGAGACAATTTCACTGCACAGGTAACCGTTACAAACAACGGTGATGTAGCTGGAAAAGATGTTGTTGAGGTTTATTTCCAGTCTCCATACACCGATTATGACAGAGAAAATCTGGTTGAAAAATCAGCTGTTGAGCTTTGCGGATTTACAAAAACAGGTGAGATCGCACCTGGAGAAAGCGAGACAGTAAGCGTAGATATTCCAAAAGAAACTCTTCGCGCATATGATTATAAGAATGCAAAAACTTACATTGTAGATGATGGTACATACTATTTTGCAATCGGTGATGACTGCCATCAGGCACTGAACAATATTCTTGCTGCAAAAGGTTACACAACTGCAGACGGCATGGATGCAGAGGGAGATGATTCCCTAGTTGGAACTTACGAGCAGAAAGAATTTGACAACACAACCTATGCAAAAGATGCCACAACAGGCAATGAGATCACAAATCAGTTTGATTATGGAAACATTCAGACTTATGACGATTCATATGTATATCTGACCAGAAATGACTGGACAGGAACATGGCCGACCATTTACGGCGAGCCAGGAGAAAAAGGCAGATACAATGCGGAAGCAACCGATGAATTCGTACAGTTAAGCCAGAATAACATTTATCAGGATGATCCGAACGCAGAGATGCCGACAACCGGTTCCGGTGATAACATCAACCTGATCACCATGCGTGGAAAAGATTATGATGACGAAGGCTGGGATGCAATCCTGGACTGCCTGACTGTAGATGAGATGGTAGAAATGGTTCGTCTTGGTGGATGGCAGACAATGGCAATCGACAGCATCAGCAAGCCAATGTCCAGTGACCAGGATGGCCCTGCAGGTATTTCCGGTGAGCTGATCATGAGTGATGTAGACTGCATGGGATATCCAAATCAGGAACTTCTTGCAGCCACATGGAACAAAGATCTGGCACTTGAATTTGGTAAATGTATCGGTGAGGACGGACTTTCTGTAAATGTACAGGGCTGGTATGCACCTGGTGCAGGAACCCACAGAACACCGCTTGGCGGACGTAACTTCGAGTATTATTCTGAGGATACTTACCTTGCAGGGGCAATGTGTGCAAACGAAGTTTCCGGTGCACAGAGTAAGGGAATGTACTGCTATCTGAAGCATCTGGTACTGAATGACCAGGAACAGAGACGTTATGGTATTTCTACATTTACTACTGAGCAGGCACTTCGTGAGCTGTATCTGACACCATTTGAAATGGCTGTAAAGGATGCTGACTGCCATGGTATGATGGCTGCATTCAACGGTATCGGCGGTATCTGGTGCGGTGCAAGCAAAGAACTGATCACCAATGTCCTTGGAAATGAGTGGGGCTTCCACGGTATTATCGTAACCGACTACGCTTCTGCAAACGACGGTTATATGTTCATTGATGCAGGTCTTCAGGCAGGAACTGACCTGTGGCTGAATACAGATTCCGATGTTTATAAAATGGGAGATGTATCTGGCAATGCAACCTTAGTAACAGCTCTTCGAAATGCTTCCCATGACATTCTTTACACAGTTGTAAACAGCTCTGCAATGAATGGAATCGATGAGAATGTGGTAGTTAAGAAAGTGCTTCCACTGTGGCAGTACTGGCTGATCGCATTTGATGTAGTGATGGCTGTGATCATCATCGGCAGTGTGCTTCTGGTAATCAGAAGATGCAGGAAAAAAAACGCGGTTGTGATCGTAGTGGAAGAAGAAAAAACAGAAAATAAATAGGTTTTCAGATTTAAGAGAGGCGCTTTCCCAGTGAAATGGGGAGGCGCCTTTTAGACATTCCAAGCCAATTTTCGACATTTGGGTATATAAAAAGATATGAGTAATCACGAAAACTGACAAATTAAAAAGTCAGTTTCGAACCATAAAATAGTCATAATTGGTTAACTTGAGAGAAAAATCATGTGTTATGATTCATACAGAAATAGAAAATATTCTTGAAGTTTGTAATCATGGAAAAGGAGAATTATGGCTATGAAGAAAAGAATAATGGCACTGGCTTTAATCGGCGTTATGGTGTTTGGCACAGCTGCACAGGTACAGGCTGGAAGAATCGTAAAGCCAATAGATGAACAGCTGGCTGAAAGAGAGGTGCTTACAACTCCGCAGGAGAAACGCATCCGTCTTGGTGAGGATGGGAAACCACGTGTTATCATCACCTCAGACTTGGAAATAGATGACATGAATTCCTTTATTCACCAGAGCCTGTTTTTTAACGAGATTGATCTGGCTGGAATCGTTGTATCCGGATCCTTCTGTCACTTTACCGGAGACGGGGAACATACCCAGAAAGAAGTAAACGACCATATCCAGAACCGCGAAGAAGGAGCCCTGGATATGAAAGAATTCCGTGCCCAGCCACTGGACTGGCTTTCCAATCTCTGGAATAATGAGTATGCAGAAGCATATGAATATCTTTCCCAGAATGCGGAAGGATATCCTACACCGGATTATCTGACCAGCATTACCAAGATTGGAAATGTGCAGTTTGAAGGAGATGTAAGAGAAGATACAGAAGGTTCCAACCTGATCAAAGAAGCGATTCTGGATGATGATGAAAGAAACCTTTTCATCCTTAACTGGGGCGGATTTAATACGGTAGCAAGAGCATTACTCTCCATTTATGAGGAATATTCTGAGACAGACCAGTGGGATGAAATTTACCAGAAGGTATGTGATAAAGTTCTGATCAGCGGAAATGGACAGGATTTCACATTTGATGATTATATTGCAGATAAATACCCGGATCTTGTACTGGCACATGGTAACTGCGGGTATGCCGGATATTCCACTGCAATTAACGGACAGGCAGATGCTTTGTATACTTTCCAGGCAGACTGGCTGAAAGAGAATATCAAATTTGACCATGGTTCTTTGATGGGCTTATATAAACTGGTAAATGATGGACAGCATCTTGAAAATGAAGAAGACAGATTCCAGTTTGGGGAAACCAATACCGTATACGATAAAGAATACAATGACTATGATTTCATTGCAGAGGGAGACAGCAGCAGTATTATCGGCCTGTATTCCTGCGGACTCCGTGGATTTGAAAATGGTGCATTCGGAAGCTATGGCGGAAGATATTCTTATACAAAAGCAAATGGTGAAGATGCAGGTTATCTGTCCACATTATCTGGCGGCGTAGTTCCTACCCAGTATGTGAATCCGGAAACAAACAATATCGAGAAATACAATCCATTCTTACTGGATCTCCAGCTTGAGTGGGCAGCACGTGCTGACTGGTGTGTAAATACTTACGAAAATTGCAATCATGCACCAGTTGTAGAAATGGAAGAAAAAGACTTCACTGCAGCACCAGGAGAGACAGTTTCCTTCGCTGCAACCGTATCTGATTCGGATGGGGATGATTGCACAGCTGTGTGGACAACAGAGCCAACTGGCGGTGTATATAGTGGAAAAGATGAAACTATTTACAACTGGACCCAGGACAGTGCGGAAGGTTCTTTCACAATTCCAGAAGATGCAGCTTCCGGTGACTGCTTCTGCCTCACACTGAAGGTTCAGGACAATGCGGATGCGGTAATGACAAGATATGCACAGGTTATGGTTACCGTAGCTTAATTGAATTTTAGAAGATAAAAGAGAAATACTTTTCTTTTGAAAGAGGGGTATTTCTCTTTTTAAATTAATAGAAATCCAATGATTAGTAATGCAAAACTATTGGATTTTTTGCTATTAATGTGATGGTCGAGAAGGTGATATTCCTGAACTGAAAATGTTTCTTGTAATCTAAGTTATGCCATGTTACTATAAATTTGTAAATATCTTTTGATCTGTGCCATGTTTTCGATAGGGAGGAACAATGGGAAAAATGATGCAGAACAAAAGAAAAAAAGATACGATCTACCATCCTGAACTGCATACGAAAGATGTAAACAGCAGAGAAATATTCAAAAATGATAAACTGACCAGTCAGTTTTTGAGAAACTACACAAATATTCCCCTGTTTGCAAATGTGAACCCAGAGGATATTGAGGATGTATCTAGGAAATATCGGGCGTTTCTGGGTGTCGAATATGAGTCTGATACGATTAAGAAAGTGCATATTCGTCGGCAAGACAGCACTGAGGAAAGTGAAGTATATGTGATTTCTCTGATTGAGAATAAAAGCGACATTGACTATGATGTTGCAATGCAGCTTCTTAAATATATGACTGTAATTTGGCAGGAATATAAAAAGAAACGAGAAAAAGGGAATAAGAATGTCAGTAAACGAAAAAATTTCCGGTATCCTTTGATTGTTCCAATTGTATATTATGAAGGTGCAAAAAAATGGACTGCTGATTTTCATTTGAAAAATCGCATAGAATATGCAGAACAGATGGAAAAATACATTCCGGATTTTATGTATCAGGTAGTAAGTGTCAATCAATATACGAATGAAGAACTCAGCAGAAAATGTGATGAAATGGCATTGGTCATGCTGATAAATAAAATACAGACGCCGGAGGATTATGAAGAATTTAGGAAAGTTTCAGAAGAACTGATTAATTCTATATATGGAAATGCTTCGGAAGAGATAAAGGAAATATATCAAAATATATTATGGTCATTACTAATGAAGATGAATGTGCCCAGTGAAGAAGCGAGAGAATTAATGGGCGAGATTGGAGGTCGTGGAATGGGATATTTATTTGAAAATATGGAAAAAATGGACATCCAGGCTGAAAGACGAAATACACAAAGAGAAAAGATAAGGGCAGATGAGGCTTCTAAGAGAGCAGAAAAGGCAGAAAATGAAAAGAAACAGATGGAACTTGAAATACAGCAGCTAAAGCAAGAACTCGAAAGGATGAAGAAAAAAATCTAACTTAATAATTATAGTTTTGATAGGAAACAAAGCAGAGATAAAGATATAAAAATTTGACAGTTAGAGTATAAAAAGAGAAATACTTTTCTTTTGAAAGAGAGGTATTTCTCTTTTTTTAGTTTACGCTGAAAAAGTGCAAGGTTATGCAAAATGCATTGCGGGTATTCGCTTTTTTAGATAAATTTTATACATAATATTTAAAGATGTCAGCGACAAATTAAGTTTTGTTCGCAACATTATTTAATAAGGAGAATGCTACAAATAAAACTGGGGAATGAAAAGGAGAGGGCAAATGAAAAGAAAACTGGTTATTTTACTGGCAGCAGCGATGCTGGCACAAACAGGAGTGAGTGCACTTCCGGTATGGGGCGAAAGTGCAGAAGCAACAACAGAAAATGAAGATTATCGCCTTATCAGTGAGGAGGGTGCTGTAATCCAAGGTGATGGCTATAGTATGGAAATTGCCTGGTGTGGTGAGGCAGGAAAAAGAGCGTTCGGACGCATTTATTATCCGGCCGATTTTGACTCCACAAAACAGTATACAACTGTGGTATTAAACCACGGTGGCGGTGTAAATGCAGATTTCTGGGATAAATGCTATGCACCAGAGTTGGCTAAGCAGGGATATGTCTGCTATACGTTTGACTGCCGCAGCGCGACAGAAGGTGGACGCGGTGTTTTCAGTGATCCTACAGAGGATGGAGTGGCAACAGTTGCGACTTATTCAGAAGATCTAAATGCAGCTATGGACCTTATGGAAAGCAAAGAGTTTGTAGATAAAAGCCACTTATATCTGATGGGACAGAGTATGGGCGGTGTTACGGTACAGAATGTGGCTGCGGCAAGAAATGATGAGATTGCCGGTATGATTGTTTTATATGGAAGTATTTCTGATGATAATAAAGACATGCTTCCAGACTATGAAAGTGTAAAAAAGAATCCGTATCACAATGGTGAAGTCTTATTTGTCCAGGGCGCACAGGATGCATCCCTTCCAGTTGACAGAACACTTGAAAATATGAATTGGTATGAAACAAGTTCCATCGTGTACATAAATACGGCGTTTCATGGATTCGGCGTACAATCTGACAGCCCTGCCAATATCTGCATTGAAAATGTAATATATTATTTGAAACGTACAGAAAATGCCAGTGATGAAATGCCGTCATTACCGAGCATTTCCACAGAGGAAGATCTTCTGGCAGATGAAGAGGGTTACACTGCATCTGGAGAAAAATATTCTTTCACAGTTCACTATTGCGGAGAAGAAGGTTCCAAAGTATTTGGAAGAATGTATTACCCGGCTGATTTTGACGAGACCAAAACCTATCCGGCATTGATCGTATGCCACGGTGGGAATGGAAATGCAGACAGCCAGGATAAGGTGTATTGTCCCACACTGGCAGAAGCAGGATATATCTGTTATGCCATTGACTGCAGAAGTGAAGCAAGCGGTGGAAGAGGAAGCTATGGAGACCCTACAGAAAGTGGAACAGCAGATGTAGCGTCTTATTCCAGAGATGTGAAATCAGCACTGGATTATGTAGAAAGTCTCGGCTATGTGAATAAAGACAGCATCTATCTTATGGGTGGCAGTATGGGAGGTGCTACCTGCCAGGTAGTTGCATCCCAGCGTGCAGATGAAATTGCAGGCTTGATTATTTTATCCGGAAGTCTTGGAGATGACATGGGAACTTCCATGTATCCGGATTATGAGGAAATCAAAGCCAATCCGTACGATGGGGAAGTCCTTTTTGTGCAAGGCCTTGATGACCAGCAGTGCATTCTTTCCCGTACTCTTGAAAATATGGAATGGTATCCAAACAGTTCCCTTACTGCAATTAGCGGAATGGGGCATGGATACGGCTATCAGATGGATAGACCGGCAGTGATGACCATGGACAATGTGAAAGAGTTTCTTTACAGGACAGTGAATCATATTGGGGAGAAGCAGGAATGAGAAAGTGAACTGTAGGCGGTGTCGCAAGAAAATGCCATTGTGATGCCGCTTTTTGCACAAAGGAGATTCTTGGAGATGCCCCCGAAAGGTCGTCTCCATTTTGCTAATATTATTTTGGGAGTTTTGAAATGAAGAAAAAAGTATTGATGATATTATTAACGACAGTGTTGATTTTCGGTTATACAACTCTGCCGGCAATGGCAGAGTCCCAGGAAGCAGAAAATACAGAATCAGCGGATGCGGAAGCAGAATCTGACCCATCCCTGGAAGAGGGATACACAGAAGAGAATGATGGATGCACATCTGTAGTTGCCTGGGCAAAAAACGGAGAGAATGACATCTATGGAAAATTTTATTATCCGGCAGATTATGAGGAAGGAAAAACATATCCGGTTGTGATTATGAGCCACGGCGGTTCAGTAACCCACGAATTTTATGAAAAAGCCCAGTGGACAAATTATGTGACTGGTCTGGGATATATCTGTTATGCCTATGATTTTTGTGGCGGTTCGGACCAGAGCAAAAGCAGTATGACAACCGAAGAAATGTCCTGCCTTACTGAAAAAAGCGACCTGAATGCAGTCCTTGATTTTGTGGAAAGCCAGCGCTTCTGTGACCAGCAGCAGATCTTTCTTATGGGACAAAGCTTTGGTGGTTTTGTTACAGGAATTACGGCACCGGAAAGACAGGATGAGATTGTTGGTGTGATGCTTCTTTATCCGGCGCTTAGTGTGGTAGATGTACTGCATGAGCAATATCCGACGAAAGAAGATTTACCTACAGGTGAAGAAGAATCAGAGAACTTCGGAACCAAAGTAGGAGCGCAGTATTATACGGATATGTATGATATTGATGTGATGGGAACGTTGGGGCAGTATGAAGGAGATGTGCTGATTATTCATGGAGTAAATGATCAGACAATTCCTTATACCTATTCTGTCCAGGCAATTGAGGAAGCTTATCAGAATTCATCCTCAGAGCTTGTGCTGATTGGTGGAAAACAGTCTGTACATGCATTTGAAGTGTTTAATGAAGATGGCAGAGCAGAAGCGCAGGAGGCTGTGGGCGATTATTTGTCCAGACATAAAAATTCAGCAGGAGAGTAAGACAATAATGTTTCAAAAATTGATGCAAAGCTAATGCCTGATGCGGAATATGTTAAGATTAATAAGGCTGTATGAGTGTGGCTAAAATTTATAGCTATAGCAATATAGTAAAAATTCATAGCTATATTTGAATTGGAAATTCAATTTACGTACAAATATATGCACTTTGCGTTTGAAACATTATTTTTACTGTGAAAATGCTACAATGTATTTTAGTAAAGTGAGAAAATTACGAAAGTGATTGACGAACTGCAGCCTATATGATGAAAGAAAAGGCATAGAGTATTTTATTGCAGGTGTTTCCTGCGAGCTATTACGAATCAAGGAGGAGAAATTCATGAGTATGAAACGAGTGCTTGCCGCATTTATGTGCGTGACACTTATGGTTGGGAACGGTCCGGTTTCTGTACTGGCCGAAGAAACCGAGCAGGCGGCAGAAGCAGCAGCCAGCACACAAATTGTAAACCTGGAAACCCAGGGACGTACCAATCCTATCGGTGTGGACGAAGCCAATCCGGCATTTTCCTGGCAGATGGAGTCAGGCCAGATCGGTGCTGCCCAGAAGGCATACCAGATCGTGGTACAGGATCCGGAAGGAAATGTAGTCTGGGATTCCGGTGTGGTAGAGAGCAGCCAGTCCAATGAAATCAAATACGAAGGAAACGGCCTTACTCCTGCGACACAGTATAGCTGGAACGTAACTGTGACCGATAATCAGGACAATGCCATTCAGTCTGAGACCGCAACCTTTGAGACCGGTTTAATGGACACATCCACAGCTTCCTGGGATGGTGCGAAATGGATCGGAGCAGGAGAGCTTTCCCTGGATGCAGCATCCAAGGCTGTATTCAATATTTCCGCAGACGTCCAGGTGGCAGAGGGCAGCAACGCAGCCTCCTTCATTCTTGGCGCAGACGATTTCCGTCTGGAAAATAAAGTGTTCAACAGCGAGATGCAGGAAGGTGAGAACTACGTTCGTGTCGAACTGGATCTGTCTGGTGTTGGTGCAAATGGTGGAGCGAAGATCAATGCTTACCGCATGGGCTATGCCAAAGACGATGATCCGTTTACTCCATTTTTCACAATTGAGGATGACGAAGATATGAATGGTCTGATCACAGACCAGAATAAAAATGATGTGCACCACATTAACATTTTCTGTACAGCAAGTACACTTTCTATCAGTGTGGACGGAACCAAGGTGGGCGATGATATTGTCGTAAATACCATGGAAAATGGAAACACTTTCCCGAACCTGAATTCTGTAGGTTTTGCAGCAAATGCAGGGGATAGTGCTACATTTACTGATTATAAGATTGAAAATGGCGGCAGATATGCCACAGGAACCCTTCTGGATGAGGGCACAGGCGCAACCTATGCGATCTTCGATGGAATGGACGGTGTATCTGTTGATGGAAATGTGATCACAGTGAACGGTGGAGATGCAGGAACTCTTGGATATGCAGATCCATCCTATGCAGCAGCACCAATGGTTCGTACTGATTTTGAAGCGAAATCCGAGATTGAGTCTGCAAGACTTTACCTGACTGCACAGGGTATTTATGATTTCTATATTAATGGACAGAAAGTAGCACCGGATGAATGGTTTAATCCTGGCTCCACAGAATATGATACCATTCTGGCATATAATTCCTATGATGTAACAGATTACCTTCAGACTGGTGAAAATGCAATGGGAGCTGTCCTTGGCGAAGGCTGGTGGACTGGTATGACTACTTTTGAATGCCTGAACAACAACTACTATGGTGATCAGCCGGCACTGATGGCGAAGCTGGTAGTAAATTATACAGATGGCTCCAGTGATGTAGTAGTAACAGATGACGGAAGCTGGACCTATTACAATGATGGTCCGGTACGTCTGGCTTCCCTTTTCCAGGGCGAAAGATATGACGCGACCAAAGAGGCTGCTGTAGATGGCTGGACAGAGGCTGGCTATGATGATTCTGCATGGACAGCATCTTCTGAGATCGAGACAAGAAAACAGTTTGCAGATTACCAGCTGGTATCCCGCTATGATGATCCGGTTCATGTGATTCGCACTAACGATGTAAAAGAAGCCCTTGGAGAGACAAAAGAGGGATCCGGTTCCTATATTTATGATATGGGTGAAAACGTATCCGGTGTTCCGGTAATCACTATTCCGGAAGAATATGCAAAGCCAGGTGAGACTGTAACTGTTCGTTTTGCAGAGATTCTTTATCCGGAGCTGGAAGAGTATACAAATGAAGGCGTAGACGGAATGCTGATGGTGGAGAACTACCGTACAGCAATGGTAACTGATTTCTATACCATGAAAGAGGGCGAGAATGTATTCACACCAGATCTGACTTTCCATGGTTATCGTTACATTGAGATCACCGGACTGGATCAGGAACTTCCGGCAGATTGCATTAAAATGCAGGTACTTTCCTCTTTGGATGCAAATGCAGAATATGAGTCCTCCAATGAGCTGACGAACCAGTTATTTACCAATATTACAAACTCCACAACAAGCAACTACATCTCTATTCCTACAGACTGTCCGCAGCGTGACGAGCGTATGGGATGGACCGGCGATGCGCAGATTTTTGCACTGTCTGGTTCTTATGTAGCTGACACCTACAACTTCATGCGTCAGTGGATGGATACTGTCCGCGCAGACTGTGGAGAGACAGGAATGTCTTCACAGTATTGTCCTGCTTTTGTCACCTATGATCCGGAAGCAGATGACAAAATCCCTCATAACGGACAGAGCTTTGGTATTACCTGGAACTGCCTGGTGGTAACAATTCCATACAATCTGTATATGCAGACAGGCAAGCTTGATATTGTAAAAGATAACATTGATAACATTTACGCATATGTGGATCATCTTGCTTCCACACCAATGAGTTACAAGGATGAGAACGGGGACAAAAAAGAGGATGCACGTCTCACTGGTGAGACTGGTACTCTTTGCGATCACCTTTCCAGAATCCCGACAGATGGTGTAATGCTTGGAAATGCACTTTACATCAATTGCCTGGATCAGGCAGCTGTACTTGCTGATGCGGTAGGAGATACCGAGAAAGCAGAAGGCTACCGTGAGACTGCTGCAACTGCAAGAGAAGCATGGAATGAGTTCTTCATTGATCCGGATACCGGAAAAACAAAGAACACCAAGGGAGAAATCCAGGATACACAGGCTTCCTATGCTACACCACTTCGTTTCCATGTAGTGAGCGATGAGAATCTGGAAAAAGTTCTGGAGAATTATAATGCAACGATCGCAGAGGCTTCCGGTGAGGATGGTGATGGAATGCCAATCGTTCCGTATACTTTGACAACTGGATTTAATGCAACAGGAAATCTGCTGAATGCACTTTCTGATTATGGCCTTAACGATACTGCTTATAAACTGTTTGAGTCTACAGACTATGCATCCTGGCTCTACCCGGTAACACAGGGCGCAACCAGTATGTGGGAGCGTTGGAATGGCTATACAAACGAGCTTGGTTTTAATGGAAATAACAGTATGAACTCCTTTAACCATTATTCACTTGGTGCTGTTTATGAGTGGATGGTTGCTTATCAGCTTGGAATCAAAGCAGATGAAACACAGCCTGGATATCAGCACTTTATCCTGCAGCCGACTGTCGGCGGAGATTTCACAGAAGCCAAAGGAAGCTATGAATCTGTTTACGGAACAATTAAGAGTGGATGGAGCGCAGCTGACGGTGTGATGACATCCTATGATGTGACCGTTCCTGCAAATACTTCCGCAACCTTATACCTGCCAGTATCCGGTGAAGTGTCAGCATGCGACGGTGTGACTGCAACTGGCGCAGCTACACATAATGCAATGGATACTCAGCAGATGGAACTGGTAGCTGGTACTTATCACTTTGAGATCGCAGATGGAAATGTGACTGTAACAGCTGCATAATTATTAAAGCTTTGTAACTTATCATAGATAAAATCCTCCACTTTATTATGATAAAAGATAGAAAAATGTCAGGAATGGGAAGAAAACTGTTCCTGGCATTTTTTCTGCATTTTAAACTGTTTCTTTCAAAAGTCATGTTATCATTTTGATTGTGGATGTGTGGAAATGCGTGGAAACTTTTACTTGCTAAATCGTAAAAGTCTGTTAGAATATGTATAATTAAACGTATAGGTAATACTGGTAACGCTCATTATGGTGGCGTAAAAAAACTTTTTTACACATGTTCGCAAGACGAGGTGACGATTATGGTTACATTAAACGACTATTTATATTCAGGAGACACAGTTTTAAAGATTTTACAAAGATATACAGAGGATTTGCGAAAGGAAGCCAAAAAGACACACAACGAGATTGATCTTGTGCACAGTAATTTCCTGATCCAGATCACTGAACTGCTGGAACATAACGATTTCCTTACCGCCCAGTCCCAGAAAATTCGCGAATTTTATAAATATATGGCACATGAGTATCCTTTTCTTGCTTTTACCTTTAAGGGAAGAATCAAGTCGCTGATCCGGGCAGAGGAGAAATTTAACGGCTACATTGTGGAATACATTTATGATTATTACCGGGAGAAAGGAACCTATCCGCCAGTAGCGGAGCTGAAAAATAAGCTAAGTTGTTTCCGGGATTTTATTGCATATAGGATTGTAGTCTGTATGCCAAGATGCCATCTGAAGCCTGGGGAAGACCAGGAGCAGGCATCCATTCGTTATCTATATCAGATTGCCAATGTGTTGCCGGGATTTCTGGAGGAGCGGGGATTTACAGCGGAGCCTGCCCATGGTGTGAAGCTAAGTTCTTCGGATTTACTGGATGACAATGTGAAGCCTTATTACAGAGACTATATCTGTGGCACCAGCGAGTACGGATACCAGTCCTTACATATCACCTTCTACGATAACAGTTCCAGATCTTATATGGAGGTACAGCTGCGTACGCAGAAGATGGATGACATTGCAGAAATCGGGCCAGCCAACCATCTGGGCTATGAGAAGCGGCAACAGGATGAGCGTGCCAGAAGAGATGTGATTCCGGAAGGGGAATGCGTTTATTTTGATGAGGCATATGAGAGAGGAATGCGGCTTCTCTCCTTGGAACTGGCGGATCTGGATGTGAATATGTTTTCCGCAGTGAACAACAGTCTGATCAATGATGGATGTGGGCTGTTCCGTGGACGGCTGATTTTGCCTTATGAGCATTTATCCAGGTTTCAGAATGATGTGATTGATTAAAAGAGTTTGTTTAGTTTTGGGTTTGACATTAATTAAAAATGGGAGTCCTGCTGACGCTATGTAGAGTAGCTGCAGCAGGGCTTTTTTGTACGCTTTAGAGTGCACAAAAAAATCATTCCTGCAATCTGCACGCCCCACTTTGCTGTATATTTTTCGCTCTTTTAGTTGGCATAGCATGTATGGACAATTGTGCAATGTGCACATCTATATCTCCGTACACGGCAAAAAAACAACAAATTACGTTAAAATGAAATTTATAAAAGATAAAATGCTATAATTGTGCACAAGATAATATACGGAAATCAATACATGAACCTATGTGCTGGAAAATGCTATTTATCGGAGAACGGCAATTTTGAAGGAGGAAACAATGCTTCGCATCGCAGTCGTAGAAGATAACGATACAGATAGAAAAGTCATAACAGACGCAATCGCAACCTTTGAAAAGGAAGAAAATGAAAACTTTCATATTTCAGAATTTCACGACGCCATGGATTTTCTGGAACAGAGGAAAACAGATTTCCAGATTGTTTTTATGGATATTCAGATGCCCTATATGGATGGTCTGGAGGCTGCAAGGAAATTCAGGGAAAGAAATACAGAGGCCGCGTTGATTTTTATAACCAGTATGGCACGGTATGCAGTGCACGGCTATGAAGTAGATGCCATGGACTATATTGTGAAGCCATTGAATTATTATAGCTTCAACCTGAAAATGAAAAGAGCTGTGAAATACGTCCATTCCAGGGAGCAACAACAGTTTATCATTCAAACGAAGAATGGTCTGGTGAAGGCCTCTATTGGGGACATAAAATATGTGGAAGTGCTAGGCCATAAAGTAATCTACCATCTGGAGGAAAAAGATGTGGAGGCATATGGCAGTATGAGAAAAGTGATGGAAGAGCTTCCAGAGAACACTTTTTCATTATGTAATAACTGCTATTATGTGAATTTATACTATGTAACATCTGTAGAAGGATACATAGCAAGTCTGGGAGATATTCAGCTGCAGATCAGCCATCCGAGAAAGAAAAGCTTTATGAAAGCATTAAACGATTACGTGGGAGGCTGCAGCGCATGACGGTATGGGACACGATATGGAAATGTGAGCTTGCATTTGAAATGCTGTTATTCAGCTTTATAATGTGTCGGCATTTTGTGAAAAAATCTTTTTTCTGGCTGCGTGTAATCGCAGGAAGCGGAATCTGTCTCTTTGGCTCGGCACTGATTGTTAGTAGCACAAGGACCATGTGGGAAAGCATTCCGGGAGTGATCATCATATTTTTGCTCAGCATGCTGACCATGGTATTCTGCTATGAAAATCCTGTGAGGGAAATCTTTTTTACCAGTGTAGCGGCATATATTACCCAGATTATCTTATATAGCGTGTTTATTCTTTTGCAAACATTTTTGAATATAAGCGGTGGAATTGCATTTATTGGTTTATATGTGGTCTTGCTTCTGGTCGCGGTATGTCTGGTGCTTCATTTTATGGAAAGAAAGCTGGAAGAAATGGAGCATATTACGGTTCAGCCAGGGTTCCTTTTGTTGTTGCTGTTTACGGCGGGGATGCTTGATACTGTGTTTAAATTTTATATGGTGGACAACATGCTGGGAATAGAATCCAAGGAAATTTTTCTGGCATGGAAATCTTTTTCCATGGTTGCCTGTCTGCTGCTTCTGGCTGTACAGTTCGGAACCTTGAAACGAAATTCTATTTCTGCACAGAAACAGCAGCTTGAGAATTTGCTTTACCAGAAACAGCAGCAGTACGAGCTTTCCAGGAAAAATATGGAACTGATCAATATAAAATGCCATGATCTGAAGCACTGGTTTAAAAGGATCCAGGGGTTATCGGGGAGCGCATACGAAAAAGAAGCACAGGAAATACAGAAGGCACTGACGATTTATGACTCCATGTTCCAGACTGGAAACCAGGTGCTTGATACGATTCTGACAGAGAAGAAACTGTACTGCGAATATAACAAAATTAACATGACCTGTATTGCAGAGGGCGAAAAACTGGATTTTTTATCGGAAAGTGAGATCTGTTCCCTGTTTGGAAATATTGTGGACAATGCAGTGACTGCAGTTTCCCATCTAAAAGACGAAGAAAAGCGTACCATTAATATTCTGGTTCGGACGCGGGGGAATTTTCTCTCCATTCATGAAGAAAATTATTTCGAAGGAGAACTGAAGGAGTCGGCAGATGGTTTCGAAACGACGAAGAAGGATAAGGCGCATCATGGCTTTGGGCTGAAGAGTATTCGAATGATTACAGAAAATTACCACGGGAACATGTCGGTGACGGCGGAGAATGGGGTATTTAATATTAATATCCTGATTCCACTGGTCACGCCGCTGAAAGAGGGCAAAATCGTCAGTAAAGTGGGGCGTGCAGATCGCAGGAATGATTTTGGGGGCACACTCTAGATTAGACAAGATATTTGGCGATGTGTTTGAAGTTTATGCTATAAAAATACAAGGTTACGCAATAAAAGTAGAAACTGATGTTTCTTTATGCTAAATTGAAAGTAAAAGACGCACGTAGAAAGCACGATTTTCAATTCGGTGGAAACCATACAAAGCAGTGGGATTCTGTGTGCAATCAGGAGAAAATGGAGGAATCAAGCATGTTGAAAAAAAGAATGTTAATTGTTTTGGGGATGGCAGCAGTATTAAGTGCAAGCTGTGTAAGTGCAACTGTATGGGCAGAAGAGAATGCAGAGACACAGACAGAATCTGAAACGGAGACTACAGATGAGTCCGTGACTGAAAATGATTCTACAGAAGAGACCGGAGAAGAGGCAGCAGAAGCGGACGTTGCAGAGGAAGAGAATCCAGAGATCCAGGAGGGCTACACTACAGAATTAGAAGGTTGTACCAAAGTGGTTTCCTGGTGTAAAAATGGCGATAACAATATTTATGGTCAGTTTTACTACCCTGCAGATTTTGACGAAACGAAAACTTATCCAGTGGTTATCATGAGCCATGGAATCGGTTCTACTTCCCAGATGGTAGAGCGTGCCAAATGGCCGGAGAAAGCAGCGCAGGACGGATATGTGGTTTATACCTTTGATTTCTGTGGCGGATCTTTAAATGGAAACAGTGATGTAGACTTTATGGATATGACTGTAATGACTGAAAAAGAAGACTTAAGCGCTGTTATGGACTTTGTGAAATCAAAAGATTATGTAGACCAGGAGCACCTGTTTCTTCTGGGACAGAGTCAGGGAGGACTGGTCAGTGCATTTACAGCTGCTGACAGAAAAGAGGATGTAGCGGCAATGGTGCTGGTTTATCCGGCACTTTGCATTGCTGATAATGCCCGTGAAACCTACGCTTCAGCAGAGGATATCCCGGAAGGTCAGGCGGAAATGCCTGTTGGAACAGTTGGATCTGAATATGTGAAAGCTGTGTACGATCTTGATGTATATGGAACAATCAGTGCATACGATGGAGATGTAATGATCATTCATGGAATTAACGATATGCTGGTTCCATACAGTTATTCTGAAAAAGCAATTGAGGAAGCATACACAAGCGAGGGCTCTGTGCTGGTACCAGTCTATGGAAAACGTTCTACTCATGGATTTGAGATGAATTTTGAAGAGGGCAGAGATTATGCCGAGACAGTTGGAATGGAATTTCTGGATGCCCATCTTGGAAACGAATAAGTTTGTAAGAGATAATCGGTAAACTATACTGACTTCCAAATAAGTCATTTTTGAAATGGAAAAAGGTCATTATTGTTATACATTGAAATACGAGAATGTGTTATTTTGAATTATGCAAATTGAGATCCTGTTTGAAAAATATAATGTAAAAAGGGGAAAAAGATGGAAAGAAAAAAGCAAACAGCATGGAAACGAAAACTAACTGTCACTGTTATTCTGGCGGCAATGGCAACTGCATCCGTGCAGTCTCCGTTGCTGATGGTGTATGCCGGGGACAATAACGGAAACGCAGACGATTTTGCCGCACAGATAGCGGCAGACTACGCCCAGCCGGAGATGAAATACCGCCCATATGCCCGCTGGTGGCTGGCAGAGGGTTCTCACACAGATGAGACCTTGAAGGAGTCTGTACAGGAGCTTTATGATGACGGATATGGCGGAATCGAATTTGTAACTTTGGATGAGTCCCAGTATTTGGACAATGAAACCTATGCCTGGGGGTCACCGGAGTGGATTCATGACACGAAGGTTATCATTGAAGAATGCAACCGTCTGGGAATGAGTGTCAGCATGACAAGTGGAACCCACTGGTCCACCGCAAACCTGGTTTCTATTACACCGGATGAAGAGGCTGCTTCCCAGGAATTGGGATATACAGTGCTGAGCGTGACCGGAAGTGCAGATGAAAGTGGTACAAATGATAGTGAAAGTTCAGGAGGGAAAACAACCTACGACGGCTATCTCCCATACTGTAAACTTCCTGCAAACGTTACCAAACAGACCTTGGTGAAGGTAATCGCAGCCAAAGTCACAGAACGAGGCAGTGCCCCGGAAGAAAAGAACGTAGTTCCATCCAAAATTGATATATCCTCACTGAAGGATGTAACGGATATGGCTTCTGACGACAATGAAGATGGAATCTACGGAATCCATTTCACAGCAGAGGACGATGGGGATTACGATCTGTTTGCTTTTTACCAGTATGGTACAGGCGAGTCTTACAAACCAGCTATTTCCCCGAGTTACACCATCAACTATCTGGATCAGGAAGGCGCCAATGCCTTAATCGATTACTGGAATTCCAATGTGCTTACTGATGATGTGCAGGAATTGATCAATGGAATTGATGAATGTGATATGTATATGGATTCCCTTGAGCTTTCCACTCATGGAACCAACACTACCGGCCAATTGTGGTGTAAGGACATGGAAGAACAGTTTGAAAAAAGACAGGGATACAGTATGGAAGAAATGTTGCCGCTTCTCGTTCTTACAAGTGGAAGAAGTGGCTGCTTCGGAGAGCCTCTTGCCTACCGTTATGAACCGGATAAGGAAGAGGATGTCCAGTATGTGGAAAATCTGAGAAGGGATTTTTGCCAGACACAGACGGAGCTTTATACGGAGAACTGCCTGAATGTATTAAGTGACTGGCTTCACTCTAAGAATATGAAGCTCCGTGCAGAAAATTCCTATGGTATGCGTTTTGAAATTTCAGAACCGGCAGCCGCACTGGATTATATTGAGACCGAGTCCATGGAGTTTGCCAATGAGCTGGACAGCCACAGAGGGATGGCAGGAGCAGCCCATTTGCTGAACAAGCGTATGTCCAGCGAGACTGGTGCCTGGGTTTCTAAAAACTATGTATATAACAATGAATACTACCGTCAGATCTTTTACATGCAGTATGCAGCTGGCATACAGAAAACAGTCACACATGGTTATTCTTCCGAATATGGTCCGGAAGACAGGGTGAAATGGCCTGGCTACGAGGGAATGAGTGATGAGTGGTCTGACCGTTTCAATAAGCGCCAGCCGGCATCCCAGGACTATCCGGAGCTGAATGCCCACCTTTCCAGAATCCAGAAAGCTCTTGAGCAGGGCGTTCCGCAGATGGATCTTGCAATCCTTAGAACAGATTATGCATACAATAATCAGCTTACTCCAGGCGGTTTGATGGCATTTGTGCAGAATGGCGTTTATTCTAATAAGGCGCATAATCAGGACGCCTATTACTGGCGTGATATGGAGCTTCAGAATGCAGGATATACCTACGATTACTTTTCTCCATATCTGCTCACAAATGAGAATGTGACCAGCGCGGATGGACTTCTGAATCCGGATGGAGCCGCTTATCAGGCGGTAATTCTTATGGAGGACGAGCTTCCTTATGAGGCTGCCGAAAAGCTGCTTCAGTGGGCAAAGGATGGTCTGCCTGTAGTATTTGTGAACAATGCATCTGAGATTGTGGCAAATAATGATGTGACAAAGGATAATACAGTAGCGGGCGGTACAACCGGTTCCAATGATGGAAATGAAGAGGCACTGGCAGAAATTGTAAAAGAGATGAAAACACTTTCCAATGTGAAGACAGTGGAGGCTGAGAGTGATGCCTATGAGGCTCTGCAGGAACTTGGCGTGTATCCAAGAGTGCAGTACAAAGAAGCCAATACGAAACTTCTTCCAGTTATGAGAAGCGCGGAGGATGTGGAGTATCTGTATCTTTATCATTACATGTATGAGGATGAGGAGAATTACGAAGGGGATGTTTCCCTGGAGGGAAATTATGAACCTTACGTGCTGGATACATGGAGTGGAGATGTAGATAATGTTCAGAATGTAAGCTATGAAAGCGGCAGAACTGTGATTCATGTGGATCTGGCACCGGGGGAGACAATGGTGCTTGCGCTGAAGCATGGTGAGGGAGAATTGGATAATGTGGTTGAGGATACAGAGAAGGCAGAAGAAATTGCCGAAAATACAGAAGAAAATGTAACTGAAGATATCACAATGTCTGAACAAACAGAGGAAAATGGTGAACAGAATATGCCACAGGATGGAGTGGAAAAAGACCTTAGTCTTACCGACTGGACATTAGTTGTAGATTCCTACGAACCAGGTGAGAAAATCATCCGTGCCGAGGAAAATGAAGATACTGGAGTTACCACAACGGAAGCAACTTATACCACCAATCGTGTGGAAATTGACGCAGGAATCTTAAGTGAACTGATTTCCTGGAAGGATATAGATAAGATTGGTGAAAAGGTTTCCGGAACAGGAACTTATACTACCACATTCACCCTTCCGGAAAACTGGTCAGACACAGGAAAAATCCAGTTCCAGGCAGACAGCTTCCAGGGCGGAACTGCTGCTGTATGGATCAATGACACCAAAGTTCCAGTGAATATGGACAGACGTACCGCTGATCTTACCCCATATGTACAGCCAGGTGAAAATACGATCACAGTCAGAGTGACCAGTTCCCTGCGTAATGTGATGATCGTTCAGGGATACGAGGCCGGATGGGTCTTTGGTGCACCAGAGCCTGATGATTATGGAATGACTGGGGAAACGAAGCTTTTATATACAGAGTAGAAGTATAAACAAAGGCCTTGCAGGAAATTGAAACTCCTGCAAGGCCTTTGAAATTTATTTCTCTGGAAACATCTTTCTGAAAATGAAACGGATAAACGGTCCGCAGTAGATGAGCTGCCAGAAGAAAGCAACTGGGAAGTTCATGAAGGTTGTCTGAAGCCATACAGCAACGAACTGGGAACCTGCATTTTTAAATAAAAGTGTAGCAATCAGGCTCATGATCGGGCACATGATGCAGCAGATCATAATGGAAATCGCAAGTATGATAACAATCGGTCTGTCCTGTGGTGTAACCATACGGAATGCAAGCTTGTGAGCAAGGTTATCTACAAAGAAGAATTCCAGGATAAATGCAACCGGCCACATGATTCTCATTTCACCGAAAGCCATCAGGAATACCTGGTTGCTCATCCCACCGATATTCAGGGAAATGTTGTAGCAGATCATGGCATAGACCATCAGGAAAGCCATCATCAGGGTAAAAATAACGTTTTGAAATTTTGTCTTTGGCATAAAATTGTTCTCCTTTTTCTAAAAATGGGTACAAAAAAGACACATGTGTTGTTCGTTATCAAGCGTACACTTGTGTCGTTTCCAATTTTATACCAGTTCTGTTTTGTTATTTAATTGTTTACCGAGTGACTATTATATCAGAAAATGTAGAAATTGCAATTAAAAAATATGTCCTTATAATGGGAAAATTTTGGTTGACTTTTCCAAAAAAGTAAAAAGGTGCAACAATGAACTTTGAAAACTAAGTTCTGTTGTTGCTCCTTTTCTTTCTTTCGTCAAAAGAATAACTAAATGAAATGACAGAAAGCAATTATTCATGGGAATCCAGCCATAAATCCAGCTGCCGCTGATTTTCCTGGATGATCTGTCCGATTCCGGCGTCACTTAAGAGCACGTTCATATTTTTTACAGCTCCCTTCACATCTGCAATCATACCGCATTCCAGTGGTGGCAGATATTCAGAAAGAACCCGCATTACAGCAGTGTATTCGGAAGCAACAGGTGTAACATCAAAGGTGTAGCCCAGAAGAGGACTGACTGTCATCTGGCTTTGGAAGTCCTTTAACTCCTGGTAAAAATCTTCCGTAACAGGCTGCCACTGATAGATATCCATGAAGTCTCCGAAAACGGAAAAATAACGGCTATACCCAATATTGTTAGCGGATACTTGCTCCGGGTAAGTGATGATGTGGTCACTGATCTTCTGATATTCCTGTCCCTCAATTCCATTCATGAGAAGATTGGAGATCTCAGAATTGGAATACATCAGATTGAGAAATTCCATTGCCTTTTCCGGATTTTTCGAGGTGGAGCTGATTCCCCAGCCATCCTCCTGAACCTGACTGGTGCGAAGAGGTGTCTGACTGGTGGTGGCAAACATATCTACGGAAAAAGAATAATTTTTTTCCTGCAGGGCTTCTTCTACTGGATTTACGGTAAGCCAGGTCATAAAGATTTCCTGATTCTGGAAAAGCTGGTTTACCAGCAGACCAGAAGTCAGGGAGTCATCCGGGATCCATCCGTTTTCTTTCCAGCGTCTTAGCATCTGGCAATATTCCAGGTATTCTTCTGTCTCAAATACATTTTTTATATCCGTTCCGGAATCACCGGAAACCGATACCCCGTTTGCATACATATTACTGCCTACTGGTACAATTGCAGGGAAAAAGGTTCCGAGGAGAACCGGATTATTGCTTCCGTCTCCTTGGGAAAGCAGATACTTTCCGTGAGTGTGCAGCGTGCTGGCAATGGATTCAATTTCTGCAATGGACACAGTTTCGGAAAGGTTTAAGCCGTATTTGTCTGCCATGTTCTGATTGTAGAGAAAGCCTGAATTTCCACCGCAATAAAGGTTCGCGGGGATGGCGTACGTCTGGTTATTGATTAAATTTGCTTCAAGAAGCTTGTCTGCCTTATCAAGAAGATCAGTTCCATATTGGTTCAGAAGGTCATCAAGGGGAAGAAGTGCTCCATCTGCAACAAGCTCAGAGAGTGAGATGGTACGTCCGGTATTGATGATATCAAGCTGGTCGTTCTGGGCAGACATCAGGCTGATTCTGGTTGCATGGTCTGCAATTGGGATATTTTCAATCTTTACGGTGCAATTGATCGCTGGAAGGGTGATCGCGCTGACGGCATCTTCCACAGCCTGAAGGTCGGGCATAGGGACATCCCCCAGGGTGAGATGTTCAATGACAATCTCACAAGAGTGAGAGTCCGTGGTGCTGGCAGTGGAAGAATTATGCAGCACAGCAGCGGAGCAGCCACACATAGGCAGAAAAGCGAGTAAAGTCAATTGTATTATAGAAATCCTACCGAAAATCTTTCTTGAAAATTGATTCTGTATAAATTGTTTGAATGAAAATTGTTTTCGCTCAAAATGAGCTATCTGTAATGTTTTTTTCTGTCTATATTTATTTTCCATATTGTTTCCTGTATTGTCCCGGACTCATGCCGGTGCTTCGTTTAAACACTTTCATGAAATAGGTGTAATTATAATAACCAAGCTGGACGCCAATGTTTTCAATGGAATTATCTGTGGAAAGCAGCAGTTCTTTTGCCTTAAGAATCCGTTGCTCGGTTACATATTCCAGTATGGACATATCTGTCTCTTTTTTGAAAAGACGCATCATATACTGGGGATTCAGGGAAACGCTGTCTGCAAGTTCGGAAACGGTAAAGGGCTCCGTCAGATTTTGCTGAATATAAGGGAGCACCTTCTGACGGATGATATCCCGGCCAGATTCCGGTTCCTTCGGGGGATTCTTTGAGGCTGTCCTGGTGCGGACATTTAGAGTTTCTACAGCTTTTTTCAGGCTGGTTTCCAGATCCTCTTCATCTACAGGCTTCAGCAGGTAATCCTGGCAGCCAAGCTGCATGGCTTTGCGGAGAAAACTGTATTCCGGGTGGCAGGTAAGCATGATGCAGACCATGGGATCTTTGCTGAATCTTGCATATTCCATGGCCCATTCCACCAGATCCAGACCGTTTTCACCTGGCATTTCGATATCACAGATAAGAATGTTTACGGGATTTTTTTTCAGAAATTCCTTGGCCTGGCGGACGGAATAGACGCCATTTACCTGGGAAATGCCGCAGTCCTGCCAGGCAATGTCTTCTATAAGTACTTCAACAGAAAATTCCTCATCGTCAAGAATGAGAGCTGAGTATGTATACATGACAGACCTCCTTGTATACTAAAGTAAGAGAAATTGGTAACAGCCTGCTGCGCTGTCCTCAATCGGACAAAATCTTCCACAAATTGTGACGCACATCTTGCAGAAAGTCTTTTGGGCGGCATGCTCTAGGGAAGCTCGGCCTGGTTCAGATGAATCGTAATCTCCACAACAGCGCCATGGGGTGTCCCATTATAGCATCGGATGTTGGCGCGGTTCTGATAAATAAGGGAAAGCCGCTCCATACAGTTATAAATACCGGTTCCCAGAAGTTCGTTTTTTACATGGGATTTCTGGTATTCCCCGATAGCCTCCAGAATTTCAGGAGAGAAGCCTTCGCCCTGATCCTGTATACATATCTGAATCACAAATGGTTCAATCTGTGTAGCCTGAATGCGCAGCATAATCTGATCGTTTTCGTCCTGGCCGTATTTCAAACTGTTTCCAACAAAGCTTTCCAACAGAAACGGTGGAATCGGAACGATATCAATTCCATTTTCGCATTGGATTTCGTAGTTTAGTTTTCTTGGAAAACGGATTTTCTGGAGATTAAGAAAATTCTCAATATGCTCCAGCTCTTGCCCAAGATTTACATAACGGGATTCCACATTTACCACATAACGGTAATATTTGGAAAGAAGCCGGATGATCTTCCGTGTGGCTTCCACATCCCGGTTGCTGTAGGTATACAGCGTATTCAGGGAGTTCAGGATAAAATGAGGCTGGATTTGCTGGGAAAGATAACGCAGCTTGGTTTCGTTCTGCTCCAGCTCCTGCTGGTAGATCTGAATCTGCATATCTTTTAACTGTTCCATCATGTGATTGAACTCTGTTTCGATTTTCTGAAACTCCAGACTGGCTCCAGGCGTTGTCTGGATGCGGTGGTCGATATCGCCGCCCGCAATCTGCTCAATGCCTTGTGTCAGACCTTTCACCGGAGTAAGTACCCAATGGGAAATGGCAAGGATGACACATAAGATCAGTAACAGGGAAAGGATTACCACAGCAAGAAAATTATGGGAGTACCAGTGCTCGGAAAGGGAAAAATCAGTATCTCCTAATATTCTGACAATGTAAACTCCAGGGTGGAGTACCTGGCGGGAAAGGGTAACCTGGTTTTGTTCTTTCACAGTTGTTCCCAGTGTTTCCCTGGAAATTGAGGTTATATTCTGTCCCTGTGCTGGATGATTCTGCCTGGAAGTCAGTACATTTCCTACAAAATCGGTGAGCAGGTATCCTGTATTGTCGGTCTGGAAATTGCCGCTTTCATTCTGACAGATATAGGAAAGCAGTGCATCATAGGAAATCCAGGCGCCGAGACAATAGCCGTCTTTTGGGTAAAGCCAGTACAGATAGTAACCGTTTTCGGTGGAAATTGTATGCCAGAGCCTGGCAGCCGTTTTTGTTTCCTCATTTTGAGTCGTTGCATCTTTGATAACAGTAGTCATCTGCGGGTTTACCTGATCGTTGAGAAAAAGCTCCTGATCCGGATAATAAACGAAGATGTTCTCCATAAAAGGATAGATTTCCTTTATGGAAGAAAGCTGTTCTTTTATACTGATCACCAGGCTCCAATGCTTCTGGGTGTCTGACTGGGGAAAGGCGGTCAGCTGATGAAAACTGCTGTTGTTAATAGGAAGATATAAAAGGGTTTCTTCCAACAGGTCAAAAATATGATCCATGGAAGAGGCGTATAATGCAAGCTCGTCTTCAGCCTTGGTAATCTGCTGCTCCTGCCAAGTGTCACGGGTAGTACTACCATTCAGATAGACAATGAAAATAACAGGAAGGACGATCAGCAGGATGACGATGGTGATCTTGCCGGTAAGTGTCTGGATAAAATGTTTCATGGAAATCCTCATAAAATAGTGAGTTTATTTACTATGAAAGTCCTGGACGGTATGAGTAAATAAGGCGATAGCCCAGATTACGAATACAGTCGGCGATTGCGGGAGCACCAAAGACGCGGTACAATCGACTTTCATTTCTAGTGATGTCTACGTAAGAAGACATGTCCATTTAATTATAAAGGTATAGCAAAATAGAAAATCCGTCAATAGAAAGTCATAATTGGAAAGGTTTCAGTCACTTCCGTACATTATATAAAGAAGAAATTGCTGATAAGATAAAGGTAACAAAAGGAAATGGAATGTGTTTGCATTCTGGAGTTTTTTATGCGATGAAAAGGAGCGAGAGAGAATGAAAAAGTTAATTGTACTGGCTATGACAGGTTCTCTTCTTCTGACCGGAAATGCGGTAAACGTGCTGGCAGAAGAAAACGTTGAGACAGTAGAAGAGGGTGCAACCGAAGCGGACAATGCAGCAGACGAAACCAATGCAGATTCTAATGAGGCAGAAGCCACAGATGAGTCTTCTACAGACGGCATTTCAAAATACCGTGCCTGCGAGCATACCAACAGCTATAAGCTTGCTGAGGACAGCCACGAGGCAACTGACACAGAGGGCGGTCTCCGTCATTATGTGTGCAGCGAGTGCGGAGCGGAGTATTCCTATCAGACAGATCCGCTGGTGTATGATGTAAACCCGAAAACAGGTGAGCCGGCAGACCAGTCTGGTGCAAGCAATCCTCTTCTTCCGTCCTGGGAATATGTACCGGATGGAGAACCGCATGTATTCTGGTCAAGAGATGATGAAGAGTGGCGCGTATATCTTTATGGTTCCCATGATAAAGAGGGAAAAAGCATGTGCAGTGCCGAGCAGGTTCTGTGGTCTGCGCCGGTTTATGATTTAAGTGACTGGAGATATGAAGGGGTGATTCTGGACATTTCAGAAGGAAACACCTATGGCGGAAATATGCTGTTCGCACCGGATGCAGAATACGATGTAACTACAGATACTTATTACATGGTATCCAGCCAGGTATTTGACAATTCTGTACTTCGTTCTTCCACAAGCCCGGCAGGCCCATGGGATCCGGAACAGGCTCTTCTTACCATTCCGATCAAGAACAGCTATGATCCAAGTCTTTATATCGAAGATGGAACGATTTACATGGCAGTTTCCAATATGACCTCCGGCTATGCGGATAACGAAGAAATCAGTAAAATGGTAGAGGAAGACAACTATACAACTGGTATGAAGCATGTTGCGTCTATCTACAAACTGGATGGAAATGCAGATGATGGTTACGAAATTGCAGAGACAACCTGGTGCCCAACCGATGAGCGCGGTTACCTGCCGATTTTCGAAGGTCCATCCCTAACTGGATATGTGGATGAGCTTGGTGCGTACGTCCTTCTTTATGTAAGCTATGAAGTTGGTGCTGACGGAGCATTCTATAATTCTGCTATTTCTTATGTATGGACAGATGACCTGATGAATGGAACCTGGCATTATGGCTCCAATGGAATTGATAATGATGTGGTAGGATATGACACAAGTGTGCTGGTCAGTGGAGATCACGGCAATGTGATTTCTGATACAAGTGGCCGTTATGTGAAGAATCAGGAAACCGGAGAGATGGAATTTACTGATTTTGCAACTTACATCAGTGGAAACAACCATGGTGGTATGGCAAAAGTAAATGGAAAATGGTATTTCTTCGGACATCGCCAGACGAATGCAAGCAATGCTTCTCGTCAGGCAATCGTAGGTCAGATCGGTGTTGGAACTGCTGAGGATGGAAGCCCTGTGATCACACCAATGGAATTTACCTCCTGTGGCGCAGCCGACAGCCTGGACGCATTTTCAACCTGGAATGCAAATGCTACAACCTATCTTCTTGAGGCAGAAGATCATGCGGCACCATCTACAGAAGCGAATAATGTACATAGTGACTGTCTGGCAAATGGGCCATACATTGTAGCAGACCGTGATCAGGAGGCTGTTCACACAACATGTGTTACCAACCTGAAAGATAATAACATTGTAGGTTATAAATATCTTGACTTTGGAGAAGCTGGAAATGTTGCCCTGAATCTGCTGGTATCCAAAACAGGAGACTGTGCAGATGGTACTGTTGATATTTATCTGGATGCACCGTCAGAGGACCAGGGTGGAACCCTTGCAGGAACAATGGAACTGACTGCTGACGCTGTAGAAAATGCAGAAAACAAAGAAGAGGGTTCTGACGGTTCCTCCTGGAGCTGGCTGAGCGCAGACTGCCAGCAGGAGATGTCAGGAGTACATGCAGTGTACTTTGTTTTCCATGGTGGAGACGGCAAAATGATCTGCAGCATGGATCAGTTTGGATTTGAGAGAAAGTAAAAGACACAGAAACACATTATGAAAAACTGAAGTATTTATAAAAAGGCATTGTGAAAGTTGTATACTTTCCCGATGCCTTTTTTGCTGTTGTACACTTTACAGCTAAAAATTGTTCAACGGAATCTTGTTTCGATTTTATGGCTTTGTACTATTTGCGATAAATTTATTACACTTTACGTCAAAAACACGCACATAAATTTCCGGATGTTATAATGACATCATAATATAGATCATGCTGTCTGCTGACTGGAAACGAAGAAAAAAGGCGGCAGCAGAGCAAAAACAATAAATGGAGGATGAAGGTATGAAAACAAAGCAGGCTGTAAATCCGTACCTGCCAAGCTGGGAGTACGTGCCGGATGCGGAACCACATGTTGTGGATGGGCGTGTATACATATATGGTTCTCATGATCTTTTTAACGGCTTGAATTTCTGTCTGGGCGATTATGTATGCTGGTCAGCCCCGGTAGATGATCTGGGAAATTGGCACTATGAGGGCGTTATTTTTAAAAGAGAGCAGGATCCGGCGGCACCGCGTATTCGTCTCACCAATGGTCTGGCAGCCCCGGATATGATTCAGGGACCGGATGGAAGATTTTATCTTTACTACTTCATGGGCGGCACCAAGATGATTTCTGTAGCTGTCTGTGATAAGCCGGCTGGCAAATACGAATTCTATGGTTATGTAAAATATGCAGATGGCACACCGATTGGAAAGAAGGGAGAGCCGCTGCAGTTTGATCCTGGCATGTTCATGGATGATGATGGAAGGCTGTATCTTTACAGCGGATTCGCACTTCAGGGAAATCCACTTCTGCTGGATGGTTCCAAGCCTACCGAGCATGGTTCGATGTGCTTCGAGCTTGATCCTGCAGATATGCTTACTGTGAAAATGGGACCGAAATATATCGGAATCGCCAGTGAGAAGGAAGCACCGGGAACCTCTTATGAGGGACATCCATTCCTGGAAGCAAGCTCCATGCGTAAATTTAACGGAACCTATTATTTCATTTACAGTTCTTTAAACAGTCATGAGCTTTGCTATGCAACAAGTGACAACCCTACAGAAGGTTTTGAATTTGGCGGTGTTCTGGTCAGCAACGGAGACATCGGCCTTCCTGGAATCACTGATGTAAAGAATGCGAGAAACTGCACCGGAAATACCCACGGAAGTCTGATCGAGATCAACGGAAATTATTATGTCTTCTATCACAGACACAGTAACCGCAAGCAGTCCTCCCGTCAGGCCTGTGCAGAACGTATCCGCTTTGAGGATGGGAAATTCTATCAGGCTGAGATGACTTCCTGTGGTCTCAACGATGGCCCGTTAAAAGGCAAGGGCAATTATCCAGCATACATCGCATGTAATGTGTATGGCAAAAAAGGCACCCGTTTCCTCAGCATGATCAAGCATCCGAAGTCAGGTCACCCTTATCTTACCCAGGAGGGAAAAGACCGTGAGCAGGGACCAGACCAGTACGTTGCAAACGTATGTGACGGAGCTGTTATCGGATACAAATATTTTGATCTGAGAGAGACTTCCAAAGTGCGCATTAATATTAAGGGAAAAGCAACTGGAGTTGTATATGTAACGACAGAAGAAGGCGGCAAGCCAGTAGCACAGATCCAGGTAAAACCATGCAAAGAGCAGCATGGATACGGAGCTGACATCACCGGACTTGGGGAGAAGGAAGCACTGTATTTCAGCTTTAAGGGAACTGGCTCATTTGACTTTATGTCATTTGACCTGAAATAAAATACATGATTTCAGGGGCAAAATTTTTTGCCCCTGGCATTAATACATTGAATGAATTAGGAAAGAGAGTTTTAAATAAAAACCTCAGGAGGCGAAACACTTGAACATTACAAATTTTGCAAAAAAAATTGCGGAAAAGCCGGTTTTTAAAACCAGGATCAAATCTGACCAGGTGAAGATCCCGGAAATGATCATCGGTTATTTCCTGGCTCCTTTTTGTGCCATGTTTGCAAACTCCATTTTCGGTGCTTATCTGAACCGCTATTATGTGGATGTACTTGGCTGGACCAAATTCGGAGCATTTGCCACACTTCTGCCGATCGTATCCGTGATCTTCGTAGTTCTTGGAAACTTAATGATCGGACAGTGGATCGATAATACCAGAAGTACCCAGGGAAAAGCAAGACCGTATCTGATTCTTGCTGCTCCGATGCTGATCGTGGCGATCATTCTTATGTTTATGACGCCAACAAAGGGCAACAATGCTATTCAGATGATCTGGATTGCAGTGTCCTATAACCTGTACTATGCACTTGCATATCCATGCTTTTACTGTGCACACAGCTCCATGGTTTCCCTTTCCACCAGAAATTCCGAGAGCCGTGGACTTCTTGCAACACTGTCAAATGCGGCTATGGTTGCTTCCGCAGGAGTTGGAGCCAGCATTATCGTGCCGATCCTTCTTCAGAGCTTCCTGTTCGTGACAAAGGATGGCGGAATCGATGTGGATGCCAGCTATGCACACTGGAGAATCATTTCCATCGTGCTTTGCCTTGTAAGTGCATTCGGTTGTCTTCTGGAGTACTATTTTACAAGAGAGCGTATTACAGAAGAGACTATAGACCTGAATGTAAAAGAAGAGAAGTTTCCGCTAAAAAAACAGCTGGAAGGCTGTATTCATAACAAATACTGGTGGATCATCATTCTCTATTTCCTGATCTTCCAGTTTGGACAGCTGATCAAGAACAGCTCCATGAGTTTCTATGTAAGATGGATGTTTGACAGTGTAATTAGTTCCTCAAATCCGGAACAGACTTCCGGTGCGCTGATGTCTACACTTGGTCTGGTTGGTGGAATTCCTACTGCTGTTGGTATGGTGGTGGCATGGCCGATCGCCCGTAAGCTTGGTAAAAAAAGAGCTGTTGTTTCCGGCCTTTGCTTCTCTGTTGTTGGCGGACTTGTATGCTTCTTAAATGTCCACAGCTTCGGAATGGTTGCAGCAAGTATGGTACTGAAGGGAATCGGAAGTATTCCGGCTATGTATGTAACCATGGCACTTCTTTCTGATGTATTGGATCATCTGGAAGCGAAGAATGGTTTCAGAAGTGATGGTTTTACAATGTCTGTTTACAGCTCCATTATGGTAGGTCTTAGCGGACTTTGCATTGGTGTGCTGAACAGCCTTCTTACATTTGCAGGCTACAGCAATACTGGTATTGCATGCAATCCGCAGACTCTGGAGATTATTGACAATGTGGCAAATTACACAGGCCAGGTGGTATACCGCCAGATGGGCGGTGTAGAGCAGGTGCTTGCATTTGCATTCCTGGCAGCAGACGTGATCACATATGCGATCGTTATCATTCTTATGAGCCGTCTGGATGTAGAAAAACACATTGAAGAGGATCAGAAAACAATTAAGGAAAACCAGAAAAAAGCAGCGGAAAGAAAGTAAAAAAGTACGGTTGCAATCCAGAATTTTCATTAAAATATAATTGTTTCAGAACCTGTTTCCTGTTATACTATTACTATCTTTAGTTAGTGTAAGTGATTCCGGCCTTCTGGTGCAGCGTCACTGTACCGGGAGGCCGTTTTTCGTAATTTTAGCGGGGGATTTTGAATTATTGTGTGTCTGTTTTTACAGACTATAGATAACAACGATCAACAGGACGGGTGAGAAACAATTATGATAAGAATTGCAATTGTGGAAGATGACCGGCATGACCGGGAAGCATTGAAAAAGTGCCTGAACCGTTATGAAAAGGAGAACCAGGTGAAATTCTCTGTAACGGAATTTCAGGATGGAGAAGATATTGTGACGGATTACACTGCCAGCTATGACCTTATTATTCTGGATATTGAGATGACTTTTCTCAATGGAATGAAAGCTGCCCAGAAAATCCGTGAACTGGATACAAATGTGATTATTATTTTTATTACCAATATGCCCCAGTATGCCATTGAGGGGTATAAGGTAAATGCGCTGGATTATATTCTGAAGCCTATTTCCTATTTTTCATTTTCTGAGATCATGGCGAGAGCTTTGACCCGGGTGAAAGCGCCGGAGAAAGAGTACATTACCATTGTGCTGAAAGGTGGAAAAAAGAAGCTGGACGTGGCAAGGATCTGTTACGTGGAGGTTCAGGATCATGTGTTGATCTATCATACGCTGGACGGTGATTTTGAGACGAAGGGCACCATGCGTGATACGGACAATCAGTTTGATCCGAAGAAATATTTTCGGTGCAATCGTTGCTATCTGGTGAATCTGGAATTTGTAGAGACTTATCAGGGCAGCGATATCATGGTAAATGGCGATACCATTCAGGTAAGCAGGAGCAGACGTAAGCCGTTCCTGGATGCTTTGAATGAATACATGAATGAGGTGGGAAAATGAGTGGCACAGTAGTTAATACTCCAGGGTATTACTATGCGATTTCTTATTTTCTGTCTGCATTAGTGATCGTTGTAGTGGACGGCAGATGGAAAGAGCGGAATGCACTGTGGTATCTGTACAATGTGCTGGGGTTTGTCAGCATTTTCTGTGCAATGTTTTTTACGGATGGAATCAAGCAGATTTTCTTCATCCCGCTTATGCTTTGTGTTTTTGGACTTATGTTCTTTTATATAAAAATAGCCGGAGAGCTTTCTTGGCGTGAGACTGGATTTTTCTGTGCGAAAGCATTTATTAGTGCGGAATTTGCGGCTTCCCTTTGCTGGCAGATCATATATTTTTACACAGGAGATTTCTCGATTTATGCAGCAGAGAAAGGGGAGACTGTTCAGATCATCTGGCGGGCTGTTCACATGTTTGTGATTTATGCAGTGCTTTATTCTCTGATCTATATGATCGAACGCTATTTGAAAAGGGATATAGAAGAATTGCAGATCAGCAGACGGGAGATGTTTGTTGCATGTATTGTAACGGTTATTGTGTATAGTATCAGTAATCTCAGCTATGTAGATGCAAACAGTCTTTTCAGCGGCGGAACTGCTATGGATGTGTTCATTATCCGTACCCTGGCAGATCTTAGTGGAATGGCAGTGCTTTACGCATATCATATCCAGGTGAAGGAGATTCAGCTGCGCTTCGAGAAGGACACCCTCCGGAGCATTATGAATATGCAGTACAGCAATTACAAGCTTTCTAAGGAAAGCATTGACATTGTAAACCAGAAATACCACGATCTGAAGCATCAGATCAATCTGTTGAAGAGCGGCGCCGATTCTGAGAAATCTGGGGAATATCTGGAGCAGATGGAGCGTGAGATCAAGATTTATGAAACCCAGAATAAGACAGGAAATAAAGTTCTGGATACCATTCTCACCAGTAAAAGTATGCATTGCCAGAGACATGGTATCGAGCTGAAATTCATGGGAGAAGGACAGCTTCTGAATTTTATGGAAGATATGGATATCAGTGCCCTTTTTGGAAATATGTTGGACAATGCCATTGAGAGTGTTGTAAAGATCAAAGAGCGTGAGAAGCGTCTGATCGCACTTCACGTGATCCAGGATAAACAATTTATTCGCATCCGTACAGAGAATTATTGTGAGGAAAACGTCCAGTTCCAGGACGGACTTCCCATTACGACTAAGAAAGATAAACGATTCCATGGTTATGGAATGAAGAGTATGAAGAAAATCGTGGAGAAATATGGCGGTTCGGTTGTGGCGGATAAAAAGGACAACTGGTTTGAACTGAAAATATTGATCCCGATGAGACGATAATTTAGGAGGAAACAAAATGCCATCATACAGCATTATTGAAAATTTTGAAATACATAAAAATAACCGTTTTCTGGAAATTGCAGAGTCTTTGAAACCGGAGCTTCATCATAAAGAAATCCAGGCGGCCAAGGAAATCATGGTGGGGAAAGACCGCCAGATGAGAACAATCGTGACAGAGGAACATCCTATTGAACATCTGTACGAAAAATCCCTGAAGAGAAACGATACCGTGTATGTGGATTTCGGAGATCATGCAGTTGGCTATGTGACTCTGGAGCTTAGCAAAACAGGAAGTCACCAGGATGCGCCGGTTTATTTTTATCTGAAATTCGGGGAACGTCTGGAGGAAATGACAGATAAAACCGCTGATTACGATGGCTGGCTCAGCCGTGGATGGATCCAGGAGGAGTATATTCATGTGGATGTGCTTCCGGCGAAAGTGAAACTGCCAAGAAGATATTCTTTCCGCTACATGGAGCTTCGTGTGATCGATACCTCTGCCAAATTCCAGCTGAAAATTGATGGGGTTTCCTGTGATACAGTTTCTGCAGTTGATATGGATTCCGTAGAGAATATTGATTTCGGGGATCCGCTCCTGAATCAGATCGATCTGGTCAGCCGTAAGACCTTGAAAGAATGTATGCAGGATGTATTTGAAGATGGACCGAAGCGAGACCGCAGAATGTGGCTTGGAGATCTGAGACTTCAGGCAAGAGCCAATTATTATACATTTAAGAATTATGATCTTGCGAAACGCTGTATGTATATTTTTGCAGGATTACTTTTTAATGAGGGCAAATTGAGCGCCTGTGTATTTACAGAGCCGGAGCTTGAGCCAGATGATACTTATCTTCTTGACTATGCCCTGTTTTTCACATCTGTGCTTCTGGATTATTATGAGGCAACCGGCGATATGGAAACTTTGAAGGATCTGTATGATGTGGCAATAGACCAGATCCGCATCGCTATGACACAGCTGAATGAAAAAAATGTTGTAGAAGATCTGGGAGATGCATTCTGGTGCTTCCTGGACTGGGGAGATGGTCTGAATAAGCAGGCAGGCGCTACAGCAGTGCTGATCTATTGCATCCGTTACGGAATCCGTCTGGCGAAAATCCTGGATAAGCAGGATGATATCAAGTGGCTGGAGGAGAAGCAGGAAATGCTGAAGGAGGCTGCTGTAAAGGAATTCTGGGATGAGGAGCTTGGAATGTTTGTAAGTGGTTCGGACCGCCAGGTTTCCTGGGCAACACAGATCTGGATGATTCTTGCACGTGTATTTGATAAGGAAACCAACCGCAGGCTGATCCATCACGTGATGGAAGTGAATCCGCGAATCCGTATGGTAACACCTTATATGTATCATCACTATATCGATGCTCTGATCCGTTGTGATGAGAAAGAACTAGCACTTGAGGAAATGAAACGCTACTGGGGTGAGATGATCCATGACGGCGCGGATACTTTCTGGGAACTTTATAATCCTTATAACAGGGAAGAATCTCCATATGGTTCCAGTATGGTAAATAGTTATTGCCATGCATGGAGCTGCACACCGACTTATTTCCTTAGAAAATTTTATATGAATAATGAGAAATAATCGATGATGATTGAAAAAACAGCCCCACTATAAGCGGGGCTGTTTTGTAATCAACAATATGATCATTTCTTGGATTTCTTAGATTTCTTACTTTCATTCTGGGCTGCCTGAGCTTCCTCGGCAGATTTCTTAAAGCGGGCAAAGAAGCCTTTTTTCTTCTTAACCGGAGCGTCCAGGTTACCACGGATCCCTTTCACACCTACTATGTAAAGACCACTTACTTCAGCCTTGATCTCTTTCTTCACAGGGATAAGGTCGAATACCTTTTCATCTGCAATAAGGATGGAAATCTTCGGACCAACCTTCGCCTTAACGATCGGAAGCTTGGAACGACGGAGAAGCTTAGGAGTCTGGTCGATGACCATCTGTGGGAGACCTGATTCCTTAAGTGGCATTCTCTTCTTATCAATAACGAGCATGGAAACGGTCTGTTTACTTGCCTCGATCTGTGCCTGCTGTTCTTCCTGTTTCTTCTGGGTCTTCTTACCAAAGAAATATAAACCAACCAGTAATCCGATGAGGATTACGAGAATCACCAGAAGGACGATTGTTACTGGATGCATACTTATCCTCCTACCATATAAAGTTTCTTGTTATTACATAAAAAGTATTTTAACATCATTTTTCTGAAAAGGCAATTATAATTAGAAAATATTAACACCGGATAATTGTAAAGGAGAGGTGGTAATTAAAAGGAAATTCATGTATAATGAAATCTGCTGATTACAAAATGGATAAGATTATCTGATATGGTTAAAATAATAAAGCTGGCAATACTTTATGAGGGGAACTAACAGATAAGGAGTTATACGATATGAAGAAATCTGATACAGAGCAGCAGGAAAAGGCTCTGGAAGAGGAGAAAGTTCCCAAGGAAAAAATAGCAGAGGAACTTGATGGGGAATTACAGGAGCAGGAAGAAAGCCGCAGGGAAGAAGCGTATTACGAAGAGCGCAGGCGCCTGAGGCACGAACGGAATCTGAAAAGAAAGAAGAGGCAGATACGGAACCGTAATCTGGCTCTTCTTATTACTGCGCTATTGGTAGCCGGGTGTGCTGGATATTATTTCAGAGACCAGCTTGGTCTGCAGGAGAAAGCGGAGATACTGATCGCCAGGGCGAAGGAACTGTTTCCAGAGGAAAGTGAAGAGAAAACGGCTTCTGGCGGCAGAGCAGATGGAACTACGACAGAAGACAACGGAACCGAAATCGAAAAAGAGGAAAACCAAGGGGAAGCTTCCGGAAATCAGGAACAGTCCCAGCAGGAGGTAACCCAGACTGCAGCAAAGGATGTAAACGGCGTGATGCCGCAGGCAGCGGCCGCCGGAGCCGGCATCATCAGAAGACAGATCCGCCATGAGAAGAAGGTTCTGACCACAGCGAAGGAGAAGGCAGCCCAGTACGATTATGATGGAGCTATCAGTCTTCTTCAAAAGGACAATGCATATGTGAGAAATGTGCATTTCCAGAATGCAGTACAGAAATTCCAGGAGACAAAGGATAATTGCGTGGCCTGGTCTCCGGAACAGGTGACCCATATCTTTTACCATTCCCTGATCGTGGATACCTCCAAGGCATTTGATGGAGACTATAAGACCGATGGTTATAACCAGGTTATGACCACTATGGACGAGTTTAATAAAATTACCCAGACCATGTATGACGAAGGGTATGTGATGGTAAATCTTTATGACCTTGCAGGGCTGGATGAGAATGGAAATATGAAGGCGAAGCAGGTTTATCTGCCGAAGGGAAAGACGCCTTTTGTCTTGTCCCAGGATGATGTGTGTTATTACCATTCCCAGGATGGGGACGGCATTGCGACGAAACTTGTAGTGGATGAAGAGGGAAAAGTACGGAATGAATATGTACAGGATGATGGAAGCACGGTTGTGGGAGATTATGACGTGGTACCTCTGATCGACCGGTTTGTAGAAGCCCATCCGGATTTTTCCTATCATGGACATAAGGGAATCGTGGCACTTACCGGCTATAACGGGATACTTGGATACCGGACCGATATCAGTTACCAGACAAGGCCGGATGATCTGAATGATGATAAGAAGGCATGGCTTGAAGCCCATGCGGATTTTGACCTGGAGACAGAGCGTACCGGAGCGAAGAAAGTTGCAGATGCCATGAAGGCAGAGGGATGGACTTTTGCAAGCCATACATGGGGGCATAAGAATATGTCCACGGTTTCCATGGAGCGCCTGGAGACAGATACCCAGAATTTTAAGGAAAATGTGGATCCGCTTATTGGGGGTACAGATATCATTATTTTTGCTTTTGGCGCTGACATCAATCAGGGCGGCGAATATACAGGGGATGAGAAATTCCAGTATCTGAAATCCCAGGGATATGATTATTATTGTAATGTAGACTCTAACAGGTATTTCGTGCAGATTACAGACAAATATTTCAGGATGGGACGTAGAAATGTAGATGGGTACCGGATGTATTATAATCCGGATCTTCTTGCTGATCTGTTTGATGCAGGTGAGGTATTTGATTCGTCCAGACCGACACCGGTACCGCCTATGAATGGTGGTTGATACCTTTCTTAAGAAAAGAATGGATGGAATTGCATCAGTAGGCTTCCTTTTTGGAAGAAAATATGATATTTTATATAAGAGTAACTGAAGGGAGTATGAGATGAAAAGAAAAGCATATTTAGCAGCATTGGTAATGTGTATGGCACTTGCCGTAAATGGCTGCGGAAGTGATAAAGAAACAAGTACTGGAAGTGATAACACTGCAACCGAACAGCAGACCACAGAAGATGCAAATACAGAGGATACAGCCGTTTCTTACACAGATTCCACAGGTGCTACACGCCTTGTTTCCGTGGATAATGTGGAGAAATATATCACGATCGCGGAGTATAAGGGGATAACTCTTGATAATTCGGTACAGGAAGTGACAGATGAAGATATAGATAACCGTGTTTCAGAGAACCTGAAGGACAAATCTGTAGAAGTGACAGATGAGAATGCTACTGTACAGAATGGAGATACGGCTACGATCAATTTTGTGGGAACGAAAGATGGAGAGGCATTTGAAGGCGGTACTGGCAATAATTACGATCTTGTAATTGGAAGTGGAACCATGATCCCTGGATTCGAAGAGGGAATTGTGGGAATGAAAAAAGGCGAGACCAAGGATGTGCCGGTTACTTTCCCGGAGAGCTACAGAAGCACAGAGCTTGCTGGCCAGGATGCGGTGTTCCAGATTACAGTGCAGAGCTTTAAGAGACCACCGGAACTGACAGACGACTGGGTGGCTGAGAATACAGATTATAAGACAATTGACGAGTATAAGGCTTCTGTTCGTACACAGCTTGAGCAGGAAGCCCAGGATCAGGCAGATAGCAGTCTGCGCAGTACAGCGTGGACTACGATCTTTACCAATTCTGAGGTTATGGAATATCCGGAGAAAGATGTGGAAGAAGCGGCTAAAACCTTCAGAAAACAAGCAGAGGCTTATGCGAAACAGGGAAATATGGAACTCAAGGACTTTGTAGAGTCACAGGGTGTTTCCATGGATGATTTCGAAGCACAATGTCAGCAGTATGCACAGGCGAAAGTGAAGCAGGATCTGATCATTCAGGGAATTATGGATGCGGAAGGAATGACTCTGGAGGATGATGAGAGCCTTGCAATCCAGAACCAGCTGGTAGAGCAGTATGCTTCCGGAGACCTGGCAACCCTGATCGATACTTATGGCCAGGTTGCGGTAGACGAGAGTATCGGACTTATGAGAGTACAGGATTTTATCATTGCAAACGCAAATTATGACCAGACTGTTGCAGGAGATGCTTCCGCTGAGGCAGATGCGGCAGCTGCAGATGCAGATGGTCAGAGTGCGGACAGTGAAGACACAGCCGCTGATACAACTGCAGACAATCAGGCTGGGCAGGATACAAATACAGAGAATTGATCCCAGGAGGGACGATAGAATCATGATTATTAGAAATGGTGAAGTATTCCAGGAAGATGGAAGCTTTAAGATCCAGGATTTATATGTTGAGAATCATAAGCTGGTGGCTTCCATGGATGAGATTACAGATAAGACAATTGTAGATGCAACGGGACTAAAAGTGATTCCAGGACTGGTAGATATTCACAGTCATGGGGCATTCGGACATGATTTTTCAGATGCAGATCCGGAAGGTCTGAAGATTATACTGAAATATGAGAAGGCTCACGGAATTACATCTTACTGCCCTACATCCATGACGTTGCCGGCAGAAGAACTGAAAGATATTTTTTCCACTATTAAGACAGTGGGGGAAGTGAAAGATGGTGCCACTGTCAGAGGAATCAATATGGAGGGACCCTTTCTGGATCCTAAGAAAAAGGGTGCCCATGTAGAAGAATATATCCGTAAAGCGGATGCCGGATTTTTCAGGGAACTCAACGAATACTCTGGAAATATGGTGAAGCTTGTAACTCTTGCCCCTAATATGGAAGGGGCAATGGAGTTCATAGATGAAGTACATAATGAGGTGTGCATTTCCCTGGGACACACCAGTGCAGATTATGACATTGCAGCAGAAGCAATGAGAAGAGGGGCACATCATGTGACTCATCTGTATAATGCCATGCAGCCGCTGGCACATAGGGCACCGGGACTTATCGGAGCTGCTTCCGATGATGAACAGTGTATGGTGGAAATGATCTGTGACGGAATTCATATTCATCCGTCTGTGATCCGGGCTACATTCCGGATGTTCGGCCCGGAAAGAATCGTACTGATCAGTGATTCCATGATGGCTACCGGAATGGAGAATGGAACTTATCAGCTGGGGGGACAGGAAGTCACCATGAAAGACTGTAAGGCTACTTTGAAAGATGGTACGATTGCAGGGTCTGCAACGAACCTGTATGACTGCATGCGTAAAGTGGTTTCTTTTGGTGTGCCGATGAAGGAGGCAATCTGGGCGGCTACGCGTAATCCGGCGAAAAGTATAGGAATTTATGATGCAGTAGGTTCTCTTTCCGTGGGAAAGGAAGCGGATATTCTTCTTGTAACAGATGATCTGGAGTTGAAGAAAGTATTATAATAATATGTGCCAGAGCTTGTCTGGAAAAATTTTTCAGCGAAATATGCTATTGTAAGCGTAACTCGTTTTACGGGCTTTGGCTGGGTAACTATGGATAAAGAGGGAATATAAATGGATAGAAGGGTATTGCGCGAGAGGATGCGCAGAAAACAGCGCCAGATACGGAGAAGGAAGATTATCAAGCTAGTCACCTATGTTGTTGCGTTGGTGCTGGCGGTAATATTTGTGATACGCGGCGTGATTTTCCCAATTGTAAGCCGGATTGGAGGGAAGAGCACCGGGGAGTCACAGCAGGTACAAGCCGATGCAGATACAACTGGGAACAGTGGTGGAAGTTCCAATGAGGCACTACGACAGCCATTGAAGGGACAGAGTGATGTTACGAAAGTTGCGTCTCTGACTCCTGGATGGCATGAGGATGATAATGGACGCTGGTATCAGAACGCAGACGGTACATATTATGCAAATGGTTTTGCACAGGTTGATGGTGTAGAATATTCATTTGATGAAAATGGATATATGCAGACCGGATGGGTTACAAAGGGCTCAAAGGACTATTATTTCAATGATGACGGATCCTATAATGAAGAAAAGAAGCGTCCTATGATCGCTCTTACGTTTGATGATGGACCAGGGGAGTACACATCTGAACTTCTGGACTGTCTGGAAGAGAATAATGCCCATGCTACGTTTTTTATGCTGGGACAGAATGTTGAACTTTATCCGGATGAAGTGAAGCGTATGGTGGAGCTTGGTTGTGAGATCGGCAACCATTCCTGGGATCATGCCAATATGTTTGAACTGGATATTGACAGTGTGGTGAAGCAGTTTAGTGACGCAGACCAGGCGCTGATCAATGCATGTGGCCAGGCATCTACCGTAGTCAGGGCTCCTTATGGAAATGCCAATGAAGATATTATGGCAGCTGTAGGCAAGCCGTTCTTTATGTGGTCCTTGGATTCCCTTGACTGGAAATATAAAGATGTGGATCTGGATTATAAGTCCATTATGGAAGACAACAGCAGTGTTATCAAGGATGGAACCATCATTCTGATGCACGATATTCATGAGCCATCTGTAAAAGCAGCTGAGAGAATCATTCCGGAGCTTATCAGCATGGGGTACAAGCTGGTTACAGTCAGTGAAATGGCAGAAGCTAAGAACGTTACCCTTCAGGTAGCATCATATAATAACTTCTGGCAGGATATCCTGGACTCAGGACAGGTACCGGGATATGCCGGAAACAGTTCTTCTGATGCCTCTTCTGAAAACGGATCCGACAGCAGCGGTTCAGAGGATTCTTCAGGCGACAGCCAAGGAGAAGATTTCAGTGATGGCTCCGGTGATGAAGGCGACAGCAGTGAAAATGATGGATACACGGATGGCAGCGAAGACAGCGAGGGCGATTTCAGCAGCGATTCGGAAGGATGACACCTGATAATATAATTTGATGGGATAAGATACGTCTGTACTTAAGAAATATGAAAAGTACAGGCGTATTTTTTTACAGTAATAATTGATTTGCAGACTTGTTTTTTATGAATAATAGACAAATTTGTGGTGGCATGGGTGAAAAGAGTATGCTATAATGTGCATAAGAAATTGAAAGTTTAGGGAGGTAGCTTTCTGATGGGAGAAAAATTACAGTTTACAGAGCTTGACCAGTATCTGTTTGGTCAGGGAACCCATTATGATATTTACAGGAAGCTTGGTGCACATCCGGTGAAAGATGGGGATGAAGAAGGCGTTTATTTTGCAGTATGGGCACCGAATGCACAGGCTGTTTCCGTAATCGGCGAGTTTAACAATTGGGATGAAGAAGCTGACCAGATGACAAAGGTTGGACCCATTGGTGTTTTTGAGACCTTTGTCCCGAAAGCGAAGATTGGTCAGCTGTATAAATTTTTCATTATCGGAATAAACGGAGAGCATATTTATAAAGCAGATCCTTACGCAAATGAAGCAGAGCTGCGCCCGGGAACCGCCTCCAGGATCACTGACATCAGGGATTATAAATGGAAAGACGGTACCTGGATGAAGAACCGGCAGAAATTTGACGAGACGAAAGATGCCATGGCTATCTATGAAGTACATCCAGGTTCCTGGATGAAGCACCCGGCGACGGAGGAGAATGAAAAAGGCTTTTACAATTACAGAGAGCTTGCAGTAAAGCTTGCCCAGTATGTGAAGGATATGGGCTATACACATGTGGAACTGATGGGAATCGCGGAGCACCCATTTGACGGATCCTGGGGCTATCAGGTTACCGGTTATTATGCTCCTACCTCCCGTTACGGAACTCCACAGGATTTTAAATATATGGTAGATTATCTTCACAGACAGAAGATCGGAGTCATTCTGGACTGGGTGCCGGCACATTTCCCGAAGGATGCGCATGGCCTGGTGAATTTTGATGGAACGGCTGTTTATGAGCATGCAGATCCCAGACAGGGAGAGCATCCGGACTGGGGAACCAAGATCTACAATTATGGCAGACCGGAGGTCAAGAATTTTCTGATTGCCAATGCTTTGTTCTGGATTGAGGAATGTCATGTGGATGGTCTTCGTGTTGATGCAGTTGCATCCATGTTGTATCTGGATTATGGCAAAAATGATGGACAGTGGGTTGCCAATAAATATGGTGGAAACCAGAATCTGGAAGCGATTGAATTCTTCAAGCATCTGAATACCGTTGTCCTTGGAAGAAACCATGGAACTGTGATGATCGCAGAGGAATCTACTGCGTGGCCGAAGGTGACTGGAAAGGCTGAGGATGATGGCCTTGGATTTTCCCTGAAGTGGAATATGGGCTGGATGAATGACTTCCTGGAGTATATGAAGCTGGATCCTTATTTCCGTAAATTTAACCATAATAAGATGACCTTTTCCATGACTTATGCGTATAGCGAGAAGTATGTGCTGGTGATTTCCCATGATGAGGTGGTTCATCTGAAGAAGTCCATGCTGGAGAAAATGCCAGGAGAGCCAGATGATAAGTTCCGGAATCTGAAAGCAGCATATACATTTATGTTCTGTCATCCTGGAAAGAAGCTTTTGTTCATGGGACAGGAGTTTGGCCAGCTCCGTGAATGGAGTGAGGAGCGGGAGCTTGACTGGTTCCTTCTCGGAGAAGAGAAGCATCGTGACCTGAAGGATTTTGTGCAGGCACTTCTTAAGATGTACCGCAAATATCCGGCACTTTACGGAATGGACAATGACCCATCCGGATTTGAGTGGATCAATGCAGACGACGGAGACAGAAGTATCTATAGCTTTGTGAGAAAGTCACCTACTGGGCGGAATAATCTTCTGGTAGTATGTAATTTTACACCTGTAGACCGGCCGGATTACCGCGTAGGGGTTCCGAAGAAGAAGCAATATACACTGGTTCTGGACGAGAATGGATCAAGTGCAAAGAAGGTATTTAAAGCAGAAAAAAGTGATTGCGACAATCGGCCGTTTTCTTTTGCGTATCCGCTTCCTGCTTATGGAGTGGCGGTTTTCCAGTACTAGAGCATGTTAAAAGGCTTTTTGTAAGCTGTGCGTTGGAATCTGCACGCTCCGCTTTACGGTATACTGGATTTTTCTGTATGAAAAATGCCGAAAGAACGAGGAGAAACAAGGTCCTGTTTGTGACTGTTGGGGATTTTTCTCAGAAGGTCAAAAATTTGTTGATATTTGGGAAAAGTTGCGCTATAATGAGCCAGAACGAAAAGAAATGGAAAAAGTTGTACATGTTGAAAGGAGAATATTGACATGAAGGTATCTAATATTAAAGACATTCAGAAATTTTTTGATGTAGTAGACAGCTGCGCTGGTAAAGTAGAGCTGGTAACTGGTGAAGGTGACAGACTGAACCTGAAATCTAAATTATCACAGTATGTATCTCTTGCAAACATCTTCTCTAACGGTGAGATTCCGGAACTTGAGATCGTTGCATATGAGAAAGAAGATATTGATAAACTTATGCACTTCATGATCAACGGCTGATCTGCATAAATCTGTGAAATCAGGATAATATATCAGGGGGATGTGACATAGTCATGTCCCCTTTTCTAACAGTAAGGAACCAGGGGGTATATGTGCTTCCTGGTCATAGCATTTTGTGCAAAAATAGAAAGGGGAAATATAAAATGGTAAAGATTGACATTATTTCCGGTTTTCTTGGAGCCGGTAAGACAACTCTTATTAAGAAACTTCTGAAAGAAGCTTTTGCAGGTGAGCAGGTAGTGCTTATCGAGAATGAGTTTGGTGAGATCGGCATTGATGGTGGTTTCCTGAAGGATGCTGGAATTGAAATCCGTGAGATGAATTCCGGATGTATCTGCTGCTCTCTGGTTGGCGATTTCGGTGCTTCCCTGAAGGAAGTTGTAGAGAAATACCATCCGGACCGCATCCTGATCGAGCCATCCGGTGTAGGCAAGCTTTCTGACGTTATCAAGGCTGTACAGGGAGTAGAAGAGGATGTTGATATCCAGCTGAACAGCTATACAACTGTTGTAGATGCGAAGAAATGCAAAATGTACATGAGAAACTTTGGCGAATTTTTCGATAACCAGGTACAGTATGCCGGTGCCATTATCATGAGCCGTACTGATATTGTAGATGAGAAGAAGGCAATGGAGTCCATGGAGCTTCTTCGTTCTATTAATGAGAAGGCTGCAATCATCACTACCCCTATTGAGAAGCTTGATGGAAAGAAAATCCTGGAGGTTATGGAGCATCCGGTATCCTTAGCTGACGAGCTGCTGGAAGAAGAGCATGAGCATCATCATCACCATCACCACGACCATGACGATGAGTGCGGTTGCGGACATGACCATGATCATGAGCACCACCATCACGACCACGATGAGGAATGCGGTTGCGGACATGACCATGATCATGAGCACCACCATCACGACCACGATGAGGAATGCGGTTGCGGACATGACCATGATCACGAGCACCACCATCACGACCACGACGAGGAATGCGGTTGCGGACATGACCATGAGCATGAGCACCACCATCACGACCATGATGATGAGTGTGGCTGCGGACATCACCATGACCATCACCATCATCATGCAGACGAAGTATTTACCAGCTGGGGACGTGAGACGATTAAGAAATTTACAAGAGAAGGCCTTGAGAAGATGCTTGAGAGCCTTTCTGCTTCAGAGGAATATGGCGTGATCCTCCGTGCGAAGGGAATGCTTCCGGCAGAGGACGGAACCTGGATTTACTTTGATATGGTTCCGGAAGAAACTGAGATCAGGGAAGGATCTCCGGAATATACCGGACGTCTTTGCGTGATCGGTTCCAAACTGAACGAGGACAAGCTGGCAGAGTTGTTCGGCGTAGCCTAAAAAGGAGGTTTCTGTAACATGGACGAAATTACAGTACCGATTTATCTCATTACCGGTTTCCTGGAAAGCGGCAAGACCTCATTCCTCAGCTTTACCCTCCAGCAGGATTACTTCCGTACAGAGGGTAAGACACTTCTCATTCTCTGCGAAGAGGGCGAAGAAGAGTATGATGAGGAAGCTCTTGCAAAAGATAATGTTGTAGTAGAGGTTATTGAGAAAGAGGAAGACTTCACACCAGAGCGCCTGCAGGCGCTGGATATCATCCATCAGCCGGAGCGTGTAGTCATGGAATATAATGGAATGTGGCTGGTAAGCAAGTTTGAAGAAATGAAAGCCCCGGCAGGCTGGGGAATCGAACAGCACATTACCTGTGTTGACGCCAGCACTTTCCAGGTATATATGCAGAATATGAAATCCCTTTTCATGGATATGGTCCGCAATGCAGACATGGTTGTATTTAACCGTTGCAGGAAAGAATATCCTCTTGCGAACTTCCGCAGAAGCATTAAGGTTGTAAATCCAAGTGCTGAGGTTATTTTTGAGGACGAAGAAGGAGAGATGACAGATATTTTTGCAGACCAGATGCCATTTGACCTGGATGCTGATATCGTAGACATCCCGCCGGAGGATTACGGAATCTGGTTTGTTGATGCTATGGATCACCCGGACCGTTATGTGGGAAAAACCCTCCGCTTCAAGGCACGTGCAAGACGCCCGAGAGGAATGGGAAGCAAGTTCTTTATTCCGGGACGTACTGCCATGACTTGTTGTGCAGATGACACTTCTTTCCTTGGATATATCTGTAAAAGTGCTTATGCACCGAAGCTGAAGCCAGGTGAGTGGGTAGAAGTTACGGCTAAGGTAGCATTTGAGAGCCGCTCAGAGTACCAGGGAGAGGGAATTGTTCTCTATGCAGAGAATGTGACCCCATGTGAGCCCCTGGCTGACGAGATGGTTTATTTTAACTGATGATCGTGCTGCCGGCAGGTTGACTGCCGGCAACGTGTTGTTTGAATATAAGGATTATAATATATGTATTTAGTTGTTGGACTGGGAAACCCAGGGAAGCAATATGAGGCGACCCGCCACAATATGGGTTTTGACACTATTGACGTGCTTGTGGAGCGTCATAAAATCCCACAGGGAGGCGTAAAATTTAATGCCATGTACGGCTCCGGTATCATCGGTGGGGAAAAGGTTATGTTCATGAAGCCACTGTCCTTTATGAATTTAAGTGGCGGTCCGGTGCAGGAGATGGCGGCCTATTTCAAAATTGATCCGGAGAGTGAACTGATCATCATCCAGGATGATATTGATCTGGAGCCGGGACAGCTGCGTATCCGCAAGCAGGGCAGTGCTGGTGGCCATAATGGACTAAAAGATATTATCAGCAGACTGGGCACCCAGAAATTTATGCGTGTAAAGATAGGCGTGGGAGCAAAACCAAAGGGATGGGATCTTGCAGACCATGTGCTTGGCCGCTTTTCACCAGATGACCGGAAACTTGTGGACGAAGCAATCGAGCTTGCCGCAGATGCAGTAGAAAAAATTATAACAGATGGCCCGGATGCGGCCATGAATGAATACAACCGAAAGAAGTCCAGTTAATAAGCTGGGCTTCTTTTTCCCCTTACTGAGTGATAAAGGGAGAAGCTGATCAAAAAGAGATAGACAGCTGTTCTATGGAAATATAGCGATAAAGGAGGAAAGCCATGCTTTCATTTATCCAGCCCCTTAAGGGAATGGTGGAATTTGAAGAAATAGAAAAAAGTCTGGAGAAGAACCAGGGAATCGTTCAGATCACAGGCTGTCTGGAATCCCAGAAGGCACACCTGATACATGGGCTTTCCGGTAAAGCTTCCATGCGGCTTGTAATCGCAGGGGACGAGCGGCAGGCCAAGGAAATTTATGAAGATCTGCGCTTTTATGATAAAAATACCATGTTTTATCCTGCCAAGGATCTTTTGTTTTTCCAGGCGGATATCCAGGGAAATCTGCTGATCCGCCAGAGGATGTGCGTGGTAAAGGCACTTCTGGAACAGGAAGAGCTTACGGTTGTTACAAGCATTGACGGATGTATGGATTATCTGATGCCTCTGGAAGAAATCGGCAAAAGAGTGCTCCACTTTTATGCTGACAGTGTGATCAATATGGATGTGTTGAAAAATACACTGGTGCAGCTTGGCTATGAGCGTGTAGGCCAGGTAGAAATGCCAGGCCAGTTTTCCGTGCGAGGGGGCATTGTAGACATTTACTGTCTTACAGAAGAGAACCCCTGGAGAATTGAGCTGTGGGGAGATGAGGTGGATTCCATCCGAAGCTTTGACGCAGAAAGCCAGAGATCCCTGGAAAACCTGGATGAAATCGCCATCTATCCGGCGGTGGAATGGACCAATGGCAAGAAGATGGTCTCCTTTGCAGATTATTTTCCAAGGGAAAAAATGCTTTTGTTCCTGGATGAACCAAATCGTATTCTGGAAAACGGAATGGGTGTGGAGGAAGAGTATGAGCAGAGCCGTATGCACAGAGAGGAAAAAGGAGAACAGGATCTTCCCGTACAGTGGCTTTGTCAGTTTGCCAAGGTCCAGAAGGAACTGAACAAGTGCCGTGCGGTGTCCTTGTCTGCTCTGGAACCAAGAGGTGTGGAGTGGAACTTTGCACCGGAGAAATATAATCTGACGGTGCAGAGCGTAACCTCTTATAACAGCAGTTTCGAGCTTCTGGTAGAGGATCTGAAGAAATACAAGAAAAAGGGATATCAGATCATTCTGCTGTCCGGTTCCAGGACAAGGGCAGAGCGTCTGGCGAAGGATCTCCAGGAGAATGAACTGAACGCCTTTTACGGTTCTGATTATGACCGTGTGATAAATGCAGGGGAGATCATGGTTCTGTACGGACATGCCCGGAAGGGATTTGAGTATCCACTGATCAAATTTGCAGTTATTACAGAGTCTGATATTTTCGGCCAGGAACAGAAAAAAAAGAAAAAGAAGAAAACCTATAATGGCAAGCGAATCCAGGATTTTGCCGAGCTGTCCATCGGTGATTATGTGGTGCATGAGAAACATGGACTTGGAATTTACCGTGGAATTGAAAAAGTAGAAGTAGACAAGGTGGTAAAGGATTATATCAAGATTGAATACCGTGACGGCAGCAATCTGTATATTCTGGCAACCCAGCTGGATCTTCTGCAGAAATATTCCGGTGCAGATACGGCGAAAACTCCGAAACTGAACAAGCTTGGTACCCAGGAATGGAACAGAACCAAATCCAAGGTAAAAGGTGCGGTCAGAAATATTGCAAAAGAGTTGGTGGAGCTTTACGCCGTACGCCAGGAAAAGGAAGGGTATGTATGCGGTCCGGATACAGTATGGCAGCGGGAATTCGAGGAAATGTTCCCGTATGAAGAGACGGAAGACCAGCTGAATGCCATCGAAGATACGAAGCATGACATGGAGAGCACCAAGATCATGGACCGGCTCATATGCGGGGATGTAGGATATGGCAAGACGGAGGTTGCCCTTCGTGCTGCTTTTAAAGAAGTACAGGAGAGCAGGCAGGTTGTCTATCTTGTGCCCACCACCATTCTGGCACAGCAGGTATATAACACCTTTGTCCAGAGAATGAAGGAATTTCCGGTGCGTGTAGATCTGCTCTGCCGTTTCCGTACTCCTGCCCAGCAGAAAAAGACCATCCAGGATCTGAAAAAAGGACAGGTGGATATTGTGATCGGTACACACCGGGTCCTTTCCAAGGATGTGGAATACAAAAATCTGGGTCTTCTGATCATTGATGAAGAGCAGCGTTTTGGTGTTACCCACAAGGAGAAAATCAAACAGCTGAAAAAAGATATTGATGTCCTAACCCTGACTGCGACTCCCATACCGCGAACCCTTCATATGAGTATGATCGGAATCCGTGACATGAGTGTGCTGGAGGAGCCCCCTATTGACCGTATGCCGATTCAGACTTATGTGATGGAATACGATGAGGAGACGGTCCGGGAAGCTATCGGAAGAGAGCTTAGACGAGGCGGCCAGGTTTATTACGTTTATAACCGTGTCACGGACATTGATGAGGTGGCTCTTCGGATTTCCAGGCTGGTGCCGGATGCAAGAGTGGATTTTGCCCATGGACAGATGAGTGAGAGAGAATTGGAACGGGTTATGTATGACTTTATCAATGGGGATATTGATGTGCTGGTTTCCACCACCATTATTGAAACCGGGCTTGATATTTCCAATGTAAATACCATGATCATTCATGACTCGGATAAATACGGACTTTCCCAGCTTTACCAGCTGCGTGGCCGGATCGGGCGCTCTAACAGGACTGCGTATGCGTTTCTTATGTATCGGAGAAATACCATGCTCAGGGAGGTAGCAGAGAAACGGCTTTCTGCCATCCGTGAATTTACAGATCTGGGAAGCGGCTTTAAGATCGCCATGCGTGACCTGGAGCTTCGCGGTGCAGGAAATCTTCTTGGGGCGCAGCAGCACGGGCATATGAATGCAGTAGGCTACGATCTGTACTGTAAAATGCTCAGCGAGGCAGTCAAGGAGGCGAAGGGTATTCACACTATGGAAGACTTCGAGACTACCATTGATCTGAATATGGATGCGTTTATCCCGGATACTTACATCAGCAATGAATTCCAGAAACTGGATATTTACAAGCGTATTGCCGGGATTGAGTCCCAGCAGGAATACGATGATATGCTGGAGGAGCTGATCGACCGGTTCGGGGAGCCGCCGAAAGCCGTGCTGAACCTTCTTGCCATCGCCAGGCTGAAGGCGCTGGCTCATCAGGGTTATATTACGGAAATCAAGCAGATGCAGCGGGAAATCCGTATTACTCTTTACGAGAATGCACATCTGAATCCGGAGGGAATTCCGCCCCTTGTGGCCAAGTACCGCAGACAGTTACAGTTTAAACCGGATAAAGAGCCGAAGTTCCTGTTTGCACCGATTGGAGATATTGTGCAGGCACTGACAGTATTTGCCAAGGAGCTGGTGGAACTGGTAGAAGAAGACCAGATTGGAAAAAAGGACCAGACAGGGAAAAAAGAGCAGGAATAAGGAAAAACGGTAACCATCCAGCGCAAGTTGCGAAAATTGTGTGAATTATGTCAGAAATTATGGCGGAAATTCCCCTTTTTACTTGCCCTTATGGAAAAAAAGTTTTATACTCTTATTAACGTGTCTGTAAAGTGGGCGTACTGAGCGTAGGAATGATTTTTGGGGTACGTTTCTGGTTATTGCGTAGTTTATCATGGGCAGTAATGAACCGGCATATCAGTGAAAGGGTAATTGGTGATCAATATGAAGAAAATCGTGAAAAACACAACCGTAGCAGCATTGGCTGGCGTAATGGCGATGGGGATGCTTTCCGGCTGTGGAAGTAAAACAATAGATGGAGAGAAGACGGTTGCAACTGTAGACGGCACAGACATTCCTATGGGAATTGTAAGCCTGTATGCCCGCGAATCACAGGCACAGACCGTTGCTATGTACAAGAGCTTTATGGGAAGCGCAGGTAATATCTGGAGCCAGGTGGTAGATGAAGAATCTGGCAAAACATATGGTGAGCAGGCCGTAGAGCAGTTTATGGAGCAGGTTGAGCTGATGTACATCATGAAAGAGAAAGCAGCAGATTATGGCGTTGAAGTTACTTCTGATGATGAGACTGCCATTGCAGATGCAGCTTCCCAGTTTATGCAGGATAATGATGAGGAGACTCTGAAAGAACTGGCAGTGACAGAAGACCAGGTGAAGACACTTCTGGAGCTTGAGACCTACCGCCAGAGAATTTATGATCCGATCCGTAACGAAGCAGAGGTTAACATAACAGACGAAGAGGCGCAGCAGTCCTCTTTCAGTTATGTAAGTATTTCCATCAGCGGAGAAGATCTTTCCGATGATGATATTGCCACCCGTAAGGAGCAGGCGCAGGAGATCCTGGATAAGATGAAGGAAGATCCCACAGCAGATATGGGAGAGACAGCTAAGGCTGTAGATGAAAGCTATAGCGGACTGACCGGAAGCATCTTTGCAAATGACAGTGATGACGAGGACATCTCCAATTCTTATGATGACGCGGTTGTTGAGGCACTTAGAACCCTGAAGGACGGCGAGGTTTACGACGAGCTTGTAGAGACAGACACCAATGTATACGTTCTTCGTATGGACAAGGTAAACGACGAGGATGCGACTGCCTCTAAGAAAGAAACTCTGGAGAATACAAAGCGTAGCAATTATTATACAGAGACAACTCAGAAATGGCTGGATGATGCCGATGTTACTGTAAATGATAAAGTACTTTCTACTTTGACAATTACAGATGACCACAGCTTCACGATCAAAGAGACCACTGCGGACAGTACTACAGACACAACTGCTGATACAACAGAGTCCAGTACAGATGCAGCCACGGACACAAGTGAGGCTTCTGATACAGAGGAAGACAGCAGTGCAGACAGTGCCGCAGAAGATACGAATGAGGCGGACACCACAGATGAGACTGCTTCTGACGCAGAGACAGACAGTGAAACAGAGGAAACAGCCAAGGACAGCGGTGCAGATGCAAGTGCTGACGACGCAGAAGAGACAACAGAAAATAACTAAGTTTTAATGAAAATAAGCCTGCCTGGGGAGATTCGGGCAGGCTTTTTCTAATGATAAATGAGGTGGGATGGATGAGAAAAAGAAGTATATTTGCCGCATTATTACTGGGTGTTATTTTAACTGGTGTTCCGGTAAATGCGCAGACAGTATTTGATGAAAAAGAGGTGGAAATTCCGGGAATTCAGAAGGAATACACCATTGCTGTAGTGAACGACCAGCATATTATCGTGGAAGATGGAGATTATACGAAAGAAAAAGAAGAGGAAGTAGAAAGCCGCCATGACCTTTTCTGCGATTTGGATGGAGTCCCCTCGTCAGAAGCCTGGAAGGGGATTGTGGCAGCGGTAAATGATCTGCAGCCAGACGGTGTGATCCTGGATGGAGATATGGTGGATTTCTTTTCCCAGGCCAATCTGGATTGTGTCATGGAAGGACTGAATGAGATCGAAGTACCTGTCATGTATATTCGAGCGGATCATGATCTGGCATCCTGGTACAGTGACACTCTGACAAACAAGGAAATACGGAAAAAGGAGAAGGCTGCCTGGGAAATGGATTCTGTAATGGTGCAGGATTATGGCGAATTTCTGGTAGTGGGAATCAATAATAATACCAGCCAGCTTTCTAAGAAAGGTCTGAAGAAAATAAAGGAAATCTGGCAGCAGGACAAGCCTGTTATCCTTGCCATGCATGTACCGCTGCAGTCCACGATCAATGATGAATTGGACAAAGCGTCCAGGGAAGCATGGCAGGACAGAGCACTTATCTGGGGCAATAAGGACTGTTATTATGAACCAAATGAAGTAACCAGGGAATTTCTGGATATGGTTTATGCTGTGGATAGCCCGGTGGTGGCTGTGATCGGGGCGCATCTCCATTTTGCCCATGAGGATCAGCTGAATGAGAAGATGATTCAATATGTATTTGATGCTTCTTATAAAGGAACCGTTGGGGTTGTGAAAGTGAAGGGTACGGAAAATTAAAAGAACCGGAGGAACCTGATGAAAAAAATACTTCTTATTGCAACTGGAGGCACCATTGCTTCCAAATATACGGCAGAAGGTCTGGCACCTCAGATTTCTGCAGAGGAATTACTTGAATATATTCCGGAGGCGAAGGAATTCTGTACCATTGACACGGTACAGCCATTTGCTCTGGACAGTACCAATGTGTGTGCAGATCACTGGCTGAAGCTTGCCAGACTGATCGAATCCAAATATGAATTTTATGATGGCTTTGTTTTGTGTCATGGGACAGATACTATGGCTTATACAGCTGCGGCACTGTCATATCTCATCCAGAATAACCGTAGGCCGATCGTGATCACAGGAGCACAGAAGCCCATTGACCTGGCCATTACAGATGCGCGCTCCAATCTTCTGGACAGTCTGCGATTTGCATCCCATGACCGTGCACATGGAATTTCTATTGTATTTGGTGGAAAAGTGATTGCCGGAACCAGAGCAAAGAAGGAATTTTCCAAGAGCTATAATGCATTTTCAAGTATCAATTATCCGGATATTGCATCCATTCACGACAATAAAATTATATTCTATATCGATGACAAAGACCAGTCCACCAGACCTCTTGTGTTTTTTCATGAAATGAATCAGAAAATATTTCTGTTGAAGCTGATACCGGGAATTGACGGGAAGGTACTGGACGCCCTTTTTCCATCTTATGATGGGCTGATCATTGAGTCCTTCGGAGTAGGCGGTCTTCCTCATTATGAAAATGATGATTTTCTGGAGGAAATCGGCCATTGGATTGAAGCGGACAAGCCGGTCTGCATGGCGACGCAGGTTACCCATGAAGGCAGTGACATGGAGGTTTATCAGGTGGGGAAGATCATCAAAGAGAGATTCCCGGTGCTGGAATCTTATGATATGACGCTGGAAGCTTCTGTGACGAAGATGATGTGGGCTCTTGGCCAGACAAGGAATATGGAAAAATTTAAAGATTTGTTTTATACTACCATTAATCATGATCTGCTGTTTTTGTGAGAGAAACTTTGCAGCTGTAGTTACAAGGATTTATGGTTACAAAAAATACAAGGAGTCAGATAGATGAATAAAAAAGAAATTTCCGAGATCAAGAAGCAGTTTACGCCAGCTAATTGTAACATTACCCGTATTTGCGGATGCTACGTGGATGGCGATAAAAACAAGAAAACAGAGCTGAAAGAGGCATTTCTCTCTCTTTCCGAGGAAGAAATGTTCAAGTATTTTGACATTTTCAAAAAATCACTTTCCGGTACATTGGGAAAGAACCTGATGAACATGGAGTTCCCATTACAGGAGGAAAAAGAAGGGGGCAAGCATGAATTCCTCATGAAGCTTCGCACCAGCAAGCTGAAGGATGATGCCCTGCTTGAGAGCTTTTATGACAAAATTATCGAAAATTACGATTATCCGGAAAATTACTACATAATTCTGGTCCACGGGGTATATGATATTCCGGGAAGAACCTCTGACGGTATTGATATGGATGATGCTTCAGAGGAAATTTATGAATATATTTTGTGCAGCATTTGCCCGGTGAAATTATCAAAAGCAGGGCTTTGCTATAACGCGGAAGCCAACCTGATCCAGGACCGCATCCGCGACTGGTTAGTGGAAATGCCGGAAAATGGTTTCCTTTTCCCGGTATTTAATGAGAGAAGTACAGATATTCATGGCATGCTCTATTATTCCAAGAATGCAGAGCAGCTTCATGATATTTTTGTGGACGAGATGTTTGGGTGTACGGCACCTCTTTCCGCAGGCGGTCAGAGAGATTCCTTCAATATGCTGGTGGAGGAAACCCTTGGGGATGACTGTCAGTACGATACTGTGGTAAATATCCATGAGAAGCTGAATGAGATCATTGAGGCGCAGAAAGACTCACCGGATCCGGTAGTGCTCACCCAGTCTGAGGTGAAGCGCCTTTTCGAAGACTGCGGGGTAGAAGAGGAGAAGCTGGAAACATTTGATAACCAGTATGAAGCTGTTGCAGGAGAAAAAGCAACGATGGTTGCCTCGAACATAACCAATACCCGTAAATTCGAGATCAAAACGCCGGATGTGGTGATCCATGTAGAGCCGGAGAAAGTGGAGCTGGTGGAAACCAGGATCATTGACGGGCGTAAGTGCCTGGTGATTCCTATGGAAGATGTGGAAATCAACGGAATCCGGGTGAGAATGGGCAGTGATGAAAGCGATGACAGCGATAACTATGAGGAGGAATCTGTATGACATTGGCACAACTCCGATACGCCATAACGGTAGCCAATTCCAATTCCATGAATGAGGCGGCCCGCACCCTTTTTATTTCCCAGCCAAGTCTTTCTTCCGCAATCCGGGAACTGGAGGAAGAAATCGGGGTGGAGCTTTTCCGCAGGACTAACCGGGGAATTTCTGTCACTCCTGAGGGTGAAGAATTCCTGGGTTATGCCCGACAGGTGGTAGAGCAGTACGAGCTGATCGAGTCCAAATATGTTTCCAAGGAACACACCAAGAAGAAATTCAGTGTATCCATGCAGCATTATACCTTTGCGGTAAATGCTTTTGTGGAAATGGTAAAACAGTTCGGAATGGATGAATACGAATTTGCAGTCCATGAGACACGGACTTATGACATTATTACGGATGTAAAGGATTTTAAAAGTGAGATCGGTATTCTTTACCTGAATGAATTCAATCATAAAGTCCTGGAAAAATTATTCCATGAGTTTAATCTGGAATTTCATCCGATCCTGGAATGCAGTATTTATGTCTATATGTGGAAAGGACATCCCCTTGCAGACCGGGAGCTGATCACACTGGAGGATCTCCGAGAGTATCCCTGCCTTTCTTTTGAGCAGGGAACCTATAATTCCTTCTATTTTGCAGAGGAGGTTCTGAGCACTTATGAATATAAGCGTCTGATCAAAGCCAATGACCGTGCCACTCTGTTGAATCTGATGGTTGGTCTCAACGGTTATACACTTTGCTCGGGAATTATCTGTGAGGAACTAAATGGTTCTGATTACTGTGCTGTCAAGCTGGATTCTGATGAGGTTATGACCATCGGTTATCTTGCACGCAAAGGCACTACGATCAGTAAGCTGGGCCAGAAGTATTTGGAGGAGATCGCGAAGTACAAGGATAAAGCACTGCGTTAGAGCGTGTTTGAAAAGTCCTCCACAAATAGCTATAGCTTTAAACTATAGCCAGCCCTAAATTTTAAGAATTAACACTTTTACTCCAGAAGTGTTATAGTAACCTTATCGACGATGAAACAAAGATGGAAGGCCTGAAAGAAAATGATTTTCAGACCAGCCCAATTAAGGAAAGAGGAAAGACATGTCTTCAATATTAATCCAAGATGTGAGCAAAACCTTCGAAACCAAAGACGGTTCCGTACAAGCCCTGAAACATGTAAGTCTCTCCATAGAATCCGGAGATATTTACGGAATCATCGGAATGTCCGGTGCAGGAAAAAGTACCCTGGTACGTTGTATGAACTTTCTGGAGGTTCCATCTGAAGGTAACGTTCTGATAGACGGAAAACCACTTAGTGGATTTTCTCCAAAAGAGCTCCGTAAGGAGCGGGAAAAAATAGGAATGATCTTCCAGCATTTTAACCTGCTGATGCAGAAGAATGTTATGGAAAATGTCTGCTTCCCACTGTACATTCAGGGGAAGAAAAAAGCAGATGCAAGAGCAAGAGCCATGGAGCTTCTGGAAATCGTAGGCCTGGCAGACAAAGCAAAAGCTTATCCGGCCCAGCTTTCCGGTGGACAGAAACAAAGAGTAGCCATTGCCAGAGCACTGGCTTCAGATCCGCAGATTTTACTCTGTGATGAAGCTACTAGTGCGCTGGATCCACAGACCACATCCTCCATACTGGAGCTTTTGCAGGATATTAACCAGAAATTCGGAATCACCATTGTGATCATTACCCACCAGATGTCAGTTGTCCGTGAGATCTGTACCCACGTGGCAATCATGAAGGATGGTGAAGTGAAAGAACAGGGCCTGGTAGAAGAAATCTTCAGTCACCCGAAATCACAGGTTGCCAAAGAGCTGATCAGCCGGGATACAGGATCTGACCTTGAAAGCCAGAAGCTTACCCAGTCTGAGATCCAGAGCGGCGAAGTCATCCGTGTGGTATTTTCCGAAAACTCCGCATTCGAACCGGTTATCGCAAACCTTGTACTTACCTTCCACGAGCCTGTAAATATCTTAAAGGCAGACACCAAAAATGTAGGTGGTGTGGCAAAGGGCGAGATGATCCTTCAGTTTATGAGTGGTAGCACTCATGTACAGGAAATGAAAGATTATCTTACAGAACGTGGACTTGAGATAGGGGAGGCGAACTGATTATGTGGACAAAGCAAGTAACAGATATGATTATCGCAGGTGTAGGGGAAACCTTATATATGACTCTGTTTTCCACTTTTTTCGGATATGTGTTTGGAATGCCGTTGGGCATTCTGCTGAAAGTATCTGATAAAGAAGGCCTGCGGCCGAATCCGGTACTATACAAGATCCTGGATGTGATTGCCAATATTTTCCGAAGCATTCCCTTCCTGATCCTTCTGATCCTGCTCATTCCATTTACCAGATTTCTGGTTGGAAAAAGCTATGGAACAACGGCTACGATCGTCCCTCTTACCATTGCAGCGATTCCTTTTATTGGACGTATGGTAGAGTCTTCACTGAATGAAGTAGACCCGGGAGTTATCGAAGCAGCCAGATCCATGGGAGCAAGCAATCTTCAGATCGTATTCAAGGTAATGCTGGTAGAGGCCAGGACATCCCTGATCTCAGGAGCTACCATTGTGACAGGAACCATTCTTGGCTACTCTGCAATGGCAGGAACGGTCGGCGGTGGTGGACTTGGAGATATCGCAGTCCGTTATGGTTACAACCGCTGGCAGACAGACATCATGCTGGTTACCGTTATCCTTCTGGTAGTACTGGTACAGATTTTCCAGACAATTGGTATGTTCATTGCCAACAAGCTGGATAAACGAAAGTAGATAATCGACAGGCTTTTTAGAAAGCCTGTTCATTATAAAATGAATGCAATGTAACAATTTAATATATCAAAAAACGAGGAGGAACTTTATTATGAAAAAATTAATCGCAGCAGCTCTTACAGGAGCATTGGTACTTGGAACTGTTGGAACATCCGTTGTATTTGCGGCAGACGATGACAAAACCATCACAGTAGCAGCTTCAGAGACACCACATTCTGAGATTCTTGAGGCAGCGAAGCCAATCCTTGAGGAAGAAGGCTATGACCTTGAGGTAACTGTATTTGATGACTATGTACAGCCGAACGAAGTTGTAGAGAGTGGCGATTTTGATGCTAACTACTTCCAGCATATTCCATATCTGAACAGCTTTAACGAAGAGAAAGGAACACACCTTGTAAATGCAGGTGGAATTCATTACGAGCCATTCGGAATCTATCCGGGAACAAAAACAAGCCTTGACGATATCGCAGATGGTGACACGATCGCAGTACCAAACGATACCACCAATGAAGCCAGAGCACTTCTTCTCCTTCAGGATAATGGAATCATCACACTGAAAGATGGCGTTGGTCTGGAAGCAACTGTAAATGATATTGAAGAGAATCCATACAATGTAGAAATAGTAGAGCTTGCAGCTGAGCAGGTTGCACGTGTTGCAGAAGAGACCTCCTACATTGTACTTAATGGAAACTATGCACTTCAGGCCGGATATTCTGTGTCCAAGGATGCCCTTGCATATGAGACTTCTGATTCTGAGGCTGCAAAAACATATGTAAACGTAATCGCAGTAAAAGAAGGCAATGAGAACAGCGATAAGATCAAAGCTCTTGTAGACGTATTAAAATCTGATGAGATCAAAGACTTCATCAATGAGAAATATGACGGCGCTGTAATCCCATTTGATGATAGCGATACTGCTGAAGCTGATGCTACAGAAGAAGCAACAGAAGAGAATGCAGATGAAAGCGCAGATGCAGAGGCTGATACAACAGCTGATGCTGCAGAAGAGACAGACGCTGAATAAACAGCAGAGTTGCAGCAAGTGAAAGAAGGAAAATTATTTCTGCAATATTTCCAATAACAAAATAGGTAAGAATAACAGGCTGAAGAGATATTTCCACAGGGAGATACTTCAGTCTGTTTTTATGTAATAGGAAATTTTGCTGGAATTCCCTGCTACAGCATGTTCAAGAAAAACAGTTGAAAATACAGTAAGAATCTGCTATTATAGATACGAATTTTTTCAGGTATCGAGGTGAGGCCTAGTGCAGAAAACTGAATGTCGAAACCGTCTGGTCTGTCTGTTTTTCAGTATGATGATCGCGGTTTTATGCGTATTCTTTGCAGGCATGGAAGCAAGGAATATCACGTACGTTTATGATCTGGCTCCGGCCTCCGCTTCTTTGATCTCACCAGAGCTTTCCAGAAGCACCCAGACAAGTGCAGAAGAACTGACAGGACTTCGGCAGGTGTCTGTAAGGCTGGAGGCGGACCAGCGCCTTGGCCGCAGGGGCAGTGTGGAAATACTGGTGCTCATCATGCTTGCAGTTCTGCTGGCGAATACCGTATTTTATAAAGCCAGGAAGCGTCTGAACACAAGAAACGACGCGGATGGCAGAAAATTTATCATCTGTTATATCCATCATCAGGACGGACAGAAACGCTGAAAATCGTATACTGTTGTTTAAATATTGCGAATTGCTGTGATCGTATTTGTTTATAAAAATACCGCAGCTTTAAGCAATTATTTTCCATGTAAACAAACGTATATGATTGGAGGTATGACACTATATGTTACTTAATATTTTTATAGGAATACTGATTGTTGTTTCCATCGCTGTTGGTCTTTGGATGGCGTGGTATGACAGTCGTGGAGGAAAGAAATGATAGCACAGATTTTAGCAGTAATTATTTTCCTGGCGATGTTCATTCTGATCATCACAGAAGTCTGGGAAAGACATATTGTTACCTTGGGATGTGCTGTTCTTACACTGGTTCTCGTATTTGGACTTTGTATGCACAGCCCTTCCGCAATTATTGAAACCCTGAATATACATAGTATATTTTCTACTGGATTCTGGCACACAGCTGGTGAGGCCAGCGAAGCTTCCGCCGGAATCAACTGGGAGACCATCGTGTTCATCGCTGGTATGATGATCATGGTGGAAGGAATGGCAAACTCCGGATTTTTCCGCTGGTTATGTATGAAAATCGCGAAAATGGTTAAATACCAGATCATCCCGATCTTCATCACATTTATGCTCCTGTCCTTTGTACTTGCCATGTTCATTGACAGTATCACCGTAATCCTGTTCCTGGCAGCAGTTACTGTAGAGCTGTCGCAGCTTTTGAAATTTAATCCGGTACCGATGATCCTTGCAGAGATCTTCTGTGCCAACCTTGGTGGATCCGCTACCATGTGCGGAGACCCGCCGAACATTATCATCGGAACATCCCTTGGATTTTCCTTTGCTGACTTTGTGACAAATACAGGTCTGATCGCAGTTGTAGCACTGGTATTGGTTGTAATCTATTTCTATTTTATTTTCCGCAAAGAGCTGACTGAGAATGCAGGAAAGATTGATCCATCCACATTGCCGGATCCGGAAGAGGCAATTGTGAGCAAGAGAGGCTTTACAATCAGCTGTGTTATCTTCCTTTGCGCAGTTGTTCTTCTGGTAACTCATTCACAGACTGGTCTTACCGTATCCTGTATCGGTGTATTTATCGCAGCTGTGACACTGATCACATCCGGAAAAGATGCACTGGATCTTCTGAAAAAGGTTGATTACAAGACTCTGCTGTTCTTTGTAGGACTTTTTGTAGTAGTCGGTGGTCTGGAGCAGACTGGTATCCTTACTATCCTGGCTGGATTTATCGGTAAGGTAAGCGGCGGTAACCTGAAGGTTATGATCGCGATCATCATCTGGGTATCGGCTATCGCCAGCGCATTTATTGACAACATTCCGTTTGCAGCTACCATGATCCCGGTTATCGATAGTCTGGCAGCAGCACAGGGAATTGATATTTCCATTCTGGCATGGGCTCTTGCAATGGGTACTGACATTGGCGGAAGTGCTACTCCGATCGGAGCTTCTGCAAACGTAGTTGGTATTGCAACAGCTGCGAAGAGTGGTCACATGATCAAATGGGGCAAATATTGTAAGGCTATGGCACCTGCTACGATTCTGGTAGTCCTTGTTTCCATGCTGATGATTTACGCAAGATATTTATAATTTCAGGTGACTGTTCAGCGCTTGTTCTGTTATGAGAAAATAGCAAAGCGGATCATAAATATCCGTTTAATGCCAGGGATATCTGCAAAAAAGCAGGTAGCTCCGGCTAGAAGGGAGGATACCATGAAACCACAGAAACAGGTGATCATTTCCATCGGACGAGAGTTCGGAAGTGCAGGACATGAGATCGCAGAGCGAATCGCGAAACGCTACGGTCTTTCCCTGTACGATCACAATCTTTTAAGAGAGGTGGCAGACAGCCATAATGTAAAGACTGAAGAGCTTGAAATCTTTGACGAGATGAAGCATAACAAATTCCTTTACCGTACTGTTAAGGGAATGAGCAGTTCTCCGGCAGATAACGTAGCTCTTATGCAGTTTAATTTCCTTCGTGAGAAGGCAGATAAAGGCGAGTCCTTCGTAGTTGTTGGACGATGCTCCGAGACGATCCTGAAGGATTACCCAAGCCTGATCTCCATTTTTATTCTTGGTGATATGGAGCATAAGGTAGCGCGTGTAGCCCGCCTTTATGGAAAATCAGACAAAGAAGCAGAGCGCTTTATCAAAGAGAAAGACAGAAAGAGAAAGAAATACCACGACAGCCACTGCAATTCCAAATGGTCAGAGGCACATACTTATGACCTGAGCCTGAACAGCAGTACACTGGGCGTGGAAGGAAGCGTTGAATTTTTGTCTGAGTATATTGACAAAAGGATATCGAGAATGAAATAATAAGATTAATGACAAAGGTTCTGCCAGGACGCATGGGAGTGTCATGGCAGGACCTTTGTGTATACAAAAGGGCTAGAGCGTGTTTGAAAAATCATTCCTGCAATCTGCGCGCCCCACTTTGCGGTATATTTTGCCCTCTTTCAGTCAGCGTAGCCCGCTACGCCTCCCTCAATCGGACAAAATCTCCCACAAATTGTGACGCACATCTTGCAGAAAGCCTTTTTCAAACACGCTCTAAAAATGGTAAGAGAGAAAATAAGCCATTGGGAAGCTTTTGTATTTGAAAAGGATGAGAAGGAGAACGACATGTTTCTTGAAAAAAACAGAGACCGGATAGAAAAAGACTTTGAAGATTTTTCCAGGGAACTGCCCCAGAAAGCCGAAGAAATAAAGAAAAGAATGGAAGCCCTAAACGCAGATATTGTGATTGGAATGAAATATCTGTACAGCAATATGCCTTACAGCGACGTAGGTAATTACACTTTTGATACCTACCTGGATTATGTGCAGCAGGGAATCTGTCTATGGGAAAATTCCCCTTATGTGAAGAAATACCCGGAGCTTTATTTCCTGAACTATGTGCTGTTTCATCGGACAAATGACGAGGAAATCAAGCCCTGCCGTACTTTTTTCTGGGAAAAGATAAAGGAGCGTATTCAGGGCATGAATATGATGGAAGCAGCGCTGGAGATCAATCACTGGTGTGCCGGGGAAGTAATGTATCAGGGTACAGATATGCGGACCGGTTCTGCACTGGAGATTTACAGAAGTGGAGTCGGACGCTGTGGAGAGCAGGCTGTTTTTGTAGTAAATGTACTGCGAAGCGCGGGAATCCCAGCCAGAATGGTGTATGTACCAAGGTGGTCCCATCGTGATGATAATCATGCCTGGGTGGAAGTCTGGTGCGATGGCGACTGGCATTATCTGGGAGCCTGTGAGCCAGAACCAGTTCTGGATAAGGGGTGGTTTACAGGTGAGGTATCAAGAGCGATGATGATCTGCTCCAGATGGTACGACCGGGCGATGCCTGATGAAGAAGTAATCGGCAAGGTGGGAATGAATCGCATTCTGAACCTTCTTGGAAGATATGCAAAGACCAGGCGGATCACCATCCAGGTGGAAGATCTGGATGGAATGCCGGCAGCGGGAGCAAAAGTGCAGGCTGAAGTGATGAATTACGGTGGATTTTCCCCGGTGGCACAGATGCTGACAGATGAAAATGGATGCATTTCTTTTGAAACCGGGCTGGGCAGCTTATTGATCTGCGCTGTTTATGAGGGAGCTTACGGGGAAAAGGTAGTTGATACAAGAGAAGCAGAGCGCTTTGTGTGTACCCTTGGCGAAGAGTATGCAGATGAGCTGTGGGTGGATTTCGATATGAATGCGCCGGAAGAAAACTGCCAGACCAGCTGGGCTGTTTCCAAAGAGCAGGAGAATGAAAATAATCTCCGCGTAGCTGCAGAAGCAGAACATTGCCGTGAAAAAATTGAGAAATTCCAGCCACTGTGGAAGCGTTGCCTGTTTGGTCATACCCTGGAAGAAGTGGAACCTATGATGGCTGTTTTGTCAGAGAAAGACAGGAGGGATGCTTTTCCAGAAGTACTGGAGGGACATTATCAGGAGGCGTCCGTTTACCGGGAATTTAACCCGGACGAGATTTACATTCCTTATGTATGGAATCCACGTGTAGAAAATGAGGTCCTGACGAAGTGGAGAAAGAAAATTCTTGGCTACTTTGACAAAAAGCAGCGGGACGCTTTTGAGGCGGATCCAAAGAGAATCTGGACCTGGATCCAGGAAAATATTTCCGTGCGAAATGACAAAGAACATCTGACTGCATATACCACTCCGGGAGCAGCCCTGGATCTGAAAATTGCGGGAGAGAAGTCCCAGAAGGTATTGTTTGTGGCGATCGCAAGATCCCTTGGAATTCCGTCCCGTCTTAGCCCAACTGATGGAGCGATTGAATACTGGGATGGAATGAAATTTGTAGCGGTACTTGAAAAGAGCCGCAAGGAAGCCCATCTGGTCGTTATTGCAGAAAAAAGTGAGGACTGGGTTTATCATCAGAACTGGACACTGGCAGTAACAGATGGACAGGGATATCTCACACTGGATTTCGGCGAATGTACATGGAAAGATGGAAAGCTGGAACTGGATATCATGCCTGGTGATTACCGGATTCTCACCGGAAGCCGTCTGCCAGATGGGAATATCCTAGGGAAAAGATATGATTTCCATATAGAAAAGAATGAAGTGAAAAAGGTGGAACTGGAGCTTCGCGTGAGGTAAAGTGCATGAACAGAGACCAGATCAAATATATAGCTATGTTTACCATGCTGCTGAATCACATTGCGAACATATTCCTGAAACCAGGCACAATCCTTTTCGAGGTGATGGTGGATATTGGCTATTTTACAGCCATTACCATGTGCTATTTCCTGGTGGAAGGTTACGGATACACCCATTCAAAAGAGAGCTACGGTAAGCGGTTGCTTTTGTTTGCTATAATCTCAGAAATTCCGTTTTGCCTGGCGTTTACAGAAGAAGGAATTATCAGCTTCGTAAGCATGAATATGATATTTACCCTGTTTCTGTGTTTTCTGATCCTTTATGTCCGGGAAAAGCTTCCTGCGGGCACTCGCCAGACGCTTGTTATATGGGGGCTGGTGCTGGCTTCGGCATACAGCGACTGGGCAATTCTGGCACCAATTTTTACCTGGTGGTTTGCAGTATGCAGGGACAGGTCGGTACAAACTGGATCAGTTGCTGGGAAAAACGTTGGCAGTTTACCAGAAAAAGAACGCAGAGAAAAACTGTGGGGTGTTTTCGGAAAAGCTATGCTGCTTTTCGGCATTTTAAGCTTTATAGAAAATATAGAAAACATGCCACCAGCTATGAGCTTGCTCCGGGCACTGGGGGCTGTTCTGGGAATTTTCCTGTCGGGGCTTTGCATCATTTATCTGTACAATGGCAGACGGGCTGTGAAGGGCAGGAATTTTTCAAAGTGGTTTTTCTATATTTTTTATCCGGCACATTTGCTGGTGCTGGGGATTTTGCGGGTGATTTGCAGATAGGGGATATTATGGTTTGAATTTCAGACACAGTGTTTCGGAAATTTGCCATGGCAGCCTGCAGAAAAACTTGTGCAGCCAAAACGACTGTGTTAAAATACAAATAACTGGCTCTGACAGTTTCAAATAGAGTAAGATTTTAGGGGCAAAGTAATTTGCCCCTTCTATTATATTGTAAGAAGGATTTTCAAACACGTTTAGTACCAAAAGCGTGTTGCAAATAGAAAGGACACAACCTATGTTTCATGTAATTCCGGGCAATTTTTTTGTCCCATTGTCCTCACCCAACCGGATCGTATACTGGGAGTGCATCAGCCGGCTTTTTTCCATAATGGAGCATCAGCTTTCCTTTGGCGTGGAAAGAAATGTACTGGTAGACGAACTGGAATTTTATTTTGACCAGGAAAATGCGGCGCAGCTGGTAGAAGAGGAATTCGAGTCCAGCGACAGCAGAAGCCGGGCAAACGGCATTCTCCGTCGCCTGGAATATTACGGCTGGATCGAAGTGGAGACAGATAAAAGCTATGTGCAGCGCGTGAATTTCAAAGAATACGCGGTGAAAGTGATCAAGACGCTGCTGGATATCGCAGACGGTAAACAAATTGAATATCAGGGCTATATTTATACCATTTACAGCCTGGTGCGGGGAAATATGGACAAGCCTGGAATTGTGCTTATGCAGATCTGGGAAAACACAGATTATCTGATCACCGGTCTTAAGAACCTGAATTCCAATATCAAGCATTATATTGACGATCTGACCAGACACAGAACAGTGGCAGAAATTATGGATGCCCTGTTTAATGACTACATTACGAACATTGTGGACAAAGCCTATCACCGTCTTCTGACCTCGGACAATGTCTCCAAGTTCAGACCGGAGATCATCGAAAGGCTGGAGAGTAAGAGCCGTAATGAAGGTTTTCTGGAAAACGCAGCGGCAGAAATCGCTGCAATCCGTGAAGTCTCCATAGAAGAAGGACGGGAGATGACTTACCGCTATCTTCATGAGATCATAGAAGCCTTTCGCAACATGGATGAGATTCTGCAGGAAATCAACCAGAAAAACACCCAGTATCAGCGTGCAGCCATTAACCGTGCCAAGTTTCTCCTTGCAGGAAATGAGGACGTACGTGGCCAGCTGAAGGAGATTCTTATGGGCATTAATGAGGAAATCAACCGGGAAAATATGGACCTTGGCGGAATATACCGTATTGATTTTCTGGACGACCTGGTGCGAATTTACCAGTGCGCGATCCTGGAGCAGAGCTCTCTTTATCTGGCCGTGGAAGGCAAGCGTGAATTTACGCCGGCCAGCGTGGATATGGCAGAACCGGACGAAGAACTTCGCAGGGAAAAAATGAGAAGAATGGCGGAGAAGATCCAGAAGGTCATCAGTGTGGAAAAAATCCAGACCTATGTCAATCACCAGCTGGAAGGAAAAGAGGAAATGGAAGCCAGCCAGCTTCCTCTTAATAATGAAGATGATTTTATCAAACTGATCTATGTGCGCCTTTACGGTCAGCGTAAAAAGATGGGTTATACAGTAGAGACACTGGAAGAACGGGAAGTAAACGGATACCGGTTCAAAGATTTTCGGATACGGAGGAAAGAAAATGGAATTTCTGGAAGGAATGCTGCAAAAGGACAAGGATAATTTCGGCAGAGTCTGCAACCGCCTTCTGGGAACCTGCTTTTTGTGCAAGGGCAACCAGAATACCAGAGGTGACTATTATTTTGTGCTGAAATACAGAAAAGAATTTAAAGAATACCTGGGAGTCCTGGGGTATCGTCTTGAAATAAATGAGGAATATGGAGTGATCCAGCTGACCAGTCCAAGGGGCTATAACCGAATGAACCTGAAGCTTTACGACTCCATTGTTCTTCTTATTCTGAGAATCCTTTATGATGAGAAAAAGCGGGAGCTCTCTGCAATTGAAGAAGTGATCGTAAATCTTGGGGATATTCAGGATAAGTTCCTGAGCCTGAAGATCCGGGACAAGATCATTGACAAAACAACCATGCGTAATGCCCTTAGTCTGTTCCGCAGATACCAGATCGTGGAGCTGCTGGATAAGGATATGGGAGATGAGGAATCCAGAGTCCTGATCTACGATTCCATATTAATGGCGGTGCGTGTAGAGGACATTAAGGCTGCATATGAGAAGCTGGAGACATACAGAAAGGGAAAGAATACTAACGATGAAGAAACTGACGAGGATGAAGCTGATTAACTGGCACAGGTTCAATAACTGTACCATAGATTTTGGAGATTCCACTCTTTTGTCTGGTGAGAACGGTGCTGGAAAATCCACTCTCCTGGATGCGATCCAGTTTGTGATTATCTGTTCTGCCAGCAATTTCAACAAGGCTGCGCATGAAAACGGCAAGCGTAAACTCTCGGGATATATCCGCTGTAAATCTGGAAAAGAGAACCAGCCATACCAGCGTACCGGTGAGATCAGTGCCCATGTAGCACTGGAATTTTATGAGGAAAGCAAAGACCGGTATTTTATTCTGGGAGCCGTGGTGGATTCCGCTTCCGAAGAGCAGGAGACCACAGTGCGTTATCTGATAGAGAATACAAGGCTTTCAGACGACCTTTTCCTGTATGGAAACCAGGTGAAATCCATTGCCGAATTCCGTGCCTCTAATATTGATATCCGCCAGTGGTGCAAGACCCAGGTGGAGGCCCGCAAAATGGTCACAGCAAGGCTTGGAAGAATCGAGGATAAGTTCTTCCGGCTGATTCCTAAAGCCCTTGCATTTAAGCCCATAGATGATATTAAGGACTTCGTTTATTCCTATGTGCTGGATGAAAAAGAGGTCAATATTGATGTGCTCCGGGAAAATGTGCGCACTTATCAGGATATGGAGCGTACCCTGGATAATGTGAAAAAACGGATGAAAAAGCTGGAAAATATTGAAAGTCTGTATCAGCGTGTGCAGGAGCGCATTGAGAAGGATAAGATGTATGAATACTTCCTGAAGCGCAGCAATTTGGACCTTGTGGAAGGGCAGTTAAGGAGCACGGATACGGCGAAAAAGAATGAAGAAATCCGCCTTTCACAGGCCCAGACTCAGTTGGAAATGCTTCAGAAGGAGCGGAACGAGAAGCAGGAAATGGCTACCAATATCCGTGTAGAGCTGCGCCATAACCAGGAATTTGTAGCCCTTGAAGAAGAGAAAAAGGAACTGGCAAGACTCTGGGACAAAGAGAAAAATGCCCTTGCGGAAGAGGCAGAATTGAAGAAAAGCGTGGTACAGGCTGCAAGAAACTGCGAAGATTTGTTGAAGGCTGTGCAGGAGCAATCACTGCATGGGGAAAATGCAGGCGCATCTGTGGAGGATACAGATTTCCTGACTTGTATCAGGGAATACCGTCAGCAGCTCCAGCTTCTGGAAAAGGAGGGGAATACTGCCCAGCTGAGAAGCCTTACCGATGATGTGATCCATTACAAACAGAAACATTTCGGAGAACTGCAGGGAGAGCTGGCCAGACAGCAGATTGAGCTGAACCAGAACCGTACAGAGCTGGAAAAACTGAATAAAAAAATCAATAAACTGAACCGCAAAAAGCTTACATATCCATCTGGGGTAGAGCTTCTTGTGGAAACTGTCCGGGAGGAATTTGAGCATCTGGGAAGAGAAATCCAGCCAGGAATCCTTTGCGAAATGCTGGAAATCCAGGACGAAGAATGGCGGAATGCAGTGGAAGGTTACCTGAATACACAGCGTTTTTATGTGCTTGTAGAGCCAGAAAGCTTTGACATTGCACTTGGCATTTATGACCGTCTGCGCCGGGAGAAAAAAGTGTATGGAGTAGGTCTTATCAACACCAGAGACCTGGAAAATTATAACACTGCACTGGCAGGAACCCTTGCAACCATGGTGACGTCCCAGAACAAATACGCCCGCCAGTATTGCAACATGATCCTTGGAAAAGTACAGATGTGTGAGGACTATGAAGATCTGAAAAAGTACTCTATTTCTATTACCAAAGGCTGTATGAGATACCAGAACCGGGTGGCAAGTGCCATTAAACCGGAGGTATTTAAGGTTCCTTTTATTGGAAAAAACGCGTTCAAGGTACAGCTGGCACAGGCGGAAGAAGAGCTTAAGAAGCTTAGTGAAATCATAGAAAATCAGAAGAGTCAGCAGAATAAGACCATGGAGATTCTGGGGCTTCTTTCTACGGAATGCGATGTGGATATCAAGTACCGCCTGGATGTGATCAATACCCTTCGCATGGTGAAAAAAGCCATTTCCAAATGTGAAGAGAACATCCGGAAGCTGAAAGAAAATTCCACATTGATCCAGAAGCAGATACAGCTGGAGGAACTGGATAAGGTATTAAGGGGACTGGAGCAGTCGATCAGCTCTGATACAGAAAAAATAGGTGGAATGCGAACAAGAATTCAGGATCTTATTGCCAGGAAGCAGGCACTTCTGGAAAAACAGGTCACAGATAAAGCGGCAGTAATTTCCCTTGGAGAAGAGGCAGGCAATATCTTAAACAGCTGGAATACAGAATATGAAAAGGCTCTGGGAACAAGACCAATTGAGCAGTTCCAGAGTGAATATTTCTATAGACAGCCTTCTAATAAAAGAAAATATAATAGTGACAGGTGCCAGATCGCGAAAGATGCAATGGTAAATGCCATGGTAGAATACAAAACAGAGCATGACTTTGGCGCGGCGGCTACTCTGGAGGGATTCCCGGAATTTGCAGCAGTTTATGAAAGGCTGAAGAACTCGGAACTTCTTGATTATGAAGAGAAAGTGCAGTCTGCACGTGAGGCTGCAGAAACGGAATTCCATGAGCAGTTCCTGGCAAAGCTGCAGGAGAACATGAAGCTGGCACAGGGTGAGTTTAAGGAGCTGAACAAGGCATTAAAGGGCATTGATTTCAGCAGTGAACGTTATGAATTCCAGTTTATGCCAAGCAAGAAATACCGCAGCTATTACGAGATGATCATGGATGATTTTAATGTAACCCAGGGAGAATCCCTGTTTTCAGGAATCTTCCATGAGGCGCATAAGGATGTAATCGAGGAGCTGTTTGAGCGTCTTTCCTTAAGTGGTGAAAACAGTGCGCAGACACTGGATGAGTTTACGGATTACCGTACTTATATGGATTATGATATCAAGATCATCCACAATGATGGAAGTTATTCTTATTATTCTAAGGTATGTGAAGAGAAGAGTGGTGGAGAGACACAGACCCCGTTCTATGTGACCGTTGCAGCGTCTTTTGTACAGCTTTACAGTAACAATATTGGCGGCGAGGCAGCCGGACTGGTGTTATTTGATGAGGCATTTAACAACATGGATGACGAACGAATCGGCGGTGTTCTGGAATTTCTGCGCCGTCTTCCGTTGCAGCTTATTATTGCTGCGCCGCCGGATAAGATCCAGTATATTGGCCCGGCTATGGATGAGATCATGCTTGTTATGACAGACCAGAAGCGCAGTTATGTGGAGGAATATCATAATGCAGTATGACAGGCTGCTGCTGAATAATCTGATGGATTCCTATGAAAAAAGTCTGCTTTCTTCCGGGAAAAATAAGGTTCAGATTCGGATTGCCATGACTTTTTCCAAAAGAAATCTGCTGGAATATTTTGATGAAAGTTCCATGGTTTATGAGGAAATCCATGTGGCTGCGAATGAACTGGAAAAGCGCGGATTCCTTACGATTCAGTGGAAAAACAGGAAAACGGGAACCATTATTGAGAAGATTATTCTCAATGCCGAAAAGGTGGACGAGATCTATCAATACCTTGGGCGGACTCCGAAAGCGGATGATGAGAAGCTGACAAGGGAGATTCTGGAAGAATATCTGACAAAATCCTGTTCTCCGAATGTATTTCAGCAGCGTTCAGGCTCAAAAAAGTCAGTGCAGCAGTTTGCAGGAAATGTAAATTGCAGTGCATATTTTGATGATGATTTTCCAAAAGACCGCACGGGGATAACAGAAAATTTTGTCCACTATCTCCTGCAACGTCTGGATTTGGGAAAATCAGTAAAAGAATATATTGATATCTCGGATCAGGCAGAGACCAGAGATTTGCTAAGAGTTCTGAAAGCAATTGAAGGAAATCAGAAGGAATCATATATCCGTGAATTTTCTATAGAACATCTGGGAGATTCGAAAAAGCTGGAAAATATGCTGGGGCTGATTGGCAAGATTATGCGTAGATTTGGCAGCGGATATGAGGATATGGGAACAGAGGAAATTCTGGCTGAGTATCAGATTTACCATACGCCAAACTATGTGTATTTTAAAGGAGATTGCTGCCTGATAAAAAACGCATGGGATATAGAAAAGAAAACGATTCAGATAGAGGCTGGCTTGGAAGAAGATAATCTGGAAAGCTGTGCTGCGGTAGAAACTGAATTGGAGAAAAAGAGGTTATCAGATAATAAACTATACATTAACCTTTCGGCATTGCAACAGGGGATTGGCATTTCTGGAGAAGATATCGAAAGCTTATGTTTGTCCGAAACTTCCCATATTAAACAGGTGATCACAATTGAAAATCTGACCACTTTTTACCGCTGGAACGAGCCGGGCAGTATTTTAATTTATCTTGGCGGTTATCACAATCAGGTGCGCCGGAATCTTTTACAGATGATCTATCAGCAGCTTCCTAATGCGAAATATCTTCATTTTGGAGATATTGATGTGGGCGGCTTTGAGATATATCTTGATCTTTGCAGGAAAACCGGCATTCCATTTCAGCTGTACCACATGGGAATCCAGGAGCTGAAAAAGTATGCGAAATATGGCAGAAAGCTTACAGAGAATGACAACCGACGGTTAGATAAATTGTTGGAGAAAATAGAAAGAAGAACAGCCGAAAAGATGCCGGATAAAGCAATTGGAAAAACAGCGGAAAAAATGCCGAATAAAGTAATAGAAAAAACGTTTGGTGAAATATCTGCGCAAATTCAGGAAAATCCTGCAGATAGCAGTTGCCAGGAAATTGCCGGGGTATTAAAATATATGAAAATAACGCAGCTGAAACTGGAGCAGGAGTGCATGAATCTACGTGATTTTATCGACTGATTCTGTGTATCTGGAAAACAGCCGCAAAAAGGAGGTACCATATATGACTACATTGGAAATTCTGGACCGTCTTCAGTGTGATGCCCTGAAAGATGGCGAGCTTCGGAAGAAGCTTTTGTCAACCCGTTTGGAAAAGGATCCTCTCACTGTTTTTTGCAGGCTGTGCAGGAGTCTTGGTTATGAACTCTATGAAATGGATCTGGTATCTGCGGGAGAAGATTTCTATGCGACCATGCGTCGTAGTACTAATGGTGGTGGGGAGAATTCTCCTAAGCTGGAGGGGGAAGACGATTTCTACGAGCTTCTGATGGCAAGCCTGGAGGCTGCGGAGAAAAATTAAATAGCAAGAAACGGAGCATGAAAATGGATGAATTAACAACGCTGCAGAAGCAGTTATTCGAATTACAGGATTTAAAATACCGTGATTTCCACAGCAAATTAATGCCCGGGACAGACATAGAAGCAGTCATCGGAATCCGTATTCCGGTGCTTCGGAAATTTGCGAAAAAATTTGCGAAAACTCCAGAGGCAGAAGCCTTCCTACAGCAGCTTCCTCATCAATTTTATGAGGAAAACAACCTTCATATGATGCTGATCACCGAAATAAAAGATTACCAGACCTGTATGAGGGAGATAAAAAGATTTCTTCCCTATATAGACAACTGGGCTACCTGTGATTTCTCAGAGCCAAAATGCTTTCGGGCACATAAAGCCGAGGTGCTGGCTGAGGTAAAAAACTGGATCCGCTCGACGGAAACCTACACTATTCGTTACGGAATCGGTATGCTTATGCGCCTTTTCCTGGATGAAGACTTTTCTCCGGAATACCTGGAACTGGCAGCAGGAGTAAAATCGCAGGAATATTATGTAAACATGATGATCGCCTGGTACTTTGCAACGGCACTTGCGAAACAATGGGATGCCACAGTTCCCTATATTGAACAGCATAAGTTATCTGACTGGGTACATAGAAAGACCATTCAGAAGGCCGTAGAAAGCTACCGGATCACACCAGAACAGAAGGTGTACCTGAAAAGCTTCCGATAAAAAATTGAGACAGTTTATAATATGTCAAATAAAGTGCGTGTATTTTTTGGCTTTTAATAATGGAAAAAAGGATTAAAATATAAAAGAAAAAGCAGTTGATTGGTGAATGTGATCACGGATCAGCTGCTTTTTCAGTACTTACTTTTTAGCGGAAGCTCTTCAGCCAGTTAACCAAAGAATCATGCCAGATATTATCATAAACGGTTTTCTTCATCTGGTCAGTGACCGGACCGTTATTTGCCATCTTGGCGAGGATTCCGGCCTGGAGTTCTTCTACAGTCATATCCTCCGGACGTTTGGACCAGTCTACGGTGATTTCGGATTTCTCAGAATCGGTAGGCTGGATACTTGAAGAAACTGTAGTTTGTGCCTGGGCAGTTTCATTTGAATTAGTCTGTATCTGTGAATTTTCCTCCGAAACAAGTGCATTCGCATTTACGTCATTCTGTTCAGTTTTCTGTCCTGCTTCCTGCTCTGCGACTGTGGCAGCAGCCTCTGCTTTTGCTTTTTCTGCATCGGTCAATTCAGATTTTTCAGCTTCTGCCTTTTCCGGCATTTTTCCATTCATTTCTACAGGTTTATATTCTGGCATATCACCTGCCGGAACCCAGATATTTCCGCTGTTTCCGGCAACAGATATATTGATACGGCCGTTTTCTACCGGTACTTTTTCACCAGTCAGGGTGCCAACATATTCTGCTGCGTTTCCAGCAGGTAAACTCATGGAAGAAGCATTATCATCATTATTTACGGTCACGATCACACGCACGCCATCGAGATCACGGGCGAAAGCGTACTGACGGTTGGTGAGCATCAGCTCAGCATAGCTTCCGTAATTCAGTGCTGGTGTATTCTGGCGTACTTTTCCAAGGGCTGCAACAAGTGCTGTGCATGGATTTTTCTCTATGGCATCCTTGTAATCATCGAGATTCAGTGCCGGCCGCAGGCTGTCATCAGAAGTTCGTTCTTTGCGTCCCTCGATTCCGAATTCAGAACCATAATAAATACTTGGCACACCTGGAAGTGTGTAAAGAAGTACATGGACAGGAGCGAAATGTGCCTTGTTGGAAAGCTTGGTGTAAATACGCTCCACATCATGGTTGTCCACGAAATTGTAAAGATCAAGATCGCCCATGTTCTGCAGATATTTCACAGTGTGTGCAATCTCGAAATAGTTGTGGTCATTATGACCGCTGTAAAGGGCTTTATGGAGGGCATAGTTGGTAACACTGTGAAGAGTGCTGCCGTTTACCCAGCGGCTGTAATCTCCGTGGATTACCTCACCCATCAGCCAGAAATCAGGTTTCACTTCTTCAGCAGTGCGGCGGAGCTGTTTCATGAAATCAAAATCCAGAACGTCCGCAGCATCAAGACGGATACCGTCTACATCGAACTCGGAAACCCAGAAACGGATCACATCACAGATGTAATTCTGCACCTCAGGATTGCGCTGGTTTAATTTTACCAGAAGGTTATAGCCGCCCCAGTTTTCATAGGAAAAACCGTCGTTATACTCGGTATTTCCGGAAAAATTCACATTACAGTACCAGTTTACATAAGTCGAATGCTCGCGCTTCTCCTGAATATCCTTAAATGCGAAAAAGTCACGCCCAGTGTGGTTGAATACGCCGTCAAAAATAACTTTAATCCCTTTTTCATGACAGGTGGCAACGAAATTTTTCAGATCTTCGTTGTCCCCCAGACGGGAATCCAGCTTCCGGTAATCTGTAGTTTCGTAACCATGTCCCACACTTTCAAATAAAGGACCTATATATAATGCGGTGCATCCGATTTCTTTGATATGGTCGATCCATGGAAGAAGAGTATTCAGTCTGTGAACAGGCTGTCCATAATCATTCTGCTTCGGTGCGCCGGTTAAACCCAGTGGATAAATGTGATAAAAAACTGCTTCGTTATACCAACTCATGTCTGTCACCTCTGTTGTTAAAATAAATTTTTATGCTCAACATCCTATATAATAGCAGATTTGGGCAGTTTATTCCATATAAAAATGAGATGGTTATTGTTCACTTCATTCACAGCAACATGCTTCGCGATGCACAGAGATCATGCTTTCGCATGATTTCGCGCCGTAAATTCAAAAGGGCTAAAATTTTACTACACTGTAGTTTTTTTAATAGAAGATTTGGTACAATGCTGTCAAAAGAGAAAGCGAAATGACGGGATATGCTTAAAAATTGTAATAGAAGATTCCAACGAAAAAAATGATTCCTGTTCATGTGATTAAGGAAAGAAATGTTGTGGAAAGAAATTGTTCTATAATAATGGAGGACGTTCACGTTGAAAAATAAAAAATGGAAAAAGTTCCAGAATCTTACTGACAAATGCCATAGTAATATGATTGGTTTTAGTGAAGATAGCAGAATTGGAAAAACTGGAGGATGATATGGATTACGCATATGATATTTCAGGATGGCTGGACGACTGTCTGGATGAAATGGATATGCGTGAAGAGTACGAAAACCTTTTAAAAATGTGCGAAGACTTATTGAATTTGTTTGGCTGGCCAGAGTACACTGGTTCAGATTTGAAACTGCGTAAAATATTTGCGTTGCTGCATCTTGGAAGAAAAGAAGAGGCTGGCCACTTTTTCGAAAGAATGATATTATTTTTACTGCCGCTTCTAAGTTTTATGAAAAGACTGGAAATAAAAAGGCGAAGAAGCAGATTGATAAAGCTTTGGATGAATATGAAAAATACCTGGAGCGGTATTTTGCGGGAATGGAAAATGACGAGTTCGATTTTGCTGATGAGGACTTCCATTTAATTGATCAGGTAAAGTTATGTCTTGGATTTTTTTGAGAAAAAGGATTTTGGAATCAGAGTTACGCTTACATTGGGTGAACCTTCGGGGCGGTTTCATTTTGGGTAAAATCACAAGCCTGCTCATTTATAGTTTTCATATAATTATATTGCCTCTGCATACACTGTAAAAACAGCGTCTTCGGAGGCATTTCTTTTGAAAGAGTATATTGAGGAACGGGCAGTGGAAATTGGAAATTATATTGTGGAAACAAGAGCGACGGTACGTCAGACTGCGAAAAGATTCGGGATAAGTAAGAGCACGGTACATAAAGATGTAACCAGTCGTTTGATGAGCTTAAATCCAGCACTAGCCAGACAGGCGAGAGCAGTTCTGGATGTAAATAAGTCAGAACGGCATATTAGAGGAGGCATGGCAACGAGGGAGAAATATTTACATCAACATAATAAGTAGTAAAACTTTTTGAAAAAGCGTTTTGAAGTACACCATATGAACAATTTGTAAAAAAGGTACACAAAATAGACACCAAAAATGGTGCACAAAAAATATTGAAACTTTTTGTAAAAAATGCTTGACGATTCCTTGCGACAGTGGTATAGTAAACAAGCTGTCACAAGGAATTGCTTCTGAAACACTGAAAAATAAAACAGTTTTCAGAAAATTTAA